>CAJUFS010000136.1 GCA_910585575.1 uncultured Adlercreutzia sp. | reverse complement strand
ATGATGAGGTCGCAGCCCTCGTCCTTGGCGCAGTTCACAATAAGGTCGGCCGGCGAGGTGCCCTTGAGCACCTTTACCTCGGTGGGATTGACCAGGCTGTCGGCAATCTCTTCCAGCTCGCGGCGAATGGCCATGGCGTCGTCCACCATAACGGTATCGGCACCAGCCGCGGCCGCGCCCGAGGAGAACAGGCGCATGACGTGCACCAGCACCACCTCCAGCGCCGGATTCTGGTCGGCAATTTCCTTCATGACTTCCAGAGCCTTATGGGACGGAGCCGAGCCGTCGTAGGCCACCAGCGCTTTATGACACCACATGGAGCAACCTTTCTGTCAAGCAATCTGAGTGCGCGCGTATCACGCTTGCCCCATTGTAGACCTACCGCGCAAGGGGCGCACGGCTGTGTCCGTGCTGTAAGAAAACCGCTAGATGAAAGACTCCACCACATCGATGAGCTCTTGCTGGGAATGCACCTGCAGCTTCGCGTAGATGTTCTGGACATGGGTCTTCACCGTATTGCGCGACAGCACGAGCTTCTCCTGGATGTAGGGCGCGTTGCGCCCATGGGCGAGCATCGAGAGAATTTCCGTTTCACGCGGGGTGAGCTTGAACTCGGCCGCCACTGCCTCAACGGGAAGGGCCGCGGCATTCGGCGCTTCCTTAGCTTCGGGCATCGTTGTCGCCGGATCTCTGTCCGCGCCGCAGCCAGCCCCGCCGGCATCAAAGGCGGCGCTGCCTTCGACCTTCGAACCCAACAACGCCCCTGAGGGCTTCGGCACCTCGGCAAGGCGCAGCGGCACGGCGGCGGCTACCCCCTCGATGGTGCCGCGGAAGCTGAAGTCCTTGAGCAGGGTCAGGTTCGCCGTCACGAACAGGAACAGCACACAAGCCACAAGGATGGAGGTTTCCAAGCCGTTCGGCAGGTACGCTGTCCAGTGCCCGACCGTGGCGCCGCACAAAAGGCCGAACGACGAGGCAGCCCGCCCCCAGGCGAAGACCGCAAGGGCATTCACCGGATTGCGCGCGCCGATAGAGGCGAGCACGAACCACACGAGCATCTCGAAGCACTCGCTGCCAGTGAACAGCAGCCCATTGACCACCGCCCCATAGGCCACGCGGCCGTTGAGCACGATGATCGCCAAGAAGCCGGCGATAATGAGCAGAGCCGCCACCGGATAGAGCACATCGACCCGCGGCATGCGGGGCAGAAGTGCCACAACAAGCATGAGGGCAATGGGAACAAGCCCGAGCATGGTCATGTTCGGCACGCCTTCCACCGCCTCGAACGAGAGGGCAAACCCGTAGGCGACACGGAACAGCAGGATGGCCACAAACAGGGTGTGAGCGAAGGGAAGATAGGCGGCCGGCTGGGTGATGGAGGCATCGCGAGCCGGCTCGGAGGCGGCCATGGCGCCGAGCACCGAGGCGGCGGGAATGCGCGCCGCCAGACAGGTAGCCAGGCCTAAGGCGAACAACACAGCAATGGCGCCGTCGCCGACGCCCTCGCCAAAGGGAAACC
>CAJUFS010000135.1 GCA_910585575.1 uncultured Adlercreutzia sp. | reverse complement strand
TGGGCGGCAATGCCCTGGGCGACACGCCGGAGGAGCAGCTGAAGCTGCTCGATGGCACGGCGAAGAACTTGGCCCACATGGTAAAAGAGGGCATCAACGTGGTGGTCACCCACGGCAACGGCCCTCAGGTGGGCATTATCGACGAGGCCTTCGTGCTGGCCAGCAAGGATAAGAACAGCCAGGTGCCCTTCATGCCCCTGGCCGATTGCAACGCCATGAGCCAGGGCTATATCGGCGCGCAGCTTACCTGTGCGCTCATGAACGAGTTTCGGGCTCAGGACATCATGCGCTCGGTGGCCGATGTACCCACCCATGTGGTGGTGGACGCCGACGACCCGGCGTTCAAGCACTACCAGAAGCCCATCGGGGCCTTCATGACCGAAGCGGAGGCCAAGGCCTTCGCCAAGGCCACGGGCTGCCAGGTGGGGGAGGATGCGGGACGCGGCTGGCGCCGCATGGTGCCGAGCCCCGTGCCCCAGGACATTGTGGAGCTGGAAACCATTCGCGACCTCATGGAGGACGGCTGCGTGACCGTGGCCGCCGGCGGAGGCGGGGTGCCCGTGATCATGAAGGACGGGGCCTATCAGGCGGTGGATGCTGTCATCGACAAAGACCTGGTCAGCGCCATTTTGGCTTGGCGCGTCCACGCCGATATGCTCATCATTCTCACGGCAGTCGAGAAGGTATACCTCAACTTCAACAAGCCCGACCAGCGCCCCATCGACGTCATGACCACCGAGGAAGCTCGCCAGTACTGCGACGAGGGGCAGTTCGCGCCCGGTAGCATGCTGCCGAAGGTGCAGGCCTGCATCAAGTTCGTCGAGGCCCATCCGGGCGGCCAGGCCCTCATCACCTCCTTGGGCCATGCGGCCGAGGGGCTGCGCGGCGAGACGGGCACGCTCATCACGGCGGTATCGAACTAAACAGCATCCGAGTGCGTTTCCGACGCGGGGTAATCGGCCCTTGACGTGGTATATGGGCCCCTTGATCGAACGCGTCTCGGACGGGCGTGTTAGCTCGGGTAAAGTTATATCGTTTACGCTCGAGAAGGACTCGAGGGAACAGCGAGAAAGGACGGTCCCATGGATCGCTTGAAGGACAAGGTTGCCATCGTCACGGGTTCCACCAGCGGCATTGGTATCGGTATTGCGAAGATGTACGCGGCCGAGGGCGCAAAGGTGGTCATCTGCGGCCGCCGTGAGGAGAAGGGCCAGGCGGTTGTCGACGCCATCAAGGAAGCGGGCGGCGAGGCCCTGTTCCACTTTCTCGACATTACGAAGCCCGAGACCGTGGACGCCCTTATTGCCGACACCGTTGAAGCCTGGGGCAAGGTGGACATCATGGTGAACAATGCCGCCGGTATGGCCCTGAAGGACGGTCGTGTCGACGAGATTTCCCTGGAGGACTGGGATGCCGTGTTCGCCAGCGACATTCGCAGCACTTTCTACTGCATCAAGACGGTTCTGCCCTATATGCAGCAGAACGGGGGCGGCTCCATTGTGAACATCGGCTCCATGGCCTCCTGCGGCGGCGACCTGGGCACGACGGCCTACGCTTGTGCCAAGGCCGGCGTCGACATGCTCACGAAGTA
>CAJUFS010000134.1 GCA_910585575.1 uncultured Adlercreutzia sp. | reverse complement strand
GGACCTACGTGGGGCTGGCGCTTATCATGACGGCCGCCGCCATGGGCATCTCGGTAGCCTATGGCATGCACCGCTGCAAAGCCGACAACGTCGTAGAGGCGCTGCGGGCCGATAGCGTCTAGCTTGCGAGTCCTCCGGGGTAGTGCTCTGGGCACCGTCTCAGCTGAGTGACGGCGTAGAGGAGACGGTGGGTGTTCCGACCGAGCGCAGTTTACCCCAAGAGTACTTCCTCGCTTCGCTCGGGCGCCGACACGCGACGAAAACAGCCCAGTGGACTGTTTTCCAAAGCGAGGACTGTTTGAGCGAATCGGAACACCCGGCGGCTCCGACGGGAGGGGAGTTACGCGCTCCTCTCCATCCCCTTGGGGTGCTTCCGGTAGCCGTAGCGGCCGGACAGGGCGATCATGAATATCGCTGCTACGGTTACCGCGAAGGCGTCGCCGACGGTAACCGACAGCCAGATGCCGTCGATGCCGAACAGCTTCGGCAGAATGATGACAGCGGCCACCTGGAACACCAGGGTACGCAGGAACGAGATGATGGCCGACACCACGCCGTTGTTGAGCGCGGTGAAAAACGCCGAGGCGTAGATGGCGAAGCCCATCAGCAGGAAGCACAGGGCGTACAGGCGGTAGGCCTTGGTGGTCAGGGCCAAAAGCTCGGGATCGTAGCTGACGAAGATGGCCGAAAGCGGCTCGGCCAGCTCCTGTCCGGCCAGGAACATGAACACACTGGCCACGGCAATCAGCCCCAGGCTCTTCCACAGAAGCGAGCGCATCTCGGTGCGGTTGCGGGCGCCGAACTGGAAGCTGAGCAGGGGAGATGAGCCTACGGCGTAGCCCATGAAAATGGATGAGAACACCATGGCGGTATACATGATCACGCCGTAGGCCGCCACGCCGTCCTCGCCGATGTAGCGCAAAAGCTGCCAGTTGTAGAGCACCGATACCAGGCTCATGGCAATGTTCGTGACCATTTCCGACGAACCGTTCAGGCACGCCTGGCCGATCACGCGCCAGCGCAGGTGCGGGCGGGCGAAGTACAGGTGGCTGTCGCGCTTGCGTATAAAGTACAGCACCGGCAGAAGGCCGCCCAAGAACTCGCCGATGTTGGTGGCCAGGGCCGCGCCGGGCAGCCCCCAGCCGAAGGCGCCCACGAACAGGAAATCCAGCACGATGTTGGTGACGCCGGCGATGACGATGACAATGAACCCGAGCTTCGGCTTGCCCGCAGTGACGAAGAAGCTCTGGAAGGCGTACTGCAAAAGGAAGAAGGGCAGCGAGATCATCATCATGCGGCCGTACAGGGTGGCGTCAGCATGCATCTGTCCTGTGGCACCCAGCATGGTAGCCGCCGGACCCATAAAGAACCAGCCGCCAATAGCAAGCACCGAGCCAATAGCGAAAGCGAAGATGACGAGCAGCGTGAAATAGCGCCGCGCCCGCGGCGCGTTGCCTTCGCCCAAGGTTTTTGCCACCAGGGCGCTCCCGCCCGTGCCGATCATCATGCCCACGGAGGCAAGGATCATCACGGCGGGAAAAATCAGGTTCACGGCGGCCAGGGCAGTTTTGCCGGCGTAATTGGAGACGAAGAAGCCGTCCACAATGGTGTAGCACGAGGTAAAGATCATCATGGCCATGGTGGGCAGCGTGAATTTGATAAGCGCACTGGTAGTGAAGTGCTT
>CAJUFS010000133.1:314-1824 GCA_910585575.1 uncultured Adlercreutzia sp. | reverse complement strand
TGCGCCCGTGAACACGGTGTACTCGTGGATCGCGCGGGGCAAGAAATACTTGAGGGAGGTGCTCTCATGACGCACCCGGCCAACGACCACTTCGAGCGCGACGTGCGCGAGGCGCTTCTGCAGGTGAAGGCCCCCACGGCAGCGAAAGAGCGCGCCCTGGCCGCCATTGAGGCGGCACGGCAGGGCGAGGCGGCCAGGGCGACGGCCGCCCCTTCAACCCCAGGCCCCGCTGCGGCAACCCCCGCCGAACCTAATTCCGCAGGCTCGCCAGCCCCCACCGTCCCCGCCGCCCGTTCGCTCCGGCGACGCCATCGGTGGGCGCCCCTGGCTGCGGCCGCCTGCCTTCTGCTGGTCGGCATCTTGGGCGCCGCCGGCTGGCACCTATGGCAGCAGCCGGCCGCCTTCGTGGGCGTGGATGTGAACCCGTCCCTGGAGCTGACCGTCAACAACTTCGACCGCGTGGTGGCCGCCACCGCCATCAACGACGACGGCGCCGCGGTGCTGGATGCCCTTTCCCTGGAAGGCAAGTCTTACGAAGAGGCCTTCAACACCCTCATGGAAAGCGAGGCCATGGCGCCGTATCTGGCCGAGGACGCCTTCGTGGACGTAAACATTACCTCCGACAACGCCGCGTTGTCTTCCGAACTGCAGGCCCAAAGCGACGCCGTGCTTGCGAGCCATCCCTACCAAGGCGCCTGCCACCATGCCGACGAGGCCACCCGCGCAGCCGCCGCGGCCGCCGGCATGGGCGTCGGCCGCTACCGTGCCGCCTGCGAGCTGGCCGAGCTCGACGACTCCTTAACCGTGGACGACTGCGCCTCCATGACCATGCGCGAGCTGCACGATGCCATCGACCACCTCTGCGAAAACGAGTCCCACGACCACGGCTCCGGCTCGGGCGCAGGGGCTGGTCACGGCGCAGGGGCAGGCAACAGCAACGGCCAGGGCCAAGGCGCCAGATCCGGCCACGGCCAACGCCATGGCCAGCATCACCAGGAATAGCAGCGCAGAACCCGAGAGGAGCGCAATCTTCGCCACGCCCGACACGCTGGGCCCTCCCTCTAACCCCCTCCCGAGCCGCCGCAAGACAGTTGACGCTTCCGCTTTCTCCCCTTACACTGGTCAAACTTGGAAACCTATCGGGCCCTGTGCCCAAGGACAGGTGTTTTGATGGCCGGAGTGCTTTACCTCTAACATAGCCGCGTTGCCGCAATGCGCCGGTTGCCCCTGAGGGCAACTGTTTTTTGCGCGCCCGCAACCCGATGCGTCGGCCAATTTCTTTTGCAACCCAGAAGCGGTGGCGCAACGGCCGTCGCAACCGCACTCTTGCACCTGACCGCATTCCGCGCCCCTCGGCGCTTGTCTTTCCAAGGAGCACCTATGACTCAGAACGACCACCCGCAACCTTCCGCACCCGAAGCCGCGTCCAGCCGCGACTGCGACATCGACACCCCCGGCCTGAGTGCCGCGGGGCTTCCGCTGGCTAAAAACTGGCTCGCCATCATCTCCT
>CAJUFS010000133.1:0-304 GCA_910585575.1 uncultured Adlercreutzia sp. | reverse complement strand
TTTCCCTACACGACGCTCTTCCGATCTGGCTTCTATGATCACCAGCTTCGCCGCCGGCTATGCCATCGTGTGGTACGTCACCGAAAGTACCGGCAGCGCCCTGGCCCTGGCTGCCATGAATATGTGCGCCATGCTGCCCATCGGACTGCTTTCGCCCTTCGGGGGCATTGTGGCCGACAAGCACAACCGCAAGCTCATCATGATTGTGGCCGATGGCGCCGTGGGGCTCATCTCCCTCGCCGCTGGCCTGCTCATTCTGGCGGGCGATGTCTCGCTTCCCCTACTGCTGGCCCTGTGCATCGCC
>CAJUFS010000132.1 GCA_910585575.1 uncultured Adlercreutzia sp. | reverse complement strand
ATGCTGGACATGCCGCCTGCGCACAGTACGGGCGGCACCGACTACTACGTGCCCTACGTGCAGCACCTGTGGGAGCCCTCCTACGTGCCGCCCATGCGCAACGACGTCATCGCCGAACGCCTGGCCGGCCAGGGCCACGACATCCTGTTCGAGCACGAGATGGTGAAGCTGCTGCACGCCGACGGCAAGGTGACCGGCGCCGTCTTCAGCACCAAAGATGGCTACAAGCAGGTGAACGCGAAGAACACGCTGCTGGCCACCGGCGGCTATGCGGCGAACCCCGTGATGATGCGCGCCCTGCAGCCTGCCGCCGTCGGCTGCTGCACCGCTTCCAGCTTCAACCCCACCTGCACTGGCGACGGCATCCGCGCGGGTCTGTGGGCCGGCGCCTCCAAGGACATCGACGCAGCTCCCATGATCTTCGACCGCGGCGCCGTGGCCCCGGGCGTTGACGCCGGCTACGAGGGCGACGGCGAGAACTCGGTGTTCCGCGGCAACATCTTCCAGGAGAACATCGGCAGCCAGCCGTTCATGAAGGTGAACCGCCACGGCCAGCGCTTCGCCAACGAGTCGACCCCCTATGACTTCATCTGCTTTGCCGCCAATTACCAGCCCGGTGGCGTGTGGTGCCAGGTGTACGACTCCAACATGATGGACGACATGCTGCGCTTCGAGACCGTGGGCTGCTCGCGCGTGGTTCCCTATATCGAGATGGGCATGACCTTCGACGAGTACACCGCGATGTCCCAGGAATCCGGCATCCTTATGAAGGCCGACACGCTAGAGGAGTTGGCCGACCTGCTGGGCTTTGCCGGCCAGGACAAGGACAATTTCCTCGCCGAGGTGGAGAAGTACAACGGCTTCTACGACAACCAGGTTGACGAGGACTTCGGCAAGGAGGCCTACCGCCTGTCCGCCATTCGCCAGGCGCCCTTCTACGGCTGCTGGTTCGGCGGATCGCTTCTGACCACCATCGACGGTCTGCGCATCAACGAGAACTGCCAGGTGCTCGACCCCGAACTGAACGTCATCGAGGGCCTTTACGCCGCCGGCGACGTGTCTGGCAGCTTCTTCAGCGGCAACTACCCCGAGTATATCGTAGGCGTGGCCTGCGGGCGCAGCTCGGTGGAGGGCCGCCACGTGGCCAAGCTTCTGGCTGGCGCGGTCGAGTAGCCCCGCTTTCGTTCTCCCCGAACCGGGGCGATCTCCCTCCCTATCGCCCCGTCTCTCAGCATAAGAAGGCCTCCCACCCTGGTTGGTGGGAGGCCTTCTTGCCTTCGGTACAGCTGAAGCTGGGCGCAGCCCCTAGCTTAGTTCTGATGGCGCTTGTCGTAGAAAGCGGCGAGTTCCGGGGCCATCTTTTCCAGGGTGGGCTGGTCCTCGTAGGCCATGTGGCCGTTCTCGTGCACGTGGTACTCGATGCGGTCGGTGATGCTCTTGGGCAGGAACATCTTCGAGATGGAGTGCTTCACGTTCCAGAACGGGGTAGCGGCGTCGTGGATGCCGCCGAAGAACAGCACGCGGCAGTAGGGGTTGCGGCGCAGGGCCGTGCCCATGTCGTAGGCGGTGTTCGGGCACACGGGGCTGCCCATGGTGCCGGGCGCCTGATGGGTCCAGTTCCAGTCCTCATTCACCTTGAAGGACAGCAGCACGTTGTTCGGCGAGCCCTTGAAGCCGGTTTCCTGCACGAGCATCATCCAGGCGGACTCGTCCGGCGTCATGATAGCGTCGCCCGAGGGATCCTCGCCGGCGAAGAACTCATTGTCGCCCTGCACGTCCATGTAGGCCGGCTCGGTGAAGCGGGTGTCGTAACGGCCGGTGAACAGGCCCTCGTCAGCCATGATGTTCTTGCGGAAAGTGTCCAGCTCAATGCGCAGGTGCTTGGCCTGGCAGAAATCGGCGGACAAGCCGATGAGCTCGCTCATTTCCTCGGCGATGGCCCGCTCTTCCTCGGGCGTGATGGAGTCGCTGGCGATAAGCGCGCGGCCGTACTTCTCGTCCACGAACTTCCAGGCTTTGTCGAACCACTCGA
>CAJUFS010000131.1 GCA_910585575.1 uncultured Adlercreutzia sp. | reverse complement strand
ACACGCCGGGCAACGTTGCCTGGAGCATCTTCGACGGCGACTACGAGAAGAAGGTACGCGCCCAGGCTCCGTTGACTGCCGACGGTCTGCTCAACGGCATCGCCGAGAAGATCGACACCGCGGTCGATCAGAACCTCATGTACCGCGCCGACACGCTCGAGGACCTTGCCTCCCAGCTGGGCATCCCGGCCGACGAGTTCAAGGCTACCGTGGAGCGCTATAACGAGCTGTGCGCCAACGGCAACGATGTTGACTTCGGCGTTCCCGAGCGCTTCCTCGCCTCGGTTGACACCCCGCCGTTCTACGCGCTGAACGTGCCAGCCAAGACCCTGGTCGTGCCCTTCGGCCTGCATGTCGACAGCAACTCCCAGGTGTGCACCGAGGACGATCAGCCCATTGCCGGCCTTTTTGCCGTCGGCAACGTTCAGGGCGATTTCTTCAACTTTACCTATCCCGTCACCTGCCCTGGTCTGAGCCATGGACGCTCTCTTACCTTCGGCAGCCTGGTGGGTGGAGCCCTCGCCCAGGGAACCACCATCAACGGCTAATTCCGCATAGCCGGGATCTGTCAAGAATCTGCCTCCCCTGATCAGCGCAGATCCCAGGTTGTGTCCCTCCCAGAAAGGGCCGCGAAGTCTTCTGAAGCTTCGCGGCCCTTTCGTTAGATTGTGCCGCGTGCTCCGGGATGGAGAACGGCAGCTGTTCGGCCATGCCAGGAACAAGCGGCCGCCAACCGGCGGCACCGCCCTACGCCGTGTATTCAGCGATGATGGCCTCTACGTAACGGGCCATGGCTTCCAGGTCCTCTACTAATATATATTCATCGACGGAATGGAAGTTCGTCATGCCGATGCCCAGGGTGATGGCGTCGGCCCCTTTGGTGCCCAGCACGTTGGCGTCGGCGCCGCCGCCGGAAATGGCATGGCGGGGCTCCAGGCCAGCCGCGCGGGCGGCCGCTTCCAGGTGCTGTATGATGGCATCGTCGGCCGTATGCACCACAGCAGGGTAGTCCACCGTCCAAGCGATATCCACCGAACCCCCAAACTGGGCGGCTGCCTCCTCAAGGGCCCGGGTCATGGCGTCGCGCTGGGCCATCACGCGATCCTCGTAGAGCGAACGGCACTCCCCTTCCAGCTGGCACGCAGCCGGCACGATGTTCACCGCCACGCCGCCTTCGATGTGCCCCATGTTGGCCGTCGTGCACTCATCGATGCGCCCCAGGGGCATGGCGGCCACGGCAGCGCTGGCAATCTGGATGGCCGATACGCCGCATTCAGGCTCGACGCCCGCATGGGCGGCACGGCCGGAAATGGCGGCACGCAGCGTGAAGTGGTAGGGCGCCCCCATGATGATAGTTCCCGGTGCGCCGTCGGCATCGAGCACGAACAGCGGCACCGCCTGGGTGCCGTCCAGCAGCCCCTCGCACTCCGTGCCGCGAGAAGCCGCGGGCAGATCGGCCGGCCACTGCAGCGCATCGGCGGCCAAGGCCGACGAGCCCAGCAGGCTCTGCTCTTCGCAGGTGGTCAACAGCACGGTCAGGTCGGGCCGCGGCGCTCCGGATTCCACCACCGAGCGAACGCCCTCGAAGATAGCGGCAATGCCCGCTTTGTCGTCGGCGGAAAGAATGGTGTCCCCTGCCGAGCACACCGCTGCCACCATGCGGCAGGTGACGTCGTCGCACACATGGCGCTGTTCGATAACGGCCTCGATGCCGGCACAGGGCTTCACCGTGTCCATATGCGCGGAAAACGCCACGCGCCCCGGCACCGTACCCGGCAAGTGCGCAATAAGGTTGCCCGTATCCGACCCCGTCTCGCGAGCCGAATCGTCGAAAGTCACCGTGAACCCCAGATTCGCCAACTGCTCGGTGCAGTAGGCCGCCATAGGCGCCTCATGCCACGAAGGGCTCTCAATGGGAATCATCTCCAAAAACGAATCAAGCACACGCTGGGGGTTCATAGGGTTCCTTCATTCTACCTATCTCAATTAGTAATTTTCGGAATACGCCTAAGGAAGTCAGCGAGGGTCCGACAAGTGCCTGGAATTGCCCC
Organism: uncultured Adlercreutzia sp.; assembly: GCA_910585575.1. Taxonomy (GTDB): domain Bacteria; phylum Actinomycetota; class Coriobacteriia; order Coriobacteriales; family Eggerthellaceae; genus Adlercreutzia. The sequence continues at coordinate 38 of CAJUFS010000131.1, read as the reverse complement.
GCCTTTCGCCCAAGCGTACTTCGGTACGCGCCGTGGCG
>CAJUFS010000130.1 GCA_910585575.1 uncultured Adlercreutzia sp. | reverse complement strand
GGGCGCGGCTGGCCGTTGTAGTTGCTGGCCATGGTCATGTTGTAGGCGCCGGTGCCGAAGACGCACACAATGTCGCCCAGATCGGGGGTCTGCAGCGGCATGTCGATAACCACGGCGTCGCCGCTTTCGCAGTGCTTGCCGCACAGGGTGACAATTTCCGTGCGCGGCTGCCCGGCCTTGTTGGCAATGGTGGGCTCGTAGTCGGCGTGGTACAGGGCCGTGCGGATATTGTCGGACATGCCGCCGTCCACGGCCACATACTTGCGAATGCCGGGCAGCGTCTTCAGAATGCCCACGGTGTACAGGGTGACGCCGGCGTTGGCCACCAGACTGCGACCGGGCTCCACCAGAAGGCGCGGCAGCGGCAGGTTGTGCAGAGCGCACAGGTCGCGCACCGCCGAGCAGGTAACCTCGGCGAAGTCGTCGATGGTGGAGGGCTGGTGCTCGGCCAGGTAGGCAATGCCTAAGCCGCCGCCCAGATCCAGCTCGGTAATCTCGTGGTTGTAGGTGTCGCGGATACGGGCCATGAACTCCACCATCACGGCCGCGGCCTCGCGGAAGGAGTGCAGGGCGAAAATCTGCGACCCAATGTGGCAGTGCAGGCCCACCAGGCGCACGTTCTCGGCAGCCAGCACGTCGGCCACGCACTTGAAGGCGAAGTCCTCGCGCATGGTGAAGCCGAACTTCGAGTCCTCGCAGCCGGTGCGGATGTACTCGTGGGTGTCGGCCTCCACGCCGGGGGTGATGCGCATATACACGTCCTGCACCTTGCCCAAGCGGCCGGCAATCTCATTCACGCGGGCCAGCTCGATGCGACTGTCCAGCACAATGCGGCCCACGCCGGCAGAAATAGCCTCCTCCAGCTCCTGGGGCGTCTTGTTGTTGCCGTGCACGAAGATGCGCTCCATAGGGAAGTCCACCGACTGGGCGCAGGCCAGCTCGCCGCCACCGGACACATCGAGGCAGAGTCCCTCGGCGTTGGCGATGCGCACGACTTCCTTGTTGAGGAAGGCCTTGGAGGCGTAGATGATGTCGGAGTTCTCGTAACGGCTGCGGAAGGCCTCGCGGTAGGTCTCCATGCGGTGGCGCAGGTCAGCCTCGTCGAAGACGTACAAGGCCGTGCCCTGCTCGCGGGCCAGCTCTACCATGTCGACACCGCCGATGAACAGGTGATCGTCGCGCACCTCGGCGGTTTCGGGCAGCACGGCGCCCAGCTCCATGGTAGTGCGGTTGTCGGGCTGCTTGGTCAGGTCGGAAGCGGGAAGCGACATGGAGCATCCTTTCTGCTGAAGGGGCGCTTGGCGGCGATGCGCTTGGGGCGCCCAGATTGTTCGGTGTTGCGGGGCCATGCCTGCGGCCAGGCATCGGCGGTGTGTCAAAGATGGCGCCTATAGTACCAGCATCGAGGTCATATTTGTGTGTCTGACCCGTTAAATCGCCGTGAGGAAAAACAAGCGGGCGCTCAGCGGGAACTCTGGTATTATTCTCAGCAACCAATAAAGTCGAGCTGAAGCCTGGACTTTGAAGCGATCATTGGCGTTTGCGAGAAAGGTTGCCCCATGGCAAAGCAAGAACCCTCCGTCGATCAGTGGCTCCGCGAGGCCAAGGCCGATCCGGCCGCCGCCCAGTGCGGCATGTTCCTTACCCATAACGGCGTGGTGCGCATCACGCCGAAGGCCCAGGTGCGCGAAGGCGTGGAGGGTTTGGGTGAAGTGGTGGCCGTGGAATTCTCTTACGACGCCGAAGGCCTGGCCGCCGCCGAGGCCGAGGCCCTTACCTGGCCGGGCGTCTACTACGTGCGCACCTGGCTGAACGAGGGCCGCTGCGAGGTGGGTGATTCCCTCATGTACGTGCTCATCGGCGCCGACATCCGCCCCAACTGCATCGATGCCTTGCAGAAGCTGGTGGGCCACATCAAGAACGAGCTGGTGGTGGAGAAGGAGATCTTCGCGTAGGGCCGGTTCCCGCTTGCTTGGGCGGACGCCGCTTGCGGGATGACGGCTCCCGCTTGCTCGCCTTCGGCTTGCTCGCGGGTCGCTCTGGTTTTCCGGGTCGTCCGCGGGCGGGGGCGGCATCCCGCTCCGGGCACGCGCCGCTCCGCTGC
>CAJUFS010000129.1 GCA_910585575.1 uncultured Adlercreutzia sp. | reverse complement strand
CGAGAAGCCCCCGCCGCTTCAGGCTGGCAGCGGCGGGGCGCCCCACTACGACAACGAGAGCCCGGCGCCGGGAAGGGGCGCCGGGCTCTCTGTGCTGCCTTTTTTGGCGGGTTTTCTCGAAGACGTTTTGTTGCGGTCATGCTATTTACCTGGTGAAACATTTTTCTAAACCCGAAATACACCCATAACCATGAGTATTTTCTCATCGAAAACCCTTGCGGGGGGGGGCGCTCATTTGGTAGGTTCTTGCGTGTTCGAGGAAACTGGACGGCCCCGGTTTTAGGAGAGGAAACCGTGCGCACGTCCGAGACTGCCCAGGTTCTCGATCTTTGGCAGGAGCCGCGCGTGCCCCCAGGGTATGCTGCGGCCAAAGATGGAGAAAGGGGAGTGCATGAAACTCTCTCATCTAGGCAAGCTGGCGCTGCCGCTTGCGTTGGCTGGAACCCTGGTGGCCGGCGTGCCCCTGGAGGCCCTGGCCTGCACTCAGGTATGGATGCCCGATTCGCTAACCCAGGAGAAGAACACTTGGTATTTCGGTCGTGCTGAAGATACGGCTCCTCGTGGTGTAAAAATTTTCGGCGTGGAGCCGGCGCATGAAGCTGGTTTTGTTTATCAGTCTAATGAAAATGGCGATTTCGCCGATGGGCCTAACTTCCGATGGGTCTCCCCAACGAAGACCTTCCGCTATACGTTCGTTCGTGATCACGGTATCAACGGTTGGGAGGGAGCCGATAACGCCTATTCTGCAGCTGGAATCAACGAGAATGGCGTTGCCTGTTCTGCAACGTTGAGCATCTATGCGAGCGACGAGGTTGAGGCCGTTGATCCCAATCCTGAAGACGGCATTGGCGAGTTCAACTATGCGTCTATCATCTTGGGGCAGAGCAAAACCGCCCGCGAGGGCATTGAGCTTATCGGTCGCCTCGTTGATGAGTATGGTGCTTACAGTTGCGATCAGCTTATCATTAGCGACAGCAAAGAAACTTGGCTACTGTCGGTAGTGTCGGGCCATCAGTGGATCGCTTTTCAGCTGCCCGAAGATCAAGCATCCGCAAATCCCAATATGGGAAGTCTGTGGTATAAGGTGAATCCGAGCGACGAGGGCGTGCTCCATTCCGAAAAACTCGTTTCAATGCCGACGGAAGAAGGTTTTCTAAAGACCTTCGAGGATGGTACCCCTGATATAGCGCGCACCTATGCTCGCACCAACGAGGGTAATGGCCAGTATTCCCGCTATGTGATTGCTCGTGCTTACTTTGACTCCCTAGCAAATCTGGAGTATGAGGTAAGTTCGCGTGGCCAAATTACTGGCGTAACGGACGCCCCTCTTTTCTTTACGCCTGGTCGCGATAGCTATACCACCTTTGACATGGTTCGCTCTCTGGGTGCGCGAGCCGACAACGTTGAGGGCTTGAAAGAGGATGTCTCTGCTTCGGTGACGGGTGTTGGTCGTCAAGATTCGCTTGAGAGCCACATGTTCGAGATCAAGCGCAATCTCGATCCTGAGATTGCCACGGTTGAGTGGCTCGCGCTGAACCGCGACGAGTTCTCGGTGGCCATCCCCAACTATGCTGCGCTGATGACCGAGGTGAACGAGCGTTACGGCAGCCAGGATCTTGACCCTGTCCATCAGGGCGACAGCTACGGACGTGATAGCGTGGCCATGGCACGTAGCGCCGGCGAATGGGATCAGTACCTTCCCTATGTACTGATGGACATCAACACGCTGGCGAATGGCGATCGCACTAACGTGGCGCCGGGCGCCCGCGCGTACCTGGACGCGCTCCAGAAGGAGCTCATTGCCCAGCACGACAAGGTCGAGGCCCAGATGCTCAAGACTCCGAAGGCCGATCGCACGGCGTTGGCCAACAAAGCCGCTGATGTCGCAGCTGAGAAGACCTGGGAGCGTTGCTATACCTTGCTTCAGGATATGCGTGCCTACTATAAGGGTGACAAGAAGACCCCCTTTGTGGCGAGCGACTACAATCCTTCCACCAAGGGCTTAGCCAAGCCGTTCATGTATGCAGCGGATGCGCTCGCTGCTCCTGAGCAGCCCGCGAAGCCGGCCACCCCGGCCGTGACCGCGGCCTCCATCGCCAAGGCGAA
>CAJUFS010000128.1:2557-2987 GCA_910585575.1 uncultured Adlercreutzia sp. | reverse complement strand
TCCTCGTTGGAGAAATGGCGCATGCGCGGCACCATCACCTCGGCCAGAGCCACGTTGCCATGGGTCAGCGACGAGACAACCGACACCGAGCCTAGCAGAGCTTCCTCCTCGATAAGGTTCGCGATAAGCGTCGTGGACGACACGCATTCGATGCCCACCTCGCGGAAGATACGCTCGTTCTTCGGGTTGTTCACGCGGGCGATGCAGCGGGGCACGTGGAACACGCGCTGGGCGATTTCGCAGGACACGAGGTTCGAGTCGTCCTGGCCGGTGGTGGCCACAAACACGTCGGCCCCACGGATGCCGGCGTCTTCCTGATAGCGCGAGTCGCAGCCGTCGCCGTGAATGACCAGGTAGCGGCCGGTCAGCTGCACCGATAGGCGGTCGGCCGTGGCCAGCTTCTCAGATCGGAAGAGCACACGTCTGAACT
>CAJUFS010000128.1:2106-2547 GCA_910585575.1 uncultured Adlercreutzia sp. | reverse complement strand
TGTAGCGCGAGAACTGCGCGATCACGTCGTGGCGCACGCAGGCCAGGATGGAATCGCCCGCGTACAGCAGCGAATCGGGGGTGGGAATGGAGGACGCCGAGCCGTCGGCGCGCTCGAAGGCGATGATGCGCACCTCGTGGTCGCGCTCGAGTTCCGAGACGCGGATGGTCTTCGCGTTGTCGCGGCTGGCCAAGTCCAAGGTGAACCGCAGCACCTCGAACTCGCCGAAGGTCTCGATGTGGGAGCCGTGGCCCGACACGATTTTCGAGAACACGTCCTCGGCCACGAGCGACGTGCCGCAGACGTAGTCGATGCCAAGCTGCATATAGGCGCGCTCGTGGTCGGGATTGTACAGGCGCGAGATAACATGGGGCACGCCGAACAGGTGGTTGGCCACTTCCGCGCACATGAGAGATCGGAAGAGCACACGTCTGAACTCCA
>CAJUFS010000128.1:0-2096 GCA_910585575.1 uncultured Adlercreutzia sp. | reverse complement strand
GTCGCATTCCTCCACGCCGGCGCGGATGAGCACGTCCTCGTCGAAGCCCACGCCCTGGACCGTGCTGCCGTTGAAGTTGCGGCCAAGGTTGGCGAAGGCATCGGCGTTCTTGTCGATGCAGCAGACGTTGTTGCCGTTATCGGAGAGCATGTTGGCCAGCTGCGAGCCCACGCGCCCGCATCCCACCACAATGACATTGCTCATAGTCGCGTTTCCTCCCTATAAAAGAAAATGCCTTGCGGCATTTTCTCACTAATTTAGATGAGCGTCATCTGGTTTAAAGTATCTCGGTACCAGTTGTCGTAGTTCGGGGGGCAGTAGCGCTGGGCGTAGGAGTAGCTGATGGTGAAGCCGTAGCCGCGCGCGAGGCCCCGCACGTGGGCGCGGATGGCGGTATCCCAGTCGGGCCAGTTCGTCTGGTCCCAACCCCAGGCGTTGTGCGACTTGAAGCACACGCGGCCCTTCGTGGACTCGGTGTTCGAGATAGCCGGCGACCAACGCGGGTCGATGCCTGCCTCCCAGGCGGCGGTGGCGAAGGTCTCGCCGTGGCCGGCCAGGGGGCTGCCCGCCAGGTAGTTGTTGATACGCTCGGTCCACTCGGCGATGAATGCGTCGCGGCCCACAGAGAAATCGACATCGCCCGCCGGCAGCGAGCCGTAGGTGGCGTAGTAGCGGGAGCGCGTGGCGTCGGCACGCTCGATGGCTTCCTGCTCGGCCGCGCGGGCGGCCTCTTCGGCGGCAATGCGCGCCGCTTCCTGCTCTTCGGCAATTTCCTGCACGCCGGCGCTCACATCGCGCGACGAGGCGGTGCGCAGCGAGGCTTCCTCGGCCACGTCTTCCACGGCGAGAATGTCGGCGTCGGATTTATCCTGCACGGTATCGGGATCCACGCCGTTGGCCTCGCGGGCCTCGGCGCTCTGCTGATCGAGGCCGAAGGTGGTGGCGTTCGTATCGTGGGAACCGGCCGATGCCCAATCGAAGCCCAGGAAGCTGACGGCTAGCATAGGCAGCACGCACAGGGCGAGCATCGTTGCCACAACGATGCCGCGATGACTTTTTTTGCGCCTTGTAACCACTCATTTCCTTTCTCGACAGCACGAAACCAACCGCATAAGCGGCAGCAGCGTGTTGGATTAATGAGTGGAGTTTGCTGCAGGCATGGAAATCTATGCTGTTTTTCAACGCGGCTATTCTACCCTAAGTTGGCCGAAAGGCGAAAACGGCGTGCGCCGATGTCCACGTTTTGTTCGCTTGACAAAGCCCGTCGGCTGGGTTCCCGCAGGTCGCATTGGAAGACCCCGAAAGGCGCGTTATGAAGCCGTTACCGTCTCTTCACAACTTGCCTCGGGAAGGCGCGTCACGCGGACGATGGATATCCGCGAGCGGCGCATCTTCTCGACTTTGAAGGCGAAGCCGGCGACCACCAGCTCGTCGCCCACCTTGGGAACGGAGTCCAGCGTGTGGATGATCCAGCCGGCCAGCGTCTCGTAGTCGTCGGATTCCTCCAGCGGCCAACCGAGCTCCATGGCGTCTTCCACCGGCAGGCGCCCGTCGGCGCGCCACTGGTCGGGGTTCAGAAGGATCACCAGGTCGCGGTCATTGTCGGACTCATCGATGATCTCGCCGACGATTTCCTCCACGATGTCTTCCATGGTGATAAGGCCGTCGGTGCCACCGTACTCGTCCACCACGATGGCCATCTGCTGGTGCTCGGCCTGCAGCTCGGAAAGCAGCGGCAGCACGTTTTTGGTCTCGGGCACGTAGTAAGGCTCGAACATGTAGTCGATGACCGGTTCTTCCAGGCGGCCGTCCATCAGCGGGGAGATGAGGTCCTTGTAATAGACAATGCCAATGACGTCATCGATTTCCTCGTGGTAGACGGGCAGGCGCGAGTAACCGGTGCCGCGCATGCGGTCCAGAGCCGTGCGGGCCGATTCGGTGTCCTCCACCATGATCATGTCCACCCGGGGCTTCATAATTTCGCGCACCGTCATGTCCGACAGGTCGAGGATGTCGTTGATCATGCGCTTCTCGTCGTCGAGAAGCTCGGCGTTTTCGGCCACCATGTCCTTGATCTCGTCTTCCGAGACGTTCTC
>CAJUFS010000127.1 GCA_910585575.1 uncultured Adlercreutzia sp. | reverse complement strand
CGGCCGCCCTCGTCGCCGGAGTCGCTATTCTTCCCCAAAAAGGTTACGCCGTGTTCGTGCACAAAAACAAAGCGACGCCCCTTTTTCCAGGGACGTCGCTCACGTGCATAAAAATTTGCAGCCCCCGCCGGACCCTCCCCTTCCGACGTCTGCGGGGCTGCAAATTACACCCCGAAGCTACTGAATGTCAGTGAGCTTCTTCCTGGAGTTGTCGTGGGTCAGGCACATGGCTATGAGCGCGATAACCGAAATGGCCACCATGTACCACGCCGGCGCGATGGCATTGCCCGTCGCCTCAATCAAGGCGATGGAGATAAACGACGCCGAACCGCCGAAGATGGCGTTGGCAAAGTTGAAGCTCACCGCAAAGCCCGAGTAGCGCACCTCGGTGGGGAACGTCTCGGACAGGTAGCTGGACAGCGTACCGTCGTTGATGGTAAGCAGCAGGCACATGACCAGCTCCACTACGAGAATAATCCAGAAGTTCTGGCTTCCCATGAGCATAAAGGCCGGCACCGTGAACACGATGAAGCCAATGGAGGCAATGATGAGCATCTTCTTGCGGCCGAAGCGGTCGGACACGCGGCCGGACAGGAAGATGAACGCGATGTAGGCCACCAGGCAGATGGTGGTGATCAGCGACGAGGCACCGGCATCGTAGCCGATAGTGTCCTGCAGATAGTTCGGCAGGTAGGTAAGCACCGCGTAGAAGCCCACAGCGTTCAGCATGCAGGCGCCGAAGGACACCAGCAGCGGCTTCCAGTACTTCGTGAACAGCAGCTTGATGGGCGTATCGTCGGTTTCGCCCTTTGCTTCCAGCTTGTCCTGCATCTCCTGGTACACCGGCGAGTCAGAGACGCGCGTACGAATGTAGTGCGTGATGATGCCCAGCGGACCGGCCAGCAAGAACGGAATGCGCCAGCCCCACTCGGTCACGAAAGCGGAGTCGTGGCCGAAGCTGACGAACATGAGCGTGGCCAAGGTGGAGCCCACCAAAAGGCCCGTAGCCGTGGAAGCGGGCACCAGCGAGCAATACAGTCCGCGGTGATTGGCCGGGGCGTACTCGGCCAGGAACGTGGCGGCACCGGCATACTCGCCGGAAGCGGAGAACGACTGCACCATGCGCAGCAACAACAGCAGTGCCGGGGCCAAGAGTCCCACCGTTGCGAAGGTGGGCAGCAGGCCGATGCAGAACGTGGCGCCGGTCATCAGAAGGATGGAGGTTGCCAGGGCCCACTTGCGCCCCTTCTTGTCACCCATGTGCCCCCAGAAGAACGCGCCCACCGGACGCATCAAGAACGAAAGAGCGAACACGGCGAAGGTCTCCATCAAGGCGACGGTGGGATTCGACGCCGGGAAGAACACCAGGGCGATTACCGTGGCGAAATACGAGTAGGACGCGTAATCGAACCACTCGATGAAGTTGCCGAGGAACGACGAGACGGCGACGCGTCTCAAAGTGGCGTGCTCTTCCTCGGCGGTAGCAGAGCTTGCCACCATTGTGTCGCTAGATGCCATGAAAATCACCCAGATCCTTTCCAAACCCCTTTTTGCTTTGTGCAGTCCTCACAGGACCACCCCCTTTATCAACAGAAAGGCCCGCCCATCCGGGTTGAGCGGATATGGACGGACCTCCTCTTCTTACGCCCCTGAGGGACGCTATACTCTGAGTCTTCCTAAGCCAGGGCGCGGGACGAGCCCGCACTCGACGTTTGCTGATCGGAAAGGGGCTCTCCCCTCTCCCACCACCGAATGCCAGCCAGCTTCGGAAGTGGCGCAATGCGACGCATTGCAGAGAAAGCGCCCATGACGGGCACGGGCGCTTTCGGAGAATGCCTTACGGCAGATCCTGGGTTTCGACCTCGGCCTTGTTCTCGGCCTCGACACTTTCCAGCGTCTTCTGGTCGACGTCGCCCGTGCCCTTGCGGGCCAGCATGGCCTTCACCGTGGGGAAGGCGCCGCCGCCGCAGATGAGGATGACGCCCAGCCAGCTGTTGATGGACATGGGCTCGGCGAAGATCACGATGCCGATGAAGATGGCAACGGGAACCTCCCAGTAAGCGATGGTGCCGTAGTCCATGGCGGGCAGGTTACGGCCGGCCACCAGCAGGCAGCCCAGAGCGATGGGGCCGCAGATGATCCACAGCAGCACCGCACCAATCCAGTTGAACGTGGTGAAGTGGATGTTCAGAGCCCAGTTCTCCATGCCCGGGTTGGAGCCCAGGGAGTTCAGGATAACGGTGATGATGCCAGCACCCAGCACCGCGAAGATGAAGTTCCACACGCCACGGGCGGTGGTGTCGGCATCCTTGCGGTAGCCGTTGAAGAACATGGACAGGCCGTAGAACAGACCGGACAGCAGGCCGAAGGCGTCGCCGATGCCCTTCTGCGGGAACTCGGGCGTGGACGTCTCCAGGTTGAAGTCAAGGCCGAAAGCCTGACCGCCAACGCCGAAGCCGAGCAGGCCCTCGCCGAACAACATACCAACGAACACGACGCAGAGGCACACCCACTGCAGAGCGCTCATGGGCTCTTTACGGAAGATGCGCGCAGCGAGCACGCAGATAACCGGGCCAGTGTAGATGAACATAACGGCGTTGGATACCGTGGTGAGCAACGTAGACGTCACGTAGCAGGCCAGCGACATGCCGATCATAAGACCGCCCAGCGCGATGGCGGGCGTGAGCTTCAGCTTCTTGAAGGTTTCCACCTTGCCGGTGGCGAACATCAAGATGACGAAGAACAGAACGCCCATGCCCATGCGGCCGCAGGCCATGAGAGCGCCGATGGAGTCGCCGGCATTCAGGCCGAGAGCACCGTCGAACATGTCGGTACGCGTTGCCCAACGCGAAAACAGCGGCACCAGGCCCATGCCCGTCGCAGAGATGAGCATGAAGATAAGGCCCTTGGTGTAGTTCATCTGGAAGCCGCTGCCCTCGCCTTGAGGAGCGATTTTCTCCTGAGCCATATAACCCTCCTTTATCTTTCCCTTGAGGTGAGTATTGCCAGAAGACGCGCCATAAGGAGGAGACCCGTCTTCTGTTTCGTACGCGCATATTTGCCCTTACCGCGTACTAAAAAAGGGGAACAGGCCGCTTCGTGCGTTGAAACCTGTTCCCCTTTCTTTTCTAACTATCCCCTCAGGCAGCTGCCCTAAGCTGTTCCCGAGGGAGGGTGGTAGCCCCTAGGCAGCCTGTTCGAGCTGCCCGGAAGCCATCGAATAGGTGGTGCTTACTTCCACATGTCGGGGCGCACGAGGGTGGGATCCTCGACGCGGTTGGGGAAG
>CAJUFS010000126.1 GCA_910585575.1 uncultured Adlercreutzia sp. | reverse complement strand
ACCATGAACAGAACGCCGTAGAGCACGACGTCCCACAAGCCCAAGCCGCGGCGCAGCTCCTGCTTGTAGCCGAACTTCTCGAGGGACTTGCTGTCCGCCGAAAGGCTCGACGATTGAGTGGGTTTCGACATACCGTCTCCTTCCTCCATCGATAGGGCGAAAATCGCCCTCTCCTTAAATCGATGCTTCGGTCTTCCCCTGACCGTTCTCGAGATATCGCTGTTACGCGAAGTTGCGACGTCTCCACTCATCGCAGCGTCGCGCAGCACCGATAGGCGAGCCCATTATGCGCTGCCTGTATTTATCCTCATTACACAGGCAACTCTTTATCCCACTAGAGGGGCAAATTCAGGCAGTTTCGGCGTGCCGATGCGCAGCGAGAGCTGCACTTCGCACGGCTTGCATCCCTGGCTTATTTCCACGTCGGATTGCACGGACATGTACATGTAGGTATCCGTGGCGTCCCAGCCCGTCACGCGCATGAGCAGGCGCTGCAGTTCCTTCGCGGCGCACACGAGGGCCTCGTTGTATTCCTGGGCGCTGGCGTTCACGTACCACTTCCCTGCCGGACCGAAGGTTTCCAGCACGGGCCAATGAAGCTCGAAGTTTTTGATGAGGCTGACGCGCACGGTGATGTCCGCCGCAATTTCGATGCCGGTGCCGCACAGTTCGCCGTCGCCCATGGTGGCGTGGACGTCGCCCATCTGCAGCAGCGCCCCTGGTACCCGCACGGGGAAGTACAGACGCGTGCCCTTGGTGATGAGCTTGTTGTCCATGTTGCCGCCGTAATTGCCCACGAAGCCGTCGGCGGGAGCCCCCTCGGCCGGCGCCGTGCCGATAACACCGATCATGGGGTTAATGGGAAAGCGAATGTCGTTGAAGTGCGCCATGCCGTCCACAATGGGAATCTTCTTCGTGCGATAGGGCGTGCCCTCGTACAGGGGGCCGCAGTGATCGTCGGTGGCGATGGTGCCCTCGTCGGCCACTTGAATGTCATAGATGTCCACTACCAGCACGTCTCCCACTTCGGCGCCTTCCACATACACGGGACCGGCGGCGGGGTTGGTGATGTTGTAAGAGAAGTCCATGTCCTTCATGGTGACCGACTCGTCCGTCAAGCGGCCCGAGAAGCAGTCAAGCGATCGGAACATCAGCACCTCGCCCGGCTGCGCCGTGGCGCACGGAGGATTATCCTTCGAGAACGCGTAGACCTTCTCCTCGATGATTTGCATGGAAGCTCCTTCCCCCGTGATGCGGATTGCACGCTAAGCTAATGAAAACATGATACGAACACTTGGCTTTTTGGGGAAGGGCGTTTTAACGGCAATCTTCGCCTCCTTGTCTAAAGACGCTCGGTGCTGAGCGCAGAAGAGGAGAGCGCATGCTCTCCCCTTCCGTGACGGCCCTCTGCGAAAAGACCGAAAACGCAAGACGGGACCCCAAAAGGGCCCCGTCTTGTCCGTAAGATTCCTGCGGCGCGTTGTGCGCTACAGGATGTTCTTCAGGATGATGGACTTGGTGTGCGTCATCTCGTCGAAGGTGCTCATAACGCCCTCAGTGCCGATGCCGGAGTACTTATAGCCTCCGAAGGGCTGCTCGAAGGAACGGTAGAAGCTGGCGCCGTTGATAACCACGCCGCCGCACTCCAGCTGCGTAGCCACGCGAGCGCACAGCTTCTGGTCGCGGGAGAAGATGCAGCCGGAAAGGCCGAACATGGAAGCGTTGGCAATCTCGATGGCCTCGTCCTCGTCCTTGAACTTGATGATGGGCACCACGGGACCGAAGATCTCCATGTCGATGGCCACATCCGCCGTCTTCGGCACATCCACGATCACCGTCGGCTCAATGAAGGCGCCGTCGCGGCCGCCGCCCAGGACAATCTTGCCGCCCTGCTGCACGGTCAGCTGGATCTGCTCCTCAACCTTCTTCGCGGCCTTCTCGGAGATGAGGCAGCCCAGCTCGGTGGAATCCTCGGAGGGCATGCCGGTCTTGATCTTGCTCACGCGGTCGACTACCTTCTGCGCGAACTCGTCAGCCACCGACTCCTGCACGAGGAAGCGCTTGGAGGCGCAGCACACCTGACCGGTGTTGTACATGCGGCCCCACAGCACCTCGTCGGCGGCCAGGTCTAGGTCAGCGTCGTCCATGACGATGAAGGCGTCGTTGCCGCCCAGCTCGAGCGCCGTGTGGGTGAGGGTCTTCGCGCACACCTCGGCGGTCTCGATGCCCACCTCGGTGGAGCCGGTCAGCGTGACCAGGTCCACGTCGGGGTTGCTGGTCAGCTCGTGGCCCACCACCGAGCCGCGACCGGTGACAATTTGGGCAGCGCCCGGCGTCACGCCGGCCTCGCCCAGCAGGGCCGTCAGCATGCACAGCGTCAGCGGGTTGTCCGTGGAGGGCTTCACAATGACGGCGTTGCCCGACAGCAGAGCCGGAGCCACTTTCTGGTCGAACAAATCGCAGGGGAAGTTGAACGGGATGACGGCGGCCACCACGCCCAGGGGCTCACGGCGCGTGATAAGCAGGGTGGTATCCTGACCCTGCTCGATGCCCGCGGGAATGACCTCGTCGTAGAGGTGCTTCGCACGCTCAGAGAAGGCCTTGAACGCGATGGGGATGTTGCCGATCTCGGCGCGGGCCTCGGTGATGGGTTTGCCGGTTTCCTCGGACAGGGTGCGGGCCAGCTTCTCCTTGTCGCGCTCCACCAGGTCCAGGAAGGCCATCATGTACTCAGCGCGCTTCCACACCGGCACCTTGTTCCACTCTATCTGGGCGGCCTTGGCGCACTGCACAGCGCGGGCCACATCCTCGGCCGTGGCGGCAGGGACGGTGTCCACCAGTTCGCCCGTGGCCGGATTAGTAACGTCAATGGTAGCGCCGTCCGAAGAATCAACCGCCTTGCCATCAATAAACATCTTCATAAGCAAATACTCCTTACTGTGCTCTTTTTACTTGGAGAAGCCGGTGAAGGACAGCATCAAACCACCACAGGTATTGTTGTTGTCGCTCTCGAAGCCGTACTCGCCGAAGGTGAACTCCATGAGGTACGGGGTGTCGCCGCACACCTCGGCCACCGCGTCGGCTACTTCGCCGATACGGGCATCGATGCCAGCGCGACGACCGCCGCAGTGCACCAGATGGAAAGCCGCCGGCTCACCGGGCATGCGATCGATCAGCTCGCGCAGAGTGTCGGGCACAGACTGGATAAGCTCGTCCACCGTGGCCTCCATGCGGATGACGCAGGTCTTCTCGGCCAGGTTGTTGCCCACGTTGATGGAGAAGTCGTCGT
>CAJUFS010000125.1 GCA_910585575.1 uncultured Adlercreutzia sp. | reverse complement strand
GCATGGGCGTACTGCACGTAGTACACCGGGTTCGACGCGTCCTTCTTCTTCGCCACCTCGATGTCGAAGTCGATGGGCTGGTCGGCCGAGCGGGACAGCATCAGGTAGCGGGTGGCATCCACGCCCACCTCGTCGATGAGCTCCTCGAAGGTGACCATCTCGCCGGTACGCTTGGACATACGCACGGCCTTGCCGTCGCGGAACAAGTTCACCAGCTGGCCGAGCTGTACTTCCAGCGCTCCGGGCCAGCCCCAGGCCTCCAGCATGCACTCGCAGCGCTTGATGTAACCGTGGTGGTCGGCGCCCCACAGGTCGATGAGGTGGTCGAAGCCGCGCATCATCTTGTCGTAGTGATAGGCCACGTCGGACATGAAATAGGTGGCCTCGCCGTCACCCTTGATGAGCACGCGGTCCTTGTCGTCGCCCAGATCGGTGGAGCGGAACCACAGGGCACCGTCCTTCTCGTACAGGTAGCCCTTCTCGCGCATGGCGTCCAGCGAGCGGGACACGGCGCTCTCGCCGTTCTCGTCCTCCACGTACAGCGAGCGCTCCGAGAACCACTTGTCGAAGGTGGTGCCGAAGTTGGCCAGCACCTCGCGCTGGTTCTTCAGGGTCATGTCGTAGGCCATCTCGCGGAAGGCGTCGACGCGCTCCTCATCGGACACGTTCAGCCACTTGTCGCCGTCGGAATCGATGATCTCCTGGGCGATGTCCTTCACGTAGGCACCGCCGTAGCAGGCCTCGGGCATTTCAACGTCGCGGCCCAGCAGCTGCTGGTAGCGCACGCTCACGGAGTTGCCGAACACGTCCATCTGGTTGCCGTGGTCGTTGATGTAGTACTCCTCGTACACGTCGTAACCGCCATGACGCATGACGCGGGCCATGGCATCGCCCAGCGAGGCCCAGCGGCCGTGACCCACATGGAAGGGGCCGGTGGGATTGGCGGACACGTACTCCAGGTTGACGTAGCGCTCGCCCTCGGGGATGGTGCCCTTGCCGAAGTTCTCGGCCTCTTCGCGCACCTCGCGCACGATGCCCTGCAGCACGGTGTCGGACAAGCGGATATTGATGAAGCCGGGGCCGGCAATCTCAACCGCGGCAATCATGTCGTTAGCGGGAATGTGATCCACAATGATCTGGGCGATCTCGCGGGGATTCTTGTGGGCGAGCTTGGCGCTGCGCATGGCCACGGTACTGGCCCAGTCGCCGTTAGCCTCGTCGCGGGGTCGCTCCAGGGCGGCTTCCGGGGCCTCCGAAAGCTCGAGGGAGCCGTCGGCACGGGCCGCTTCGATGGCGGCGTCGATGATCGCTTCCAGGGATTCGCGAATTTCCATATCCTCTTCCTTTTCTTTCGCCAGCTTTTCGATGGCAGCCGAGCTGTGCCGTACCCGCCTGCGCTTATAAGCGCTCATCATACCATCAAAAAGCCTGAAAATACAGAAGTACCTGGGCAGAGCCCAGGTACTTCCGTCTGCGGTCGCGCAGCGAGGGTAGCCGCGCGCTCCTATCGCAAAAGTAGTGGCGTCGAAGCGCTGAGCGCTACGACAGGATGACCATCGCCGCGGTCAAGATGACCACCAGGACCACGCCCAGGACCACGAACAGCTTCGCGCCGAACTTGAGCCAGGTGGAGTACTCGATCTTGGCCAGGGCCAGGCCACCCATGATGGCGCCGCTGGTAGGCGTGAACAGGTTCACGAGGCCGTTGCCGGCGGAGTAGATCATGACCATGGTCTCAACGGAGAACCCAAGGTGGCTGGCCAGACCGCCCATGATCGGGATGGACACCGTGGCCATGCCCGAGGAGGACGGGATGAGGAAGGACAGGACGATGTAGAGCAGGAACGACAACGGAGCGAACACAATGGCCGACATGCCGGTCAGAGCCGCCGCGGCGTTGTTCAGGATCCACATATCGAGGCCCGTCTTCGCCATAAGCACCGTAATGGAACGGGCCAGGGCGATGATGAGCACGACGGACATCATGTCGGCAGCGCCGTTGATGAAGGCCTTCACGAAGCGGCTCTCGGATACGCCGCCGATGACGCCGATGATGATGGCCATCAGCAGGAACCAGGTGGAGGCCTCGTCGAAGTACCAGCCGCCCACCGGCACGCCAGTCAGGAAGCTCGACCAAGCAGGCTGCACGGTAACCTCGGCGGTGTCGACGCCCTCGGTGCCCTCGGGCAGCGCCAGGGAGGTGTCGGTCTGCTGGTCGTAGGCAGCCACAATGTCATCGGCACCGACGGTGGTGGTTACCTCTTCGGTGACCTGGCCGGCCTCGAACACGTCAACGCCCAGATCGGCCCAGGGAATGAAGGCGGCGATCATCACGACGAAGGTCAGGCCGAACACGATGAGCGACCACTTCTGGCGGCCCGTCATCTTCTCAACGGGAGCCTCGTCATTGTCAGCAGCCTCGACCTTGGACTCGGTCATGCCCCACTCGTTCATCATGTCTTCCTGCTCCTGCAGGGACAGGAACGTGGAGCCCTTGTCGGCCTTCACCTTCTTGGCGTAGCGCATGACGAATACGATGGAAATGGCCAGGGTGACAATCCAGAGAATGAGACCCAGCACAATGATGATGGCCTGGTTGGCCTGAATGCCGATACCAGACAGTGCGTCCACGGCTACGCCCACGGCAAAGGGGTTCACCGTAGAGCCGATAACGCCGCAACCAGCGCCCAGCAGGACGACGGCGGCGCCGGTAAGGCTGTCGAAGCCTGCGGCCACCATGGTGGCGGCCAGCAGCAAGTAGAACGGCACGGTTTCCTCGCACATGCCGTAAGTGGTGCCGCCGACGGAGAAGATGAACATCAAGATGGGGATGAGCACCAACTCATTGCCGTGCAACTTACGCACGAGGGCGGCAATGCCGGCGTCAAGGGCGCCGGTTTCAGTGATGATGCCCAAAAAACCGCCGAGGATCATCACGAACAAACACACGCCGATGGCGTCCTGGAAGCCGAACACCGGGGCGGTGAGCACCTGCGACAAGGTGGCGCCTTCAACGCCCTCCACGCCGCAAGCGGACATAATAACGGTTACGATGGCGAGAACGACAAGAATGATAAGCAAGATGGTGAATGAAGAAAGACTCGCCCTCTTCTTTTTCTTGCCCTTTTCAGCAGCTGCCATAGTAATCCCTCCTTAATTCCGATTTGCCATGCTCGGATTGGTTCTTGCCTCTGAACCCTCGTACGGCTGAGCAGGCCGTCTCTAAGGCAAGCTGGCAATCCTCAAAGGCGCGGCGGGTCTGCCGTCCCGCGACGCCTGCCTTGCTGGGTGGCAACAAGACTAGAAGCACCAATCGGTAGTAGGCGAAGGAGCACCTCTCCCCCGCTCAAAACACAAGGGGCGGCCCGAAAGCCGCCCCTCTTGAACAGCTTTCCGCAGGTTACTGCAGGGTGGCGTACATGACAGCCTTGATGGTGTGCATGCGGTTCTCGGCCTCGTCGA
>CAJUFS010000124.1 GCA_910585575.1 uncultured Adlercreutzia sp. | reverse complement strand
TACAGCGCCAGCTTGTAGATTTCCGCGGCGTCTTCCAGGGTCAGCTTCTTGAAGCTGCCGAAGGGCACGCCCTTGTTCTGGGCCAGCGTCGGCAGCATCTTCGGGATGTCCTCCTCTTCCACGCCCAGCTCGGCCAGGGTAGTGGGCATCCCCAAGCTGGCGAAGAAGGAGCGCGTCTCATCGATGGCCGAGAGCGCGTCGGCATTCACGTCGCCCGTGGGGGTGAGACCAAACACCGCCTGGCCGTAGAAGGCGAAACGCGCCGGATTCTCGGTATACACGTACTCCATCCAAGCGGGGAACATGACGGCCAGGCCCGCGCCGTGGGTGATGGCGGGGTTCAGGGCCGAAAGCTCGTGCTCCAGGCCGTGGGTGGCCCAGTCCTCGTGACGGCCCACGCCGGCCAGACCCTGGTGGCACAGCATGCCGGCCCACATGATGTTCGCGCGGGCGTCGTAGTTGTCGGGGTCGGCCAGCACGCGCGGCGCTTCGGCGCGGATGGTGTTCATAAGCGACAAGTTCAAGTTGTCGGTGACAGGCACGGCGCCGACGTCGTCGAAAAAGCGTTCCAGCAGGTGGCAGTACATGTCGGTCAGACCCGCCGCCGTCTGGAAGGGTGGCAGAGTGAAGGTAAGCTCCGGGTCCATGAAGGCGAACTTCGGACGCTGAGCGTTGTTGGCGTAGCCCGTCTTGCGACCCAGCTCGTCATTGGACACCACCGTGTTCTTCGATGCCTCGGAGCCCGCGGCGGGAATGGTGAGCACCACGGCAATGGGCAGCACATTGTGGTCGAGGGCCTTGGTCTCGAAGAGCTCCCACACGTCGCAGTCGACGCAGGCGCCGTTGGCGATAGCCTTGGCCGAGTCGATGACCGAGCCGCCGCCCACGGCCAAAATCCAGTCGACGCCGCCCTCCTTGCACAGCTTCACCCCTTCGCGCACCAGGGTGATCTCGGGGTTCGGGCGCACGCCCCCCAGCTCCAAGTGCTCGATGCCCGCGGCGTCCAGCGAGGCGCACACGCGGTCGAGCAGTCCCGACTCGCGAGCGCTGCGGCCGCCAAAGTGCACCAGCACGCGTTGAGCGCCGGCAGCGGCCAGCTTCGCGCCTACCTCGTTCTCCACACCGCGGCCGAAGACAAAATGCGTGGGGGAGACGAATTCGAAGTTCTCCATGAAAGTCCTTTCCGAGGACGGCGAGGGACGCATGCCCCCGCTCTGTTTGCGATGGGGACAGTATAGCGTGCTTGCTGGGGAGTGGCGAAGAGGGCCCTGTTGCTTTGCCTCGCCTCGCCTTGCTTCGCCTCCTCCCTTCCTCTTTTCTCTTCCTCGCCCCCCCCCGAATCGCTGCGGAATCGCCGTGGCCATTGGCTTCTGCAATTTGTCCCTTCGAGGACGAGCGCGGGAAGGGGGAGGCGTAGAATGAAGGGCGACCAAAAAAGAAAGGGGAGCCATGACGGTTTTGTTTGTAAACGCGTGCCTGCGCGGAGAAGGGTCTCATACGCTCAAGCTCTGCCGCGAGTACCTTGAAGGCGTGGAGGACGTTAAGGAAGTGAACTTGGCCGAGTTGAAGCTGGAGCCCTACTACGCGGGACCGGTAGCGTTCCGCGCCCAGCTGGAGGCCAACAACCGCTTCGACGATCCCCTGTTCGACCTGGCGAAGGACTTCGCCGAGGCCGACGAGATTGTCATCGGCGCACCTTACTGGGATCTGTCGTTCCCAGCGGCATTGAAGGTGTACGTGGAGCACGTATGCGCCATGGGCATCACCTTCCACTACACCGAGCAAGGAACCTGCGAGGGCCTTTGCAAGGCCGGGCGCCTTACCTATATCACCACCTGCGGCGGCCGCGTGGAGGGCATGAATTTCGGCTACGAGTACTTTTGCGGCATCGCGAAGATGTTCGGTATTCCCGAGACGCGTTTCGTGGCTGCCGAGAACTTGGATGTGGTGGGCAACGACAACGAGGCCAGCATGGCCGTGGCGCGCAAGGCCATTGCCAAGCTGCGGGCCGAAGGGTAGGCCTTTCGCCTGTCGATATCTTGCGATGCGACGCCGGCCGTTGTGGCCGGCGTCTTTTGTGCGGGGAAGGAGTGTTAGTTGGCCAGTTCCTGGGCTAGATACTTGCCCGTGATGCTTTCGGGGCAGGCGGCCACCTGGGCGGGGGTGCCCTCGCAGACTACCGTGCCGCCCTGCTCGCCGCCGCCCGGTCCCATGTCGATGAGGTAGTCGGCGTTGGCAATCATGTCCAGGTCGTGCTCGATGACCACCACGGTGGCGCCGTGCTCGATGAGCTTCTGCAGCACCTCGATGAGGGTTTCCACGTCCAGCGGGTGCAACCCGATGGTGGGTTCGTCGAACACGAAGAGGGTGTCTTCCTGGTCGCGGCGCATTTCGCTGGCCAGCTTCAGGCGCTGGGCCTCGCCGCCGGACAGTGCCGGCGTGGCCTCGCCCAAGGTAAGGTAGCCGAGCCCCAGGTTGTGCAGGGTTTGCAGTTTGCTGTGCACCTTCTTCAGGTGGGGAAGAGCCGCCAGAGCCTGGTCGACGGTGAGTGAGAGCATTTCCGGCAGCGAGAGGGTGTGCACCGGTGCGAAATCGCTGCCGTGATCATGGGAGCCCTGCGCCGTCTCGCCGTCGCGCTGAAGTTCTTCACCTGGGGTAAGCTGGACGTCTCCCTCAACGCTCATTTGGATGGCATAGGCGTCCTTGCCGTAGCGGCTGCCGTGGCAGTCGGGGCAGGGGATGTCCACGTCGGGCAGGAATTGCACGTCGAGGGAAATCTGCCCCGTGCCGTCGCAGGTGGGGCAGCGCAGGCTGCCGGTGTTGTAAGAGAACGCGCCGGCCTTGAGCCCCGCCGCCTTCGCCTCGGGCAGCCTTGCGAATTCCCGACGCAGCTCGTCGAGCACGCCGGAATAGGTGCCCACAGTGGAGCGCACGTTCACGCCGATGGGGGTGGCGTCTACCAGGTCGACGCGGTTGATGCCCGGTGCGTCGATATCGCGCACATGGCCGGGCAGCGTGCGGCCGGCAAGAGCGGCTTTCAAGCCAAGTACCAGGCTTTCCAGCACCAGCGTGGTCTTGCCCGAGCCGGACACGCCTGTCACCACGGTCAGGCGCCCTTTCGGAATGCGCACCTCCAGCGGCTGCACGGTGTGGATGGCGCCCGTTTCCAGCCGAAGAGCCCCCTCGTCGAACAGGTGGTCGGCCGCCACGGGGGTGCGGACGCGCACCTTCGCGGTGCCGGCCAGAAATGGCCCGATACGCGAAGCGGGGTTGGACTCTACCTGGGTCACCGACCCCTGGGCAATGACGCGCCCACCGTCGGCGCCCGACCCTGGCCCAATCTCAATGAGGTGGTTCGCGTGGCGCAGCACGGCCACGTCGTGGTCTACCATGACCACGGAGTTGCCGTCGGACAGCAGGTCGTCCATGACGCCCAGCAGTCCCTCGATGTTCGCTGGGTGCAGCCCGATGGAGGGCTCGTCCAGCACGTAGAGCACGCCGGTGGTGCGGCTGCGCACGGCGCGGGT
>CAJUFS010000123.1 GCA_910585575.1 uncultured Adlercreutzia sp. | reverse complement strand
CAGCGGAACCGTGACAAGCGAATATCGGCACATACCTGTTCTTCTCACCGAGTGCATCGACGCCCTCGACCTGCCGGATCATCCGGTGTACGTGGACGCCACCCTCGGTTTTGCAGGGCACTCTTTCGAGGCTGCCAAGCAGCTTGGGAAAAACGGCCTGCTCATCGGCATCGATCAGGACGAAGTGGCGCTGACGGCCGCTTCCGAGAAACTGAGGGCGATTCCCGACGAGCACCGTCCCGAACTGGCCTTGTTGCGCGGCAACTTCGGCAACCTCGACGAGCTGCTTCTTTCCTGCGAGATCCCCGGCATCGATGCCATCCTGTTCGATCTGGGTGTCTCGTCAGTGCAAATCGACACGCAATCACGTGGCTTCTCCTTCAAGGAGAATGGCCCACTTGACATGCGGATGGATCCGGGTAATCAAACCCTAACCGCACAAGAGATCGTCAACACCTATAACGCAGCAGATCTCGCTCGGATCATTCGCAGCAACTCGGACGAGAAGTGGGCGAGTCGCATTGCGGACTTCATCGTGAAGGCCCGTGCGGAAGCCCCCTTCGAAGAAAGCGGCCAGTTGGTCGATGTGATTAAAGCGGCGATTCCCGCCTCGGCCCGCCGAGCGGGCGGTCATCCCGCTAAGCGAACCTTCCAGGCTCTTCGGATTGAAGTCAACTCGGAGCTCACCGTCCTGCGGCGCGGGCTGGACGCGGCGGTGCGCTGGCTTAACCCGAATGGCCTGATCGCTGTCATCAGTTACCACTCTTTAGAGGACCGCATTGTGAAGGACACGTTCGCTAGCTACGCGAACCGTTGCACGTGCCCGCCGGATTTGCCGGTGTGCACCTGCGGGAAGAAGCCGATACTCGAGGTGCTCACGCGCAAACCCGTGGTGCCCGCCAAAGAAGAGATAGACCGCAACCCCCGCGCGCGCAGCGCCAAGCTGCGTATCGCGAGAAAGCTCTGAAAAGCCCCGGCTTTCCAGAGAGAAACGCTCTACGAACCCTACAAGCCCGACGACGCGAGTCTCGGGCTTGTGTAGCCTAAAACGCAGACCGAAACGCACCCGAAGGAGGAGACCGTGAGCGCATCGTCGTACTACCGCGCATCGTCCTACGGCCGCTCCTCCGCGGCCGCGCCGTCGCGCACGGCCGCCCGCTCGGCCCGCTCGAGTGCGGCCAGCTATCGCGGCGCGCGCTATGTGCCGACGGCCACGGCCGAGGTGCTGCCCGATTTCAATCCCGAGCCGCGCATTGCGGTCGTTCCCGGCCAGGGACGCCGAGCCGAGTCCGCGGGGCTGTCCGAAGGCGTGCTCATGGCCGCCAAGGTGCTGGCCGCTGTGGCTGTGGCTTTGGCGCTCATCGCCATTGTGCGCGTGACCATTGCGTCGGCTTCGGCGGCCTGCGCTCTGGAGACGCGGGAGATTTCCCAGAACATCGAGTCGGCGCGTTCCGAGGGGAACGACCTTGAAGTGGCCCAGAGCGTGCTCTCCAATCCGGCGCGCATTCGCGCCCAGGCCGAGTCCATGGGCATGGCGGCTCCCACGGCCGAATTCACCGACCAGATCATTCTCGACGACGACGTCGTTGCCACCGATGAGGCGGGCAACTTGTCGCTGTCGGCCAGTGCCGCTGTGGTGGCGTCCCAGGGGGCGGCCGCATGAGCCGGCGCTCCTCTTCCTACCAGAGCCGCTCTTCGCGCAGCCACGGCACCGCTCGCGGTGCCTCGTCGCGTTCGCGTCAGGAGCGTCAGCGCTTCTCGGCCGCCTCATCGCGCTCGCGCACGTCGCGCAGCGGCGTGGCCGCCTGGGAGGCGCCGTCGGTATCGGGCCGCGCCCGCGTGCTGCTGATGTGCTTTGCGGCCTTGGCGGCCGTTTTCTTTCTTCGACTCGTGTTTCTGCAGGTAATCATGGCCGATCAGTATTCGGCCATGGCCGAGGAGTCCCGCACTATCAGCTTCGAGACCACGCCACGCCGCGGCACCATCTATGATCGCAACGGCATTGTTCTGGCCACCAGTGTGGACGCTACCACCATCTATGCGAATCCCGTCGAGGTAACCGACGCGGCCCGCGAGGCCTACGAGCTCGCCCGCATCTTGGGGGGCGACGCTGCCGATTACCAGGAGCTGCTGAGCACGCCCAGCACCACCTTCGTCTACGTGAAACGCCAGGCCGATGTGGACGAGGCCGATAAGGTGAAAGAGCTCAAGCTCGACGGCATCTACTTCATCGCCGACACGCGCCGCGAGTACCCCCACGGCTCCGTGGGCGGCCAGGTGGTGGGCTTCTGCAACACCGATGGCGAGGGCATTACCGGCCTCGAGCTGCAGTACAACGACATTTTGGCGGGCACGCCCGGCGTCTACGTGGCCGAGCGCGGCGAGCAGGGTTTCCCCATCCCGGGCGGGGTCAAGGAGGAAACGCCGGCGGTGAACGGCCAGGACATCATGATCTCCCTGGACATCAAGCTGCAGGACACCGTCGAGCGCGCCCTGAAGGAGGGCGTGAAGGACCTCGGCACCGATGAGGGCAGCTCGATTGTCATGGATGCCGCGACGGGCGAGATCTATGCGGCCTGCTCGCTGCCTTACATGAACCCGGCGAAGATGGAGAAGTCGGAGGTAGGCTCCGAGCAGGTGAAGGCCATCACCCAGGCCTACGAGCCCGGCTCCACCTTTAAGTCGGTGTCGGCCATGGGTATTCTGGAGAGCAAGTTCATGGGGCCCGAATCCACCATGTTCTGCCCGAGCACCATCTCGGCCGACGACTACGACGTATCGGACTCCCACGAGCGCGAAGGGGCCACCTACTCGCTGCGCGAGATTCTGAACCACTCCTCGAATGTAGGCATCTCGCTGGCCAGCGATGCCGCCGGCTTCGACAAGTTGGACGATGCCATCCACCGCTACCACTTCACTGAGCAAACGGGGGTCGATTACCCCGGGGAAGCGGCGGGCACCGTGCTCGACTTCGACCACTGGAGCAAGATCGCCGGCTACAACATCAGTTTCGGCCAGGGCATTGCGGTCACGCCTTTGCAGATGACGCGCTTCTACGCCACGGTGCTCAACGATGGCGTCATGTGCACGCCGCACTTCCTTATCTCGAAGCCGCAGAGCGGGGAAGTGCCCGAGTACGCCACCGAGCAGGTGACGGAAGACGAGGAGGCGCTTGCCAACATGCGCTCCATGCTGCGCTCGGTCGTCACCGACGGTACCGGCGTGGCGGCAGCCACCGACCTTGCGGGCTTCGAGGTGTGCGGCAAGACATCGACGGCGGAAATCGCTTCGGAGGAAGGCGGCTATAAGCAGGGCGTATACAATCTTGGTTTCTGCGGTTTCATTGACAACTCGTCGAGCAATTTAGTTTGTTTTGTAGGAGCCAACGAGGTTGAGGGCATGAGGCAGACCACCCAAATCTTTAACGATATAATGGCCAGTGCGGTAAAGCAGTACAACATCACCACATCGTAAAGGGACGTGTCACCTATGACCAAAACCTGTGCTGAACTGTTCCAGGGCATGGAATGCACCATTATCGGCAACCCCGACGAGAAGGTAACGGGACTGGCGTTTCGCAGCGACCAGGTGCAGCCCGGCGATATGTTCTTCTGCATCGTGGGCAACGTGGTGGACGGCCACAGCTTCGCCC
>CAJUFS010000122.1 GCA_910585575.1 uncultured Adlercreutzia sp. | reverse complement strand
GTTTCGGCGAACTGGCCGATGAAGGCGAAGTTCACAGCGCCCTCGGGCACCACGTCGGGGCGGTCGCCCTCGGCTCGCGGCATGAAGAAGGCAGTGATGTAGGGCATCATGCAGGGCACGGTGTTGCAGCTATGCTCCGCCAGCTCGGCAATTTGCTCCTCGGGCACGCCGATGTGGTACAGCCACTCCTCGCAGATCTCCTTGCCGGTGCAGTCGCGCATGGGCTTCTTCACGTAGTCACCGGGCACGTCGGTGAACAGGCTGTACACCCACACGCACACGGTGCCGGGCTTCTGGTCGCGGAACTGGGGCTGACGGTTGATAGTCCAGGACAAAAGCCAGCTGGAATCCTTCACCGACACGATGCCGCCCGTGACCACATCACCCGACAGCGGGTCGCGCTGGCAGATGGCCTCGATATAGGGCAGCACCTTGTCATCGAGCGTGGTCACCGTGGCGCTCTCCCAGTTGCTCTTCTCAGGGTCGCTGCAGAACTTCTCGGGATGACCGAAGGCGTCGTTCTGCGTGGCAATCTTCTTCCACAAGTCCCAGCCGTCGCCCGGCACCAGCTGCGGCGCGAACTTCGCCGGCGTGTTCTGATCGCCGAAGGAAGAATGGGCCACGCAGCTGCCCGGGGTGATGAACACCAGGTCGTTCTCCGTCAGCTCGATGGTCTCCGTGGACGCCTGGCGGGCGGCATTGTCGGCCGCATCGGCATCGGAGGCCGGCACGCCCTCGGCCGCGTCCACTGCCGCCGGCGAGGGCTCATGGCGCAGGGTGATATCGGTGGCCATCTTGCGGTTGTCGCCCTTGGCGTCGTCGCAGGAGAAGTTAACATCCAGCACGTGAGTGTTGAACTGGAAGTCCACCCCGTGGGCCTCCAAGTAGTTCACCATAGGCAGAATCATGGACTCGTACTGGTTGTAGCGGGTGAAGCGCAGGGCGCTGAAATCGGGCAGGCCGCCCACATGGTGAATGAAGCGGGTAATGTAGCGCTTCATCTCCAGCGCCGAGTGCCAATTCTCGAAGGCGAACATGGTGCGCCAGTACAGCCAGAAATTCGAGTTCAGCACCTCGTCGGAGAAGTACTCGGTGATGAGCTTGTCCTGCAGGTCCTCTTCCGGCGTGAAGAACAGCTTCATAATTTCCATGCAGCCCGCGTCAGACAGGTTGAACTTGTTGTCGGTGTGGGCGTTCTGGCCGCGGTTCACCGTGGCGCGGCACAGCGAGTAGTTGGGGTCGCGCTTGTTCAGCCAGTAGTAGTAATCGAGCACGCTGACGTCGGGATCCTCGATGGAGGGAATGTCGCGGAACAAGTCCCACATGACCTCGAAATGGTTGTCCATCTCACGGCCGCCGCGCATGGTGTAGCCCAGCTGGGTATAATCCCAGCCGTCGCAGGCGCCGCCGGCGCGTGGGTCGCGCTCCAGAATGTGAATGCGATCGCCGGGCATTTGGCCGTCGCGCACCAGATAGCACGCCGCCGTCAGGCCCGCCAGGCCCGAACCAATGATATAGGCCTGCTTGTTCTCTACTCCTTCGGGCTTCAGGGGATGGGCGAAGGCTTCGTAGTTACCGCTGGAATAGTACATGGGACACGTCCTCTCGATAGATGCCGCATTGGTTCTATGATGGCCCCGACGCTTCGTCAACAACCTTCGCCCCTTCATCCCGTTGCGGGGTTGTTGCCCAGCGGTTGACCTCGCTATAATGGCTCCCCGTGAATACTTCGAGAAACATACCTGGCTTTGTCTACAAGCTCATGCTGCTGGCGGCCACCATCATTTGGGGCATTGCCTTTGTGGTCATGAAAGACGCCGTGGACGTACTGCCGCCCGCCCAGCTGATCGGCGTGCGCTTCTTTCTAACGGGGCTGCTGATGGCGGCGGTGTTTCACCGCTCGCTGCGCGGCACGCTCAACGGTCCCTGCCTGCGCGCGGGCCTGGTGCTGGCGCTCGTCACCTTCCTGGCCTTCTGGGTGCAGACCATCGGCCTCGCCGACACCACCCCGGGCAAGAACGCCTTTCTGACGGCCACTTACTGCGTTATCGTGCCCTTCCTGCTGTGGATCGTGGCTCGCAAGCGGCCCACCTTCGCCAATGTAGGCGCGGCTGTGCTGTGCATTGCAGGCATTGGCCTGGTGTCGATGACGGCGGGCAGCTTCCGTCTGGAGTTCGGTGACCTCATGACGCTTCTGTGTGCCGTGTTCTTCGCCGCGCAGATCATCGCCATCTCCCATTACGCCCAGCAGTTCAACGTACTGGCGCTGACGGTGTACCAGTTTCTTTTCGGCGGCCTTATGGGCCTGGTGCTGGGCGGCTTGACCGAGCCGGCCCCCACCCTGGCCGTACTCACCCCCGACTTCGCCTTCAATCTGTTCTATCTGGTGGTATTCGCCTCGGGCCTGTGCTATCTGTTCCAAAATGTGGGCCTGGCCCATGTGGCGCCGGCCCAAGGATCGCTGCTGCTGTCCCTGGAATCCGTTTTCGGCGTGCTGGCCAGTGTCTTGCTGTACGGCGAAGTGGTCACGGGGCGTATGATGCTCGGCTTCGTCCTTATCTTCGCCGCCATTCTTATCAGCGAGCTAGCTCCCACGTTGAAAGCCAAGCTCCTAGAACAGAAGCGCCAAACCGAAACAACCTACGACCCCGAGGAAGAGTGCGCCCCCGTCGGCTAGGGTAAACCGGCGCTCCACCAGCTGCGTTGGGCGTTCCACGGCTCCGAAGCAGCGCGCGTCCATGGCGCCGGCCAGGCGATCGGCGCGACGAAACAATCCCACAAACACCGGCATCATTAGAGCCGCAGCGGCCCGCAGGCGCACCAGGGGGGCGCCGGCGTCAAATGACGCTCCGCGTGACTGCTGAGCCGCCCGTACCAGCGCCAGCTCTTCGGTCATAAGGGGAATAAAGCGCAGAGCCAGAGAAAGGGCGCTCGCGAAATCATGAGCAGGCAGACCGAACCGTCCCAAAGGGGCCAGCAGCTGTCGCAAGGCCGTCGTCATTTCAACAGGATTCGTGGTTCTCATAAGAAGGATGCTGGCGAAGGCAAGTAGGAGAATACGGGCCGCCACGAGCCCAGCGCTCCCCCATCCTTGGAAGGCGCCGTTGCAGCAAAAAATTACCAGGGCGAGGGGGTACACAAAGGCGCCATCGCGGGCAATACGGGTCATGCTTACGCGCGCTCCCGCGACTGCGCCGGCAAGCAGCAGCGCCAAAGCGCCCAGAGCCACGGCGCTCTGGGCCACGAACAGCGCCAGAGAATAGGCCAGCAGCCACCCCAGCTTCACCCGCGCGTCCCTTTTGTCTCCCCGGCATTTCATGGCGCCAGTATGGCAGAGCGCTACTGCGATGGAGGCCGTCTTGCCGCTCGCATCGGCCAGCTGCCATCCGAAACCCCATTTTTGCGCATATGCACAAAGAGGAGCACCTTCCAAGGAAGGTGCTCCTCTTTCATGACAAGTAGCTATCCCGCGGGCCGAGTGTTAAGGAGGGGGCCCACGCTACTTGGATGCGAACACGCGCGGCAAACGCACGGTTCGGCGGAATGGCGGGTTTACAGAGCCTCGCCGATGCCAGCGGTGCCAGCCTGGGCAGCCTCGAACTGGAAGGCCGTCTCGGCGTCCTCAGCAGCGTCCTGCTCGTTGCCCAGGGCGTCGTCGTACTCGGTGGACATGGTGGCCTCGGCCACTACTTCCTGCTCGATGCGCTCCAGATCGGCAATAGCGTCCTCAGTCTTCGCAGCCTCAGAATCGACGAACTCCTTCATCAGGGTATCCTTGTCAGCCATGATCCGGCTCCTTTCAA
>CAJUFS010000121.1 GCA_910585575.1 uncultured Adlercreutzia sp. | reverse complement strand
AGCCGGCGCGCTCGCGGGACAGACCGCCCGGGCCCAGAGCCGACAGACGGCGCTTGTGGGTAATGCCGGCGGCGGGGTTCGTCTGGTCCATGAACTGGGACAGCTGCGAGGAACCGAAGAACTCCTTGATGGCCGCCACGATGGGGCGAATGTTCACCAGGGACTGCGGCGTGATCTCGTCGGGCTCCTGCATGGACATGCGCTCGCGCACCACGCGCTCCATGCGGGACAGGCCGATGCGGAACTGGTTCTGGATCAGCTCGCCCACGGAGCGGATGCGGCGGTTGCCGAAGTGGTCGATGTCGTCAGTGGCAAAGCCCTCGTCGCCGTTGTGCAGGCCGATGATGTAGCGCATGGTGCGGATGATGTCCTCATCGGTCAGCGTGGAGGAGTCGTTCTCCTCGGGCGTGAAGCCCAGCTTCTTGTCCATCTTATAGCGGCCGACCTTCGCCAGGTCATAACGCTGCGGGTTGAAGAACAGACCCTCGAGCAGCGTGCGGGCCGAGTCGATGGTGGGCGGCTCGCCGGGACGGAAGCGCTTGTACAGCTCGATGAGCGACTCTTCCTTCGTGGTGGCCGGGTCGCGATCCAGCGTGCGCAGCACCATCTCGGAGGAACCGAGCAACTCGATGATCTCCTCGCGGGTTTCCGCCAGGCCCAGAGCACGCACCAGCAGGGTGGCCGGCTGCTTGCGCTTGCGGTCGATGCGCACGGAGAGCAGGTCGCGCTTGTCGGTCTCGAACTCGAGCCAGGCACCGCGGGAGGGGATGACCTTCGCGTTGTAGATGGTCTTGTCGGAGGTTTTGTCGCGCTCGGAAGCGAAGTACACGCCCGGCGAACGAACCAGCTGGGAAACCACGACGCGCTCGGTGCCGTTGATGATGAAGGTGCCGCGCGGAGTCATGAGCGGGAAGTCGCCCATGAACACCTCCTGCTCCTTGATCTCACCGGTCTCGCGGTTGATGAAGCGGATCTCGACAAAGAGCGGCGCCTGGTAGGAGACGTCCTTCTCCTTGCACTCGTCCACGGTGTACTTGGGCTCGCCAAAATGATGCTTGCCGAACTCGACGCACATGTCGCCGGTGTTGTTCTCAATGGGGCACACATCGGCGAACGCCTGGGCCAGGCCCTCGTTCTTGAACCAGTCGAAGCTTTCCGTCTGGATGGCGATCAGATTGGGGACGTCCATAACGTCCGGAATCTTCGCGAAGCTTCGGCGATCCCTGTAAAGGCTGGTGGGAGCGGATTTCTTATCCTTTGCCACGAGGCTGTTCCTCCTTCACATCCATCGCAAAATTGAAAAATGCGTAACGGGTCGATACGATACTAAGAGGAAGCACCCGTGTCAAGAAAAATTTTCACCAGCTATGGAAGTTTTTTGGAAAATGCCTGCGTAGGCGGGGGAGGATGAAGTAGCTGTCCAACCCAGGTTCCCAAAACGGGAGGTTTGATTCCCCATGCTCTGCAGACTGCAAAAACTGACCTGGGGTTTTGCAGGGCATGGGTACCAAAGAGACCAATTGTGCCACCAGCGGAGGGACCAAACCGCCCAGTTCTGGAACCTTCCCCTCTCCCCTACGGCTCAACGGGTACCAAACCGTCTGATTTCGCACCCCCGCTTCCGCCCCATTAAGCCTCTGAACGCCGAAGCGTCTGCCCTGGGCGTCTGCTTCCACTTCACCAGCGCTCCAAAACACCTCACTGCCATTGGCTGCTGGCACCGAGGCCGGCAATTCGCCAGAGCTCGGCTTGCTGCGAACGAAACCGTTGGGCACGAATCCGCAAAGGTCGCTTGAGCGCCCGAGACAGCACGACGGCCACCTTGTCCATTTCGCCCCGCGCATTAAGCTGCATGCGCGTTACGCCAATCACCCGATAGCCTAAGGACTCGAGCACGTCGCGGCGCACCGTATCATGATGGTGGCGCTCAGAAGTCAGATGGAACGCATCACTGTCGTACTCAAGGACGATGCGCTGCTCCTCCCAGAGGAAGTCGGCCACATAATAGGCCGTATCGGCAAGACCCTGGGCCTTACGGGGAAGGTCAATGCGCGCATTCAACGTCGGTTTGGGAAACCCGTAGCCGCCATAGCGGGGCGGAAGGACAAGGATTGCCGCAAGGGCCGCTTCGCGCGGGGACGCGGCACCCGGCACCACCCAAGGAAGCGCCTCTCGCGCAAGGCGGCAGCCGGGAACGTCTCGATGGAGCCGCGTTGCATGCTCCAAAGCCGACGGGTCGGTAAGAGAGGTGCGCTCCACCAGGCAATCTTGCTCATCGAGGGCATAGCACGAGCACAGCGCCATGCCCCGCAACACCATGTCGGGCAGCGTCCGTCCGCGACCGTACTGGGCCAAGGCCAGACCGGGAGATGGCACGAAGAGGCCTTCGGCCACTCGACCAAAGGAGGCGTCTCGCACCGAAGCCGGAGCCACATGGCAGCGCGCCACTTTTTGCCGCCGTTCATGCTCGGCAAAAACACTGACATGAAGTGGGGCGGCGAGGGAGGGTACCTCGCGAAGGGCATCACGGACCCCCGCAACCGTGGGCGCAAAATCGGCAGCGGCAAGATCTGGCCCTGAAACGGAAGCGCGGGGCACCAACCGGCAATGATCGTAGTAGGTCAGAGCCGATGCCCCAAACAGAAGAAGCTTGTTCATAGAGTCTCCTTTCTAGCGGAATCATTGCGTGAGGCCGCAAGACGCCCGCGAAGGAACGTTGCCAAGCTCCTGGTTCAAGTCGTTTCCTCAGTGGTCGCGCGCTGCGGGGCTTAACGGTGCCGCGAGGCAAGGCACTCCGCTACGGCTGCCTCCAGAGAAGAGCCGGAACCTCCAGCAGGGAGGGCGGAGCGTCGAGGGGAACGCCGGGAGCCTCACGATGCTGGGCAGCGAAGCATGCCATCGCCGCAGCCTATTCGGGAAGAAGTCGCACTGGGTTCCGCACTAGGTTCCAAAAACAACCGCTTTGGTCTCCCCACGACCGCAATCAAACTCGTGCGACCTGGGGTTTCTCAAACAGAGGGAACCGAAGTGGACAGTTTTGGCTACGCGGAGGGAACCAAAGTGACGCATTCTGGAACTTGCGCCACCCGACAGCGGAAATGCGGACTATCGGCGGTCAATCGCGGAGCGCTTTCCATCAATGGGGCCCGAGAGCCGGCAGGCTGCCAACTATCAGGCGCTTTCCTGCCACCCCGAAACGCTCGGTGGCCCCTTGACGAGCATTTTCCGTCGCTGGCGATTAGCGAAGGGCTTGCTGACGGGCAAGGGAGTGCGGCCCATGGGACACGGAGCCCCTTGCTGCGGCAGGGCCCGTGGGAGGCGAGAACCCCTCTCCCTGCCACAGCGGCACAGAGATCCGAACCCCTTCGCTTCCGTAGGGGCGCCGACCCCTCTCCCCGCTGGGGCCCATGGGACGTGAAGCCCCTTCTCGCTACCGCGAGAGGCCTGGGGCTTGAAGACCCCTCTCCCGCCGAAGCCCATGGAGCACGGAACTCCTCATCATCTTGAGCAAGCACAGCAAAAGCTGCGGGAGAAATTCGGCAATGGGGGCTGCGGCTCATGGCGGCTCTGCTAATATGGCGTCAGAAGAAAATACCGTTCGCCGCCGAAATTATGCCGTTCGCTGTCACTGCGTCAACAAGCGACCTGGTAGAGGGCGCCACGCCTGGCACGCGAACGCCCCGTGAGGCCTTGGGGCGCCGACATCCGCCTGGCCCCTGGCCGGCAGACGCCAGCTTCGGCTCGGGCGAACGGGCACTCGGTACATCCTCGGGAATGCGGCGCGCAGAGGGCGCGCGCGTCCCGCTACAAGGAAGGTAGGTGGTCGCCCATGGCAGCTCCGGCTCCCGAACACGTCAGAAACATCGTCCTGGTGGGAC
>CAJUFS010000120.1 GCA_910585575.1 uncultured Adlercreutzia sp. | reverse complement strand
GCGAAGTACAGCACGAAGCCGCAAGCGGCCAGCATGCCGGACACAATCCAGAAGCGCACGACCACCTTCGTCTCCGACCAGCCCTTCTTCTCGAAGTGGTGGTGCAGCGGCGCCATAAGGAAGATGCGCTTCTTCGTCTTTTTGTAGTAGAAGACTTGGATCATGACGGACAGGGCCTCGGCCACGAAGAGACCGCCGATGATGATGACCACGAACTCGGTCTTGGTGACCACGGCCAAGCAGCCCAGGGCCATCCCTAAGGCCAGCGAGCCCGTGTCGCCCATGAAAATGTCGGCCGGGAACGAGTTGAACCACAGAAAGCCAATGCAGGCACCGGCCAGGGCCCCGGCGAACAGCGCCGGCTCCAACACGCCGGCGCGGAAGGCGATGGCGGCCATGACGAGCATGACGATCATGACAGTGCCCGCCGCCAGGCCGTCCAGGCCGTCCGTCAGGTTCACGGCGTTGCACAGGCCCACAAGCAAGATAAGGCAGTAGACCAGATAGAGCCAGGGAATCTCGATACCGTCGCCCACCGGCACAACGGTGGTCAGCACGCCCAAATCGATGGTGCAGACAAAGGGAATCTCCACCGTGGGCTCGATGCCCAGCATATTGACCGCGCACAGCACGAACACCGTGGCAATGGCGAACTGCCCCACCAGCTTCGCCTTGGGCGTCAGGCCCAGGGAACGCTCATGGGCCACCTTGGAGGCATCGTCGATAAGGCCGAGGACGCCGGTGAGCACGGTGGCGCCCAAAAGCAGCCACAGCTCGGGCGTGGGAGCGCCCACCGAGGCCAGCAGCGTAAAGGCAATGACCGCCACCAGCATGATGACGCCGCCCATGGTGGGCGTGCCCTGCTTAACAAGATGGCTCTGCGGGCCGTCGGCACGCACCTGCTGGCCGATATGGCTCGTTTTCAGGAAGCGAATCCAGGCCGGCATGAGCAGCATGGTGACCACCATGGACACCACGACGGCCAAGAAGATCATGAACGTGGGATAGGACGAGAACAGAGAGAACATTTAGCTAACCAATCCTTCGACAACACGATTGAGCTCCATGAAATGCGAGGCTTTCACCAGCACCGCATCCCCCGGCTCGAGGCGACCGTCAAGCTCTTCGAGCACATCGGCCACCGTTCGGGCGCGCACGATGCGCGACGGGTCCATGCCCGCCTCCTGGGCGCCCTCGGCGATGAGCGCAGCCAAATCGCCCACGCACACCAGTTGATCCAGGGAGGCGCCAGCGGCCGCCTCCCCCACTCCGCGATGACACGCAGGGGCAAAATGACCCAGCTCGCCCATATCGCCCAGCACGGCGATGCGGCGGCCCGTCACCGCCAAGGCGGCAAAGGTGGCAAGCGACGCGCGCATGGAATCGGGGCTGGCGTTGTAGGCGTCGTTGATGACCGTGAAGCCGCCCCGCGCCGTAAGCATTTCCTGGCGTCCCGACTCGGGCACCGACCCGTGCAGGGCCTCGGCCACGGCCGCCAGCTCAAGGCCGAGCGCCCGTCCCACGGCAGCGGCACCGCAGGCGTTGGCGACATTGTGGGCCCCTTGGAGCGCCAGCGCGCAGGGCGTGCGCTCGACGACGCCATCGTCGGTGAAGCCGGCGGCGCACAGCGTGAAGCGGGGGCGCCCTTCTTCATCGAGTACGACGTCCTCGGCCCACAGGCGACGGGCAACCGTTGCCCCGGCCTTCTCCAAAGCCGCGAAATGATCGGCGGCGTCGGGGGACCCGTCGAACACCGTGAGGGCTACCGAGCGCGCGGACAGACGAGCATCGTCGGCGCAGAACGCCGAGAAGTCATCGGCGCCGTTGAGGAAGGCCTGGCCGGTGCCGGCGGGCAGAGCTGCAAGCAGCTCGGCCTTGGCGCGGGCAATGTTCTCGCGGGAACCGA
The DNA here is from genome assembly GCA_910585575.1 of uncultured Adlercreutzia sp. Taxonomy (GTDB): domain Bacteria; phylum Actinomycetota; class Coriobacteriia; order Coriobacteriales; family Eggerthellaceae; genus Adlercreutzia. The sequence continues at coordinate 2,012 of CAJUFS010000120.1, read as the reverse complement.
GCAGCTCGATATGGCTCTCACCCACATTGGTGATGAGCCCCCATTCGGGGCGCACGAACTCGGTAAGCTCGGCAATTTGGCCCCGACCGCGCATGCCCATCTCTACCACAACTGTGGCAGTTTCCGGGTCGGCCGCCAACAGCGTACGGGGAACGCCCAGCTCGTTGTTCTGGTTGGCCTTGGTTGCCACCACGGAGCCGGCCGCCGCGCAGACGTCGCGCATGAGGTTTTTGGTAGTGGTCTTGCCCACCGAGCCCGTCAGCGCGATGACGCGCCCGTGCAGATGCCCCCGCCATGCGCGGGCCAAGTCGGTTATGGCACTGGTGGTGTTGGCCACCTCGATAACGGCCGCGCCCATTTCGCGGGCCAGCAGCAAAGCCGAGGGGGCAGGCGGTTGCATAACAAGGGCGCCCCGAGCGCCGGCACGCAAAGCGGCCTCGACGAAGCTGTGGCCGTCTACCCGTTCGCCCGGAAGGGCCACATAGAGCCAGCCGGGCTGCACTTCGCGAGAATCCCAGGTGATGCCCGTCATGAGAGCGCTGGGATCAATGGGATCTACGAGAAACTGGCCGCCCGTGTATGCTGCGATTTGTTTTGCGTTGAGGCGCACGCGCGTTCCTTTCCTGTCAGGCTTCGTTCCCTTCGCCCGAGAAGGCCCGTTCGAGCTCTTCAGCAGCGACGAGACGATCGTCGAAGGACAGCACCTGGTCTCCCACCAGCTGGTAGTCCTCGTGGCCTTTGCCTGCTAACAGGATAGCGTCTCCCGGCTGCGCCACGGCGATGGCGCGGGCAATGGCAGATCGGCGGTCGGGCTCCACCTCGTAGCGGCTGGTATCTTCCATGCCGGCCACAATATCGGCGATGATGGCGTCGGGGTCTTCCTTGCGAGGATTGTCGCTGGTGACCACGGCGTAATCGGCCGCGAGGGCAGCTTGGCCCATAATGGGGCGCTTGCTGGCGTCGCGGTTGCCGCCGCAGCCGAACACCACAATGGTGTGGTGATCGGTGAACTCCTGAATGGAGGCGATGGCCTTGGCCAGGGCATCGGGGGTATGGGCGTAGTCCACATAGATGGTGATGGGTGCCTCCACCGCGCAGGCCACCTGCTCCAGGCGGCCCGGCACCGGCGGCATGGTGGCCAGTGCCTCGGCGATAACCGCGGCGGGGATGCCCAGGTGCAGACAGCTGGCGAACGCGGTCATGACGTTCTCCACGTTGAAGCGGCCTACCAGCGGGTAGTCCAGCTCGACAACGCTGCCGCGCACCTCCAGCTGAACCTGAGTGCGCGTGGCGCCATAGGTGACCGAGCGCGGATGAATTTGAGCCGTGGCGTCGAAGCCCGTGGTGATGACCTCATCGCCCGCGGCCGTGCAACGCCGCAGCAGCTCGCGGCCCCAGGAGCCGTCGATGCTGATGACGCGCTTGGCCGGATAGTCCTTCGAGAACAACAAGGCCTTGGCCTCAAAGTAGTCGTCGAAGGTATGGTGGTAGTCCAGATGATCCTGGGTGAGGTTCGTGAAAGCGGTAACGGCGAAGGTGGCGCCCCAGGTGCGCACCAGGTCGAGCGCATGGGAGCTTACCTCCATAGCCACCACGTCCACCCCGGCGTCGCGCATGCGCGCGAAGAGCTTCTGCAGGTCGGGTGATTCGGGGGTGGTGTGCTCCGATTTCTCCATGCGCCCGTTGATCTTGTTGCCCACGGTGCCGATGACGCCGCAGCGCTTCCCGGCCACGCTGGCAATGTGCTCGACCAAATACGTGGTGGTGGTCTTGCCGTTGGTGCCCGTGATGCCCACGAGCGAGAAATCCTTCGAGGGATGATCGTAGAAATTGGCTGCCACCTGAGCCATGGCCTTGCGGGAGTCAGAGACGACTACCTCGGTGACGTCGGTGGCGTCGGCCAAGTACACCTTGCGCTCGACCACCAGGGTGGTGGCGCCGTGATCGATGGCATCCTGGGCGAAGCTGTGGCCGTCCACCACGTTGCCCACGATGCAGAAGAACATATCGCC
>CAJUFS010000119.1 GCA_910585575.1 uncultured Adlercreutzia sp. | reverse complement strand
CTCGTAGATCATGGTATGGGGAATCACCATCTGCTTGAGGGATTCCTTCATGTTCTTGCCCAGGCCCAGCAGGCCGCGGGCCGCAGGACCCCCTTGCTCCATGGCCGCTTGCAGCCCCTCGCGCGCTTCGCGGTAGTGGCTGTTAGCGCGAATGTTGCCCAGGTGCTTCATGAGGGCGCCCACGTTACGCGAGATGGACATCTCGTTGTCGTTCAAGATGATAACCAGGGGCAGCTGCTCGTTGCCCATGTAGTTCAGCGCCTCGAAGGCCATGCCGCCGGCCAGCGACGCGTCTCCGATGAGCGCCACCACCTTCTCGTTCGTGCCCTTCAGCTGGCGCGCCTTCGCCAAACCCGTGGCCACCGACAGCGAATCAGAGGCGTGGCCCGAAGGATGCACATCGTATATGCTCTCGGAAGGCTTCGTGAAGCCGGAGATGCCGCCATAGGTGCGCAGGGTTTTGAAGGCCTCGCGGCGGCCGGTCAGCAACTTATGGGCATAGGCCTGATGACCCACGTCGAACACGACGCGATCGCGCGGCATGTCGAGCAGGCTCTCGAGCGCCACGATAATATCCACGGCGCCGAGCGAGGAGGCCACATGGCCCCCGGTCACCGACGTCGTGGCGACAATTTCCTGGCGAATCTCGGCCGCCAAAATAGCCAGCTCCTCATTGGTGAGCACCTTAAGGTCGCTGGGCGCGTTGATGGCATCGAGAATGCGGGGCTCGTCCATAGGAGATCCTTACACCGTCGGAGCTTCCGACGTCGATTCGGAGGGCGAGGACAGGGGCGCGGGCGCTGACGGGGACCCATCGGCATCGGTCGCACCAGCGTCAATCGCGCCAGTGCCGCCATCGACGACTTCGCCCTCGGAGGGCGACGCGTCCTCAGCCGAAGAAGGCTCTTCTGCCGCCAGATGCGCCTCGATATCCTGTTCGGACAGGTCACACGCCGAAAGGCCCAGCTTCACGGCCTCCTCGTAGAGCTTGAGGGCGTCGTCGAGGGAAGTGTCCTCGGCGCTTACCTCGTCGACAATCTGGTTCAGACGTTCCTGCACCTCGCCAAAGGCGCTCCCCCTCTGCTCGGCCATGGGCTACACCCCCACCTGCACCACGGCGGCAGCACCGGAAGCACCGACGATGGCCCCCGCCGTCTCGACCAGCGTCTCGGGCGCGGGAGGCTCTTCGCCCATCTGACGGGCAATGCGGCCCAGCACGCCGTTCACAAAGCGCGGGGAATCCTCTTCCCCGCCGAAGTCCTTCGCCAACTCCACTGCCTCGTTGATAGAGACGGAGACGGGCACGTCGTCCACATGGAACATCTCGTACGTGGCCAGGCGCAGGATAGAGCGGTCCACAATGGGCATGCGCGACAGCGCCCAGTTCTCGGACGCCGCAGCCAGACGGGCATCGATGTCGCCCAGGCGGTCTTCCACGCCATGGACCAGGCCCAGGGCATAGTCGGTCAGAGGGCCGTCCTCGATGAGGCACTGGCCGCTTTCCAGCAGCTGGCTGGCCGGCTTGCCTTGAATTTCGCTGGTGTAGAGAACCTGCACCGCATGGGCGCGATCGCGGGTTCGCTCGTGTTTTCTGGCAGACATGAATGCTCCGTTGGGTTGCTAAGGGCAGGACTTGAAACAGCGCCGCCTTTGGGCGGCACGCGCAGACCCGTTGCGACAGCTTCACTGCCGTCGGGAAAACGGGCAGACCGGCGCCAAAGCGCCGATCAAGGAACGTTCGCCCGGCCGAAGCCGGGCGAACGAAACAAGCCTAGGACTTGAACTGAATGCCGTCGACGTAGACATCAACCGTGTCCACATCGATGCCGGCCTGGGTCTTCAAGGACTCGGCGATGGCCGTGCGCAGGGCCGCGGCCAAATCGGGCAGCACGTAGCCGTGGTAAACCTCGACATGGATGGATACGCGCAGCTTGCCATCATCGTCAAGGTTGGCCTCGATGCCCGAGGTAGAGGGCTTGCTGGCCAGCATGGAACGAATGCCGCTGGTGGCAAAAGAGCCCAGCGACGCCACGCCGTCGACCTCACTGGCGGCCACCGAGATGATGGTTTCCAGGACGCCGGGGGCGATGGAAAGGCCTTCCACGCTCATTTCGTTTGTCATAATACGTCTCCCATCTGGGTTTCGATGAAGTCGGTAGTGGCTTCACCGTCCAAGAATACCTCATTCTCGAGCACACGCTGATGGAATGGAATAGTTGTTGCAATTCCTTCAATGACGAATTCATCGAGGGCGCGCTTGGCACGGGCCACGGCCTCGGCGCGATCCTGACCGTGTACGATGACCTTGGCCACCAAGGAGTCGTAGTAAGGAGAGATGCGCGAACCGGGGCGCAGGTAGGTTTCCACGCGCACGCCAGGGCCCGCGGGGGGCTCGAAGCGCGTAACGTTGCCCGGGCACGGACGGAAGCCGTGGGCCGGATCCTCGGCGTTGATGCGCAGCTCGATGGCATGGCCGGCCGGCGTGAAGGGCGCGCGGTGAGCGCAGCTCATGGCCTCGCCGGAGGCAATGCGCAGCTGCTCCTTGATGATGTCAGTGCCGGTGATTTCCTCGGTGACGGGGTGCTCCACCTGCACGCGGGTGTTCATCTCCATGAAGTAGAACTGACCGCGCTCGTCGAGCAAAAACTCGATGGTGCCGGCGTTCTTGTAGTCCACGGCGCGCACGGCCTTCAGAGCCGCCTTCATCATGTCGCGACGCAGGGGCTCGGACAGCGCCGGCGAGGGCGCCTCTTCCAGCAGCTTCTGGTGACGACGCTGAATGGAGCAGTCGCGCTCGCACAGGGCCACGGCGTTGCCATGGTCGTCGGCCAGCACCTGCACCTCCACGTGGCGGGGACGCAGCACCAGCTTCTCCAAGTAGACGCCATCATTGCCGAAGGCCGCGCCGGCCTCGGTACGGGCCGCCTTGTACTGGGCCTCCAGATCGGCCGGGTCGTGCACCTCGCGCATGCCCTTGCCGCCGCCGCCGGCCGTGGCCTTGATGAGCACCGGGTAGCCCACCTTCTCGGCGAAGGCCGCGGCCTCTTCCACCGTGTCCAGGCAACCGTCGGAGCCGGGCACCGTGGGCACGCCGCACATCTTCATGGTCTCGCGGGCGCTGGATTTGTCACCCATGCGATCGATGCAGTCGGGGGCCGGGCCGATGAACACCAGGTCGTTGTCGGCACAGGCGCGGGCGAAGTCGGCGTTCTCGGCCAAGAAGCCGTAGCCCGGGTGAATGGCCTGGGCGCCGGTGTTCTTGGCGGCCGCGATGATGGACGGCATGACCAGGTAGCTTTTGTTGGACGGGGCCGGACCGATGCAGACGGCCTCATCGGCGTACTGCACCGGATAGGTGTCGGCATCCTCCGTGGAGTACACGGCTACCGTCTTCACGCCCAGCTCGCGGGCGGCGCGCATGATGCGCAGGGCCACTTCGCCGCGGTTGGCGACAAGAATCTTATCGAACATAATTAGTTCTCCGGGAGGGTCTGGACGGGCTCGTGGGGCTCGATGTAGAAGAGCACCGTGCCGAACTCGACCGGCGTGGCGTCGGACAGGCACACCTCGCGCACCGTGCCCATTTCCTCGGCGGTGATCTCGTTCATGAGCTTCATGGCCTCCACGATGCAGAGCGTCTCGTTGGCGGCCACCTCATCGCCCACCTTCACGAAGGGCGGCTCACCGGGAGCCGGGGCCTCGTAGTAGGTGCCCACCATGGGAGCCGTCACCGGCACCCAGGTGGCCGGACGGCTGGCGCCGTCGTCGGCGGCAGCGGGAGCCGCGGCCGGAGCGGGGGCAGCGGGCACGGCCTGAGCCTGCGGGGCGGCCGGAGCGGCCGCTACGGGAGCGCCCTGACCCGGCATGCGAACGGCAATGCGCATGCCCTCTTCCTCGACGACAATCTCACCGACGCCGCTTTCCTCGGCGACGCGAACCAGTTCGCGAATCTGATTGATGTCCACGTAATCGTCCTCCTTGGTGGCGCTGGACTCCT
>CAJUFS010000118.1 GCA_910585575.1 uncultured Adlercreutzia sp. | reverse complement strand
ACCGAGATGCCCATGGCGGCGGCCGTCATGATAAGCGCCAGCCCCACGTAGGTCCAGGGCAGCTGGAAGGGCAGCCCGCTCATGGATTGGGTCACCGCCGAGTACAGCAGCCACGACACTGCAAGCGACACCAGCGGCCCGGGCACGAGGCCCGCCACGCCGAAGCTGGCGCACTCGTCCATGATCATGCGACGGAACTGGCGGTTCGAAAGTCCCACCGACTTCATGACCGCGAACTCGCGGCGGCGCAGGATAAGGCTGTTCGTCACCGTGTTGAACACGTTCGCCATGGCGATGAGCGCCAGGATGACGGTGAACAGCAGGCAGAACACGTTTACCACCATGGCCAGCTGCTGCGTGGCGTCCCTTTGCGCTACCAGGTCGTTGTAGGAGTAGAAGGCCATCTCGTAGGGGCCGTCGTGGAAGAACTCCCCGCCGCGGGTGGCCAGCTCCTCGGCCAGGGCCTCGTGATCGCCGTCCGCCGCGTCGAAGTAGCTCGTGAAGAGGGGGGCCTCGCCGCCGAGGCTTTGGGTGGCCGCCAGGGATTCGGGCACGATGAGCATGACGCCGGAGCCGGGACCGCCCAGCAGCGCGGGCACCTCGTCGGTGACGGCCGCCACCTCCACCGGCACCGTGGCCAGTTCCACGTCGTCGAGAGTGAGCTGCTCGTCTACCACGGCTCCGCCGTCCTCGCCAAACACATAGGGCAAGAACACGTAGTGCGGTCCCGTGTCGTCCTCCGCGTAGTAGGACACTCCCACGTGGGCTGGACGGCCCTCGTAGGCCGCAGCCGCCAGCACCTCCACCGTGCCCGGCTCGCGCAGAATATCGAGCAGCTGGTACACATCGCCGTTGTTGCCGTAGCCCTGAGCCAGGGCGATGGCGCGGGGGTGTTCCCCGTCACGAAAGTCGGCCGGATTCAGGCCGAGACTCTGGGCGTAAGAGTCGAAGGCGTCGTTGTCCAGGTAGAGAATGGTTCCCACCGTGCCAAAGCGCCCGTCGGCCACCTTGCCGCCGTCGATGCCGCCCTCGACACGGAAGGCCTCGCCCACCATGGATTCGGGGAGGGACATGGCCGCGTCGCTGCGCAGCAGCCAGCCAATCCCCTGGGCCCCGTTGCTTTCAGCCAGGTAGTCGTAGGCCTTCGCAAATTCCGCCGCCTCGGAGGCAAAGCGCGCGTTCAGACCCTCCAGCACCGATGCGGCAGAATGAGACAATCGACCGTCTGATCTGTCTCCTTTTTCACCGGCCGGGTCCGTCGATTCGCCCGAGCCCCCATCTTCCGAACCAGACGACTGGCTGTCTCCTTCCGAATGAGACAAGTCAGACGGTTGGCTGTCTCGCTCAGTTGAGAACTCGGCGGTTACCGACACCTCGCCGGGGGCCTCGCCGCCGGATGCCACGCCTACGAGCGAGCCGAGGAACACGTTGAGGGAGCCGGCCGTCATGAGCAGCACGATGGCCAGGGCCAGCGACACTGAGGCTGCGCGCCCTTTGGCCGTGCCGCGCTTGCGATTGATGCGGGCGAGCTTTCCGCCCACGCCGAACAGGCGGTCCGTCACGCCGCCGACCTTCCACAGCGCGCCGGTGCGCGCCGCCTTCGCCGCGGCCTTGGCCCCCTTCTTGGACACTCGCTGGGCACCGGCGTTGCGCAGGGCGTCGATAACGTTCACGCGGCTGGCGCGCTTGGCGGGAATCCACACGGATACGAGCACCGTGACCAGGGTGAGCGCCGCCGCAGCCACGAGGGCCGTTACGTTGGGCGCCACATAGAATTCCACCGCTGCATTGCCCGCCAAGTTGGAAATGGCCGGTCCCAGCAGCGCAAAGGTGACCGCGCAGCCGGCCAGGCCCACCACAAGCCCCAGCGGAATGCCAATGAGCGCCACCACGCAACCCTCGAGCACCACAGCTCGACGCAGCTGTCGACGCGACGCGCCCACCGAGGACAAGAGCCCGAACTGGCTGATGCGCTCGGCCACCGAGATGTTGAAGGCGTTGAAGATAAGCGACACGCAGGCGCCGGCGATAACCATGGCCAGTACGGCCACAATGCCGAAGAAGGTGCTCCAAATAGAGGAATCGCTGGTCACGCCCATGTAACGCAGCATGGCCGAGTGAAGCACCACGTGGTCGTTAGGGAACAGCTCCTCGGCGCAGGCCAGCACCTGGTCGGAGTTCTCCATACCAGCCATGGTGAGGAATACCTCGCCGAAGCCGTCGGTTTCCGGCTCATTCACGGTCACGCCGGCCGTACCTACCCCAGTGGATAGCGTGTAACCCAGACGGTTGTAAAAGCCGACCACGGTGTACGTGCGCTCGCGCTTGTTCACCAGATGCTCGTTGAAAATGCCACCGTCCTGGGTCGCCTCCAGGTAGCCAATGGAAGAGTTGAGCCGTGTGCCGTCGACGATCTCAACGGTAGTGGGATCCACGTTGTAGGCCGTCCCGTAGGCCGCCTCCATGGAGCCGTCGGACTCCGCGCTCTTCTCGCCCGGCGCGAGCACCGCCTCGCGGTCGCCCACGGAAAGCGTGAGGGTGTCGCCCAACGACACGCCGCCGTAGTCCTTCCATGTGGCGAACAGCATGATCTCGCCCGGGTTCACGGGCATGCGCCCCTCGCTCGGGTGGATGGCGGCAATGTCCTCCACATTGCCCGACACCGACAGAATGGGCATGCAGATGCCCAGCTTCTCCTGTTGGGCCTCGGTAAGCTCGGCAAAGCCCGCGTCTTCGAGCGTGGCCAGGCCGGTGACGCGCGGATCGCCCTTAGCCCGGGCGATATCGCCCTCGGACGCCGCCATGTCGCCCACTTCCGCATAGGCCATCCACGTGCCCGCGTTGGCCGCCTCGGAGCGGTACAAGTAGTCGGTGAAGGAGAAGTAGGTAGTGAGCGCCGCCGTCAGCAGCGCAGCAGCCAAAGCTACGCCAGCGATGGTGACCGCCGTGCGCACGCGGTTCACCTTAAGCGAGTGCAGCGTGAAGTTCGTCATGGCGTTCATCGGCGGATCCTCTCGTCGCGCACGATGCGGCCGTCCTCCACGGCGATAATGCGATCGGCGGCCAGGGCGATTTCCTCATCGTGGGTGATGACGATCATGGTCTGGCCGAACTCGCGGTTGGAATCGCGCAGCAGCTGCATGATCTCGGCGGAGTTGCGGGTGTCCAGGTTGCCCGTGGGCTCGTCGGCAAGCACCACCGCCGGCGCGTTCATGAGGGCGCGCCCGATGGCAACGCGCTGCTGCTGACCGCCGGAGAGCTGGCTGGGCAGGTGTCCCTCACGGCCGCGCAAGCCCAGCTTGTCGAGCAGACCGGCAAGCCTGTCGTGGTTCACCGCGCGCCCATCCAGGGCCACGGGCAGCGTCATGTTCTCCACTACGTTGAGCACCGGTACCAGGTTGTAGAACTGGTACACGAGCCCCACCTCGCGGCGGCGGAACACCGCCAGCTCCTCGTCGGAGCGCGCGTACACGTCGGACCCGTTCACCAGCACATGGCCCGCCGTGGGACGGTCCACGCCGCCGATGAGGTGCAAAAGCGTCGACTTGCCCGAGCCCGAGGAGCCCACGATGGCCACGAACTCGCCCTCCTGCACGCTGAAGGAAACGTCGTCGAGCGCGCGGGTGGCCGCCTCGCCCTCTCCGTAGATTTTCGTCAAATGGCTGACGGTCAGAATGTCCATGCCCCAAGCCTTTCTCCCAATACGTCCAATCTACGGATCAAGTATGCGGATGCGAAATGTCCCGCCTCTAACGCGCTCATTACGATAGCGTAATGCAGAGAACGGAAAAGAGCTACTTCCTCTCGTCCAACATCCATCTTGGCAGATACGCCCCTCTCCTCAAGCAAAACGCCCCGACCCATTTAAAGGCCGGGGCGCTGAAAAAAGCGAGCCCACGCGGGGAGGGAAACGCGAGCTCTCAGTAGACGCGATTAGATGCCGTCGACGCAGTTACGCGCCGCGACGTAGGAAAGCGTCGTGGAGTGGCCCGACAGGCTCATAGGCACCTGAGGCGCGTAGATGTTGCCATAGAAGCAACCGGCCGGGTTGCCGCCGGCATAGAGGCCGGGGATGGGCTGGCGGTTCACGTCGAGCACATGCAGCGACGCGTCGATCTCCAGACCACCCACGGTAGTCATCCACGAGGAACCCATCTCGGCAGCG
>CAJUFS010000117.1 GCA_910585575.1 uncultured Adlercreutzia sp. | reverse complement strand
TGGGCCGCCACAACGCCTTCGACAAGGTGGTGGGCGTGGCTTTGCGCGAGGGCATCGATCTTCGCGACGTCATGGTGTATTCCAGCGGGCGCTTGCCTGTGGATATGGTGATGAAGGCCATCCGGGCCGGTATTCCCATTCTGGCTACCAAGGCGGTGCCAACTGACGAGACGATTCGCCTGGCTCGCAAATACCGCCTAACGCTGCTATGCCAAGCTCGGCCCGATTCGGTGTTGATCTACCATGATCCGCTTGACGATGTGGGGCTGTTCAAGGAAGGGGCACTCTAGCTGCGAGGGGACTGGGGAGCGATGAGGGTAGGAGTATGGGACGGGGCTGCCTTGCTGTGCCTCGGAGGCGCAGTGGGCGGCTCGGTGGTGGTGCTAAGCTGGCTCGTTGACGGCGCAGCGGAAGTGTTTGCCTGTCACCCGGAGTTGGTTTGGCTGCTGCCAGTTGCCGGGTTTGCCTCCTACGGCCTTTACCGCGCCCTCCGCCTTGAGTTTTCCTGGGGTACGGCGCGCGTGATGCAGGCGGTGGACTCAGGGGACGAGGTGCCTGTGACGCTGGCGGCCGCCATCCTCATCAGCACGGCGCTTACGGTGCTTGCTGGCGGTTCGGTGGGCAAAGAAGCGGCAGCACTTCAAATGGGCGCAGGTTTGGGCAGCGCCGCCACCCGATGGGTATCCCATCGCATGCGGCCGTCGGTTGCCCCGGCGGCCATGGCGGCGGCCTTAGGCGCGATGCTGAGCGCTCCGGCTGCAGGCGTGGTTTTCGTTTTTGAAGTGCTGCGTCGGGGTCCAGGGTCTATGTTGGATGCGCTGGCGCCTGTGGCAACTTCCCTTGTTGCTTGGGGTGTGACCGAGGCGGCCGGGGTTCGGTTCCTGGATGCGACCGCCGCTGTTCTTCCCGCGCTGCTGCCTCTTGGCGACGCTACGGCGCTCTCTCTGGCTGCCGGCTGTTGCGCCGGGTTGCTGGCGCTGATGTTTTGCGGGGCTCTGAGTGCCGTGCATCGAGCGCTCGCAGCTCTTGGGGCGCCGGTCTTTGCCTTGGCCGTGGGCGGAGTCGCGACAGCGCTGCTGCTTGGCTACGCCGATGTCCTTCACTATGAGGAGCTGAGGTGCTACTGCGGCACGGGGGCAATTCAAATTGAGAGTGCCCTAGCCGGCTCTCCTGTACCTTGGTGGGCTTTTGCCGCCAAGGCGCTTCTCACGGTCTTGACGCTTGCAGGCGGCTTCAAGGGCGGAGAAATTATGCCAGTGCTTGCTGTGGGAGCCTGTTGCGGTGCCAGCGTTGCCTCTGGGGCCGGAGTGGTGCTCGGCGCGGATGCGGCATCGCTTCAGCCCCTTCTGTCTGCTGTTACTATGGTGGCGTTTTTCGCCGGTTGCACCAACTGCCCATTGTCGGCTTTGGTGCTGGCGGTGGAGTTGTTCGGTTGCGCCGTGTTGCCATGGGCGGCGCTCGCTTGCCTCCCAGCCTTTGTTCTTGCGCGGTCAACGAGCCTGTATCCCACTAGCTTGCGTAGCTACCCGTAGGGAAGGGTCTGCCCCTTCCGCCTTTTGCCGTGCGCGCCGTCTCACGAGAGGGTGATCCAGCTCCGTAGGGAAGGGGCTCTGCCTCTTCCGCTCTACCTGGGATGCCTATCTTCCTCGGTTGAGCGGCAAGGGCATGGCCCTTGCCCTACGGGGCGGGCGCCGACGCCGCTTTCCGGCCCCTCCTGCCTTCGCTGTTGCGCCATAAAAACCGTGCATTTGTACGGTTTTCTTGCATGAAACCGTACACGAACCCGTGAAACGTGGGGTATTGGCCAAGAAAGTCGTGCAAAAGTACGGTTTCTGTGGCGAGACGGAGCCCGCTAGCCCACGAGGGTGCGGAGGTTGGCTTGGGCTTCGGGGGTTAGGTGGAGGGCTTCGGCTAGGTAGCGGTCGAAGGAGCCGGCTTGCCGGTCGATCTCCTCGAAATAGGCGCGCAGGTAGGCGGGGCGCGCCTCGATGAAGCTCATGAGACAGGCGCGCTCGTTGGCGGTCATGCCCGCGCCCAGGCGCTCGGCCTCCTCGGCGATGAGGTCGGCGTGGTCCTCGTTCACGCGTAGGTAGTCTTCCATAACCGTGTCGTCGTCGGCGCCGGCGGCCCGCAGGAGAGTGGCGCACAGCACGCCGGTGCGGTCCTTCCCGTTCACGCAGTGGATGAGCGCCGGCGTGCCCTCGGCGGCCAGCGACCGCAGGGCCTTCCCTAAAAGCGGCTGCTCGCTCACGTAGCGGCGGTAGTTGCGCATCATGCGTTCCTCGGGGGCGCCGTACTTCTCAATGACCCCGGCGATAAGGCGCTTGTCCGAATCCTTCCGACGGTGTTCGGAAGAGGGCTCAAGGGCGATGGTCTTCATGCCCACGATGTAGGGCTCGGGGTGCGCGGCCACCTCGGAGCGGGTGCGCAGGTCGTAGATGGTGGCGATGCCGAGGGCCTGGCTGATGAAGGCAGCCTCCTCGCCGGTGAGCGCCGAGAGCTCGCGGGAGCGGAACAGCCGCGCGTCGGCGAACGACCCGCCAACGGGGCGGATGCGCGCGTCGCCGAAGGGGCGGGCGAGCGGAAGCGCTTCGAAGGCGAACCCGGCAATGAGGTCGGAGGGCTCGCCGTCCTCGGTGACGGGGCGCACCTTCAGCAAGTAGCGGCCGGGCTGTTCGGGGGTGTACACGAAGCGCCAGTTCACCCCGCGCGACTTGTCCACGGCGGCGGTGGGGTAGGCTGTCCAGGTGCGCCCGTCGTCCAGCGAGAACTCCATGGCGCAGATGGTGCGGTCGAAGTCGTCCACGTAGCCGGAGAACTCGATAGGGGTTCCGGCGAAATACGGCGGCTGGGTACGGGGCGCAAGCGGCTGGCTCATGGCGCTACACCAAATCGCTGCGCACTTCGAACAGGGTGCGGGCGAGGTGGGCGAAGGCCTGCTCGCCGTCGGCGGAATCCGGCGCGCTCGTCATGACGACCATGAGGTAGTCGCGCCCGTTGATGGTGACGATGCCCGAGTCGCACACGGCGTCGTCTTCCTGGCCGTCGATCCAGCCGGCCTTGTTGCGCACGGTGATGTTGGTGCCGATGGAGGCGACGACTTTCTCCTCGTCGACGATGGGATCGCCCTCGTCGGGGGCCGCCTCGACCTCGAGGCTTGCCTCGGAGCTGTCGGCGCTCACTTCGGCCTCCTCGCCGGCCTCGGTTTCGGCCTCTTCCACGCCCTCTTCGGTGCCGGAGCCCTCTTCGGGCAGGTAGTCGGTGTGGCCGGCGCTCGTGGTGCCCAAGGCGCCGTTGCGCAGGAACGAGACCTCGGTGCTGCCGAAGGTTTCAGAGAGCCATTCGGCCGCCGAGGTGCCGGCGTTTTCCAGGTAGTCGTAGATTTTCAGCCACATGAGGGCCGACTGGCGCGCCGTGTAGGTGGGGAAATAGGTGTCGTCTACCAGCGCCGTGTCGACGCCGGCCTCGGCGAGCCATTCCTCCATGCCCTCGGTGCCGTAGGTGCGGCGCAGCTTGCCGTAGGAGGAGTTGTCGGACCAGATGATGGTGTTCTCCACCTGGGTGACGCGCGACGAGCGCGCCTCGTTGATGTCGTTGGGGAACTCCTTGTTCACCACGTAGGCGCAGTAGGGGCCCTTGAAGGAGCTGGCGCCGTAGATGGCGGTGTCCAGGTTGCCGGCGATGCCGCGGCCGGTGCCCAGGTCCATGATGAGGTAGCTGGCCTCGTAGCCGTTGGTGTCGTAGTAGGCCAGCGCGTTGTTGAGGTTCACGAGCGAGCGGTCCGAGAGCACCGGCGCGCCCTGGTCGCTGTCGCCGGTGTTGAGGGCGAAGGCGTAGGGGGCCTTCTGGCCGGCCAGGTTCGCGAGGTCTTCCCGGGTGGGGGTGTAGGGGGAAAGCTGGGCGAGGGCCGGCTCCACAGGGCGCGCGATGCTCACCTGGGTGGCGACGTTCTGCGCGAGGTAGGCGGCGTTGCCCCCGATGGCGTTGGCGCCCTGGACGCCCACGTGGTGCGAGCCGTCGCTTTTCGGGGCGGCGGCGAAGGGGCCGAGGTGCAAAAGCGCCATGGCGAACACGATGACGAGGAACGCGGCCACGGCGTAGGTGCCCAGGCGGCGCACATCGAGGTTGCCGAAGCTGAGGCCGCCGGCGCCGAGCACGTGGGTGCGCGGGTCGAAGGGGGAGGCGGC
>CAJUFS010000116.1 GCA_910585575.1 uncultured Adlercreutzia sp. | reverse complement strand
GGGTGGGAAGTCCGTCGTACATAGGGCATGCTCCTTGCAAGCTGATAGGTGAAATAAAGTCCCCGCCATAGTACTACAAGTTTCCCCAAGCGAACCCTATGCAGAAGCGAGACGTTGGTTCGTGGGTGAGACAGTGCCCCGGAGGGGCGTCTCATCTTCAGGGAAAGGCTCTGCGCTTCGCGCCAGAAGTCTTTCGGAAGGTGAGACGCCCCTCCGGGGCACTGTCTCACCAACAGCAAGGCTCCCTGGGAGGGGAACCTTGAGAGGGAGGGTGTTGAAGGTTGCTCGGCACGTGGGAGGGAGACGTCCCGAGCAGCTGCTCTTACGCCAAGACGCTGGCGGCAATTTCCTCAGCGGCCAGGTAGCCGGAGGTGTGGGCCCAGCCCACCGTCTGGCCGAGGGCCCAGTAGTAGCCGTTGTGCATGGTGCCGACGGTTTCAGTGCCGACAGCGTAGAGCCCCTTCACTGTGGAGCCGGGCTCGGTACCGCGCACCTCCATCTTCGGCGTGACGCACAAGTCGCCGCAGGTGCCGAATGGCGTGGGCGCCAGGCGCACGGCGTAGTATGGGCCGTCGCCGTAGGCGACGAGGTACTCAGCTGACTTGAAGAGCACCGGATCCTCGCCGTTGGTGCACAGCGTGTTGTAGTTGTCGAACTCGGCGGCGAACACCTCGGGATCCCAACCGGCAGCCTCGGCGAGCTCGGCCGGCGTGTCGCCCTTGAAGAGCACGCCCAAACCGATCATCGACTCCAGGTAGGCGTCGTTCACCGATTCATCCTCGGTCTGCAGGGCGTCGATGGCCGCCTGGTCGGCGATGGCGAACAGCCACGGCTCGTTGTAGGCCGCGCCGTTGGTGCCGCCGTAAGTAGGCACCCAGCAGAACGCATCTTCGGAATGGAAGCGTCGGCCGAGCTGGTTCACATGCATGCGCGCCTTGCCGGCATCGCCCATGACGTTGCCGAGCGCCTGCACGCCGCCGGGGTAGGACACATGGTCGGCGTCGACGGGGTACAGCGTATCGACGCAGAGGATGCCGAGGTTCCACGGCTTCTGCGCGCCGGCGGCCCAGGCCATCTGGGCACCCTCGCCGTTGTTGAGCACCGGGTCTCGGCCGAGCAGCGGGTTCACCGAGTACTTCTCGATCATTTCGCGATTGGCGCCATAGCCGCCCGAGGCAATGACGACGGCCTTGCCCATGAAGTCCACCGCCTCGCCGGCGCGGTCGGCGCGCAGGCCCACGACGGTGCCCTCCTCATCGACGATGAGTTCGGTACCGGTGCAATTGGGGTAGAAGGCGCCGCCGGCTGCGATGACCTTGTCGACCATGTTGCCATAGGTTTCCTCGCGGTTGCCGTCGCCCTTGGCAGGTTGGGAGATGCGGTAGGCGAAGCCCGAGAGCCCATTGGTGGGCGGTGTCTCCTTCAGGCGGTAGCCGAAGCCCTGGCCGAGCATCCAGTCGACGACTTGGCCGCAGTTGCGCAGGTAGGTGCTCAGCACCTCGTGGTCGCAATGGTAGTGCACCGCCTCGAGCCATTCCTTGTAGAAAGCGGCGATGTCGGCCTCGTGGCCCTGGTCGAGCTGGAACTGGCTGTTAAGGGAAATGTAGCAGTTGCCAGAGGCCACGAGCCCCGTGCCGCCGATGACGTCGGTCTTCTCGACGATGAGCACGCGGGCGCCCTGCTCGGCCAAGCGCGTGGCGCAGGCAATGCCTCCCGGACCGCAGCCGAGCACGACGACGTCGCCTTCGAAAGACTCGGCCGCTTCTTCCATGGAGCCGAGCACCTGGATGGGGTAATCGGATTCGGTGGCGCCGGTGCCAGTCTCGGCGAGGTCGGCCTCTGCCTTGGACTGCGGCGCGCAACCGGCCATGAGGGCGGCCGAGGCGACGCCCATGCCCGCGGTGCCCAGCACGGCGCCCTTGAAGAAGTTCCTGCGAGAGAGATTCATGGTATTATCCCCTTTGCTAATCGAGCTCTCTTTAGAGCAGTTGAGAATCGCAAGGCGCGCATGCTGTATGGCCGACTTCCCAATCAACCCGCCGCACGCCTTGCTGGGGTGCAGTATGCCCAAATCCTTGCTGCCGAAAACCGTCCCGAAAGGCTGGTTTTGCGGGATTGCTGGCAAGAGAAGGGCCGTCCTAAAAGGGTGGGGTGGAAGATGTTTAAGAATCTGACCAGGGAAAATGCAGCCGCACTTTGGTTCTGCTGCCAAATAGCCACGTTAGGACTGCTCCGGCAGCTCGTTTCCTATTCCCCGGCGGCTGCGGCCATCGAGAGTTACCCTTTCGTGCTTCTATGGCTCGCACGCATTCTGTCAGTGGTGACGCTGGCGACCTTTGCCTTCCTGGTGGGTCGGCCTCGCGCGCGAGCCCTCGCTTTCGACCCCCGCGCTCTTGCAGGTGCGACGGTGGCGCTCGTCGCAGGAGCGGCCCTTGCCCTCTATGGCGCATCCTCCGAACTTGGCTATGCTTTGTCACAGGTGCTTATCGGCGTGTCCCATGCCTGGATTCTCGCTGCCTGGGCATGCTGGCTCGCCGGTCTTCCTGCTGATGGACGCACCTGGGCCATCGGCGTTTCGGGATTGCTGGCGGTGCTGCTTTTCTCCCTCGCGGGCTGGCTGCCGCTCGCGCTGCGCGGGCCGGCCTTTTTGCTTATGGTCGCGGGAAGCGCTCTCCCGGTGGTGCTGAAGTTTGGGGCCGCGAGGAGCCGCAATGAAGAGGGCGCACCTGTGGTGGTTCCGGCAGGATCGCTCTCTCCTGCGGCCTCGGTGAGGAGCGCCTTGGCTTCGCTTCCCACGGAGCTGATTGTCCTCATGGCCAGTTATGCCATGCTGTTTCGCCTGCTCACTATTTTGGAATTCCCCGTGCCTGAAGAGGCACTGCGATGCTGTACCAGCGCCCTGCGCATCGGGGGCATGGCGCTGCTTGTGCTGTACCTGGCGCGCCAGCGATTTAACCCGAATATGCGGCAAGTGCTTGTTCCCCTGATGGCCCTCACCGTGATGGGGCTCGTGCTCCTGCCGGTGCCCAGCGGCGGCTTTGCCGTGGTTTCGGTGGCGATGGTCGAGGCAAGTTGGACGTTCTTCTACGTGCTCATCTGGCTTGTGTTGTTCGAAGTGGGCAGGGAGAGCAAGGGCGGAGAACTTCTCGTGTTCCTGTGCGGCTGGACGATCATGAACGCCATTTTGGTGGCCGCCGCTCCGGTTGCCTCGCTCTTGGAGACGCAGATAAGCGAAGGGGCGCTGTCGCTGACGGCTCTCGCATTGGTGCTGGTTTACATGTTCTCGGTAGCTCTGTTGCTTATGCGGCGCTCGAAGCGGCTGGTGGTAGAGGTTCGGCCCACAGAGCCTTCTGCGGACTGGCAGGAAGGACAGGCGACGTTCTATCGCGAGGTGGCCGACCGCCACGGCCTGACGCCACGCGAGACGGAAGTGTTCGAGCTGCTTGTGCAGGGCTACAGCCTCCCTGCCATTGAGGAGCAGTTCGTGCTATCCCACAGTACGGTGAAGGGCCATGCCCGCAACATCTATCGCAAGTTCAACGTGGCTAGCAAGCAGGAGCTCATTGCCTCCGTCGATGAGCTTCGTCGCAACGAAGCGAGCCCGATACGCCGGTGAGGCGACACCTGCCTCGTCTTGCGCCCTTTCCAACTGAATGGATTTGGTCGGCTAGGATAGAATGCGGCTGTCTTCGTAGAGCTTCTCCGGAGCAATATCGATATCGTTCCCCCAGTCGACCGTGCCGTGGAGGGCCTGGGCGCGCATGAACGCTTCCAGCGACTGAAGGCTCGAGTAGCAGGGGTGCTCGAGCAACGGGGCAAAATCGAAGAGGCGCTTCGAGCCATCGGCAAACATGAGAGTCAGGGTGTAGTCTTCGTTTGGCTCTACTGCACGCACCGACCAGGGGATAAACCCCGCTTTGCAGACGTAGTCACCAAGGCGTTCGTCGAAGATCATCTCCATGTCCGGGCCCCTAACGCAGCGGCTCGATCTTGTACAGAGGCTGGCCCGAGTTGGCGAGATCCCAGTTTGCAAGCAGCTCGTCGCGGTGCAACTCCACCCATGCGGCAATTAAGCGCATTTGCTTTCGCGGCATTTCGCCGACGAGAAGCTCTCCGTCAAGGCTAAACTGCGCCTCGTATCCTTGGTAGATTGCATGAAAATGAGGTGGGTTGTGATCATCCGCATACATGTAAATGATGATTCCGAAGAACATGCTTAGGCTTGGCATGATGACCTCCTTAATGCTTCGCTCCATTATATCAGCCCGGTGAGACGGCCGTGGTCTTGGGGAGGCTTACTGGAGGTCGGCGGGGGAGGGGATTTCTAGGGCTCGGTAGAGGCGGTCGGGGACGAGG
>CAJUFS010000115.1 GCA_910585575.1 uncultured Adlercreutzia sp. | reverse complement strand
TGTCCATCATCTCGCCGGAGTATCGCACCGAGGTCTTCAACGGCTGCGGCACCCCGGATACGGTTGCCAGCACCGAAGAGTACCTGGAGACGGCACGCTCTCTGGCTCGCTGGGCCATCCGCGCCGACGAGGAGTAAACCCTTCGCAGCACAAGCTTGCGCCACCCTCATAGACACGCCATCGGGCTCCCTTCCTCCCCCTTCGCCCGATAGCGCTCGAAGCGAGGCGCCCCTGCCATGCGGGGGCGCCTCGCTTTGCGATAGGACAGCTCAGTCCAATCTGCTTCTTGCGACATTGCGAGCAGAAAAAAAGCGAGCGCCCCGAAGGGCGCTCGCTTTTAATTAAAGCAGCCTGCGATTAAAGCGCTCTGTTTGACACTTACTCGGCGCTTGCCCGCCGTCTACTCGGCGCCGCCGGAGAGGGCGCCGGCCGGAGCCGACGGGGTGACGCCAGCGTGGCCCAGGTCGTAGTTGGTGAGCAGCTGCTCGGCCTCGCGGGCGATGGAGTCGCGCTTGCGCGGGGCGGGAATGGAGCCCGTGCCCTCGTTGAACACCAGCTCTTCGCCGGCCTCGTCCACGGTAACGTCCACCACCGAGCCGCTGGTCCAACGGCCCTCGAGAATCTGCTCGGACAGCGGGTCCTCCAGCAGGCGCTGGATGGCGCGGCGCAACGGGCGGGCGCCGAAGGCGGTGTCGGTGCCTTCCTTCGCCACCAGGCGCTTCGCGGCATCGTCCAGGTTGATGGTCATGTTCTGGGCGATCATGCGCTCGCGCAGCTCGGCCACCATGAGGTCCACGATCTGCACGATCTCGTCCTCGGTCAAGCTCTTGAACACGATGATCTCGTCGATACGGTTCAGGAACTCGGGACGGAAGGCGTTCTTCAGCTCGTGCATGACGCGGCTCTTGATCTCCTTGTCAGACAGACCGTTCTGGCCAGAGTTCGAGAAGCCCAGCGTCGTGGTGGTGGTAATGTCGCGGGCGCCCACGTTCGACGTCATGATGATGACGGTGTTGCGGAAGTCCACGGTACGGCCCTGGGCGTCGGTCAGGCGTCCCTCCTCCAGAATTTGCAGGAGGATGTTGAACACGTCGGGGTGCGCTTTCTCGATCTCGTCGAACAGCACCACCGAGTAGGGACGCTGGCGCACGGCCTTGGTCAGCTGGCCGCCCTCGTCGAAGCCCACGTAGCCCGGAGGCGAACCCACCAGACGGCTGACCGTGTGCTTCTCCATGTACTCGGACATGTCGAAGGACAGCAGCGCGTCCTCGGAGTTGAACAGGAACTCAGCCAAGGCCTTGGACAGCTCGGTCTTGCCCACGCCCGAGGGGCCCAGGAAGATGAACGAGCCTGCGGGGCGCTTCGGGTCCTTCAAGCCCGAACGGCTGCGGCGGATAGCCTTCGACAGCGCGGTGACGGCCTCGTCTTGGCCGATGATGCGCTCGTGCAGCACGCCTTCCATGCGCAGCAGCTTCTCGGTTTCCGCTTCGGTAAGATTGGACACCGGCACGCCCGTGGACATGGACACCACATCGGCAATGTCTTCCACGGTGACGTTCTGCACGGTCTTCGAAGTATCCTCTTCCCACTGCTTCTCGGCCTCTTCGCGCTCGGCCTTCAGCTTGGTTTCCTCGTCGCGCAGTTCGGCGGCACGCTCGTAGTTCTGCTCGCCGATGGCGCGATCCTTATCGGCGCGGCACTTGCGCAGCTTCTCGTCCAGATCGCGCAGTTCCTTCGGCAGCGTCATGTTGCGGATGCGCATGCGGGCGCCGGCCTCGTCCATAACGTCGATGGCCTTGTCGGGCAGGTAGCGATCCTGGATGTAGCGGTTGGCCAGCGACACGGCGGCCTGCAGGGCCTCGTCGGTGAAGTGCACGTTGTGGTGCGCCTCGTACTTGTCGCGCAGGCCCTCCATAATGCGCACGGCCTGCTCTTCGTTGGGCTCGTTGATGGTAAGCGGCTGGAAGCGGCGCTCCAGGGCGGAGTCCTTCTCCAGGTGCTTGCGGTACTCCTCCAGCGTGGTGGCGCCGATGATCTGGATTTCGCCGCGAGACAGGGGCGGCTTCAGGATGGCGGCCGCGTCGATGGAGCCCTCGGCGGAACCGGCACCGATGATGGTGTGGATCTCGTCGATGAACAGCAGCACGTCGCCGGCGTCCATGACCTCCTTGATAACCTTCTTCAGGCGCTCCTCGAACTCGCCGCGGTACTTCGAGCCGGCCACGAGCGCCGACACGTCCAGCGTGATGAGGCGCTTGTCGCGCAGGATGTCGGGTACCTGGTTGGCCACGATGAGCTGGGCCAGGCCCTCGGCGATGGCGGTTTTGCCCACGCCGGGCTCGCCCAAGATGAGCGGGTTGTTCTTCTGGCGACGCGACAGGATTTGCATGACGCGCTCGATTTCCGAAGCGCGACCGATGACCGGATCCAGCTTGCCGTCGCGGGCCTTCTTGGTCAGGTCGGTACCGAACTCGGTGAGCATGGAGTCCGACGGGCCCGGGGCGCCGTCGAATCCGGTGCGGCCGGCGTAGACCGCCGACTGCCCCACCAGGTCGTTCAGGGCGCCGCGCACGTCGTCGCCCGACGTGCCCATGCGGCTGAGCACCTCGAGCGCGGTGCCTTCGCCCTCGCGCACAATGCCCAACAGCAAATGCTCGGTGGAGATGTAGGACTGGCCCATCTGCATGGCCTCGCGCAGGGAGTTCTCCAGCACGCGCTTCACGCGGGGCGTGAAGGACAAGTGGCCGGACACGTCGGTGTCCTCGTCGATGGTGACCACCTGGCGGATGGTTTGCACCACCCCGTCGTAGGTGACGTTCAGGCGCTCGAGCGCCTGGGCCGCCAGGCCGTCCTTCTCCTGGATAAGACCGAGCAGGATGTGCTCGGTGCCCACATAGGGCTGGTGAAGCGAGCGCGCCTCATCCTGAGCCAGGACCAGCACCTTGCGTGCCTTGTCCGTGAATTTCTCGAATGACATGGTTGCCTCGTTCCTTGGTTGGTGCCCGCTTTTCCATGGTGCTCTCTCAAAAATCAGACACGTCGGGCACGGTAAATAGTTCGAAGCCAGTTTAGCACTCGCGTCAAGGAATTGCTAAATCTGCTTTAACCGAATTCCCTGTTTGTGGGCACGTTGTGTATATGGGCGAGAAAGTCAGGGAAGAGACGGGGCGAAAATCGGCACGCAACGAGGCGGCGGCGCACCTTGGCGGCCGCAAGAACGCGAGCTAGTACTCCGTCTCGCCCTCGTCGTCGGCTTCGCGCGTCGCGGGGGCGCCCCCGTCGCGCGCTGCGTCCTTCGCCGAGTCGCAAGCCGAGTCGCGGGCCGAGTCCCTGGCGGAATCCCGTGCGGCATCGCGCGAGGAGTCCTCGGCGGAATCGCGGGCGCCGTCGCGCTCGGAGTTGCGCTTCACATCGCGCTCGATCTTGCGCAAGTTGGCGTTCTGGTACTCCGACACGAAGCCGGCCGAGAATATGCCGCCGGGGATGGCCACCAGGGCCACCGACAGGAACATGATGATGGCGCCCACAATGCGCCCGGGCACCGTGATGGGCACGATATCGCCATAGCCTGTGCCCGTCACCGTTTCCACAGCCCACCACAAGCCCGAGAACAAGCTGTTGAACTCCTTGGGCTGGGCCGGATGCTCGATTTCGTACATCACCACACTGGCCACCACAATGAGCAGCCCGATGACGAGGAACGCCGCCACAATTTCCGAACGCCGGTTCACCACCACGCGCCCGATGGTGCGCAAGCCGCGCATGTAGCGGCTGATCTTGATGAGGCGCACGAGTCGCACGAGGTTGATGGCGTTGCGCAACGCGGGCGTGATGGGAAGGAACCACGCCAGCATATTGGGGAAGAACGACAAAAGATCGATGATGCCCAAAGGAGAAATGATGTACTTGAGGCGCGCCTTGGCCGGCGAGACGTGGCCGTAGGCCAAGTCGGCAATCCAAATACGGGCGGCGTATTCCACGGCGAAGCAGGCCGTGGAGAAGGTGTAGAAGACCTGGATGATGTCGCCGGCCACCGGATCGAGCCCCGGCTGAGCCGAGACGAACACGATGGCCGCATTCAGCACAATAAGCACGAACAAGGCAATGCCGACGATCTTCCCTGGCAGATTCGCCTTGCGGATGTTCTCCAAGGCGTAGAAGGTCTGGCGCTTGAACTCGGAGGAATCGCCCAACTTGGCGCGCAGCTCTTCGCGCCGCGTGCGATCGCTGTCCTTGTGCCTGCGCAACGCCATGGGCTCCTCCTTTCGCGCTCCATTCGCTCCCTTGCCGATAGACAGCCGTAACGGGCAACCACCGCCGGGGGGCGGGCACCTGACGAGCTGTCATCCTTTGATTCTAGAGCAAAAGGCCCGCACCTTGAGGGTGCGGGCCTTTTGTAAGTAATCTGGTAACTGAACGCAACAGCCAGCAACGCTGTTGCGGCCTCAGCCTAGTACAGCTTCGCGCCGGCGGGGATGCGGTCGTCCACCATGAGCAGGTTCAGGGCCTCCTCGGGCTCACCGTCCGGACCCGGCACCTCGTGCACGGCGCTGATGATCATGCCGCAGGAATCGATGCCCATCATCTTG
>CAJUFS010000114.1 GCA_910585575.1 uncultured Adlercreutzia sp. | reverse complement strand
CGGCCGCCCTCGTCGCCGGAGTCGCTATTCTTCCCCAAAAAGGTTACGCCGTGTTTAGCCGAGTACTCAATTTTTTACGCATTTTGCCGATTTCTGGGCATCTATAGGCGGCTTGATCATTGACACCGCATCTATGCGGGGGTTTTCGATAATCATCGTTTGCCCACAACTCGTTATCTTACTAACACTATGTCAAGTTTTCTTTTCGACAGCACTGAGCAAAACAGCGCGTAAATTCACTCAACTTTGCGTATTTGACGGAAAGAGACCGTCGTTGCTCCTCTTTGGAAAAATTGCTTCTTTTGCAGGTGAACAATTTGCGACAAGCGCGTATACTCCCCCTCGAAGCTATGTTTCGAAGGGAGCACCTGCATGGATTCGTCGTTTTTCCCCGCTGATCTTATCCTGCGCAGCAGCGCGGTGTTTACCGGCTCCGAAGAGGAGCCCCATGCCGCTGCGGTAGCCGTGACTAGCGACCGCATCATCTGGGTGGGCGATCCCGCCGACATGCCCGGGGAGCTGCAAGGGCCCGACACTGAGGTGCGCGATTTCGGCGACGCCCTCATCATGCCGGGCTTTCACGATGCCCACATGCATGTCTTCCATTCCGCGCTGTATCTGTCGCCTTTGGCCGAGCGCTTCGTGGGCGAGAACGAGGCCGACGCCGTGGCGCGCCTGGCGCCCTTGGCGGCGCGGCGCCCTGCAGGATCGTGGCTGCTCACCCAGGGCTGGCGCGACTACCTGTGGAACCCGGCGGGTATGCCGTCGAAGGCCTCGCTGGACGCGGCCTATCCCGATCGGCCCGTGGCCATGTACTCGGGAGACGCGCACACCCTGTGGCTGAACTCCTGCGCTCTGGAACGCCTGGGCATCACCGACGACACGGAGCCTCCGGCCGGGGGCAGCTACGACCGCGACGAGGCGGGGCACCTCACCGGCATCGTGCGCGAGGCCGCGGCCATGGAGCTTATGCCGCGCATTGTGGCGGAGTTCAGCACCGAGGAGCTGCTGGACGCCTATCGCTCCTTCGAGCGGTACCTGAACGAGCACGGCATTACCGGCGTGTGCGACGTGTCGCTCATGGCCATGCCCGGGCTCGACTTCGTGCGTGACGACCTGTATGCCCAGCTGGAGGCCAACGATGAGCTGACCGTGCGCGTGTCGATGTTCCCCACCTTGCTGGAAGACCGCGGCCGCCTGGACGAGCTGCAAGCCGCGCACACCGGACCGCTTTTACAGGCGCGGGGCTTCAAGCAGTTCTTCGACGGCGTGTCCAGCCAGCACACGGCCTGGGTGCACGACCCCTACTCCAACGCGCGCTTCGACGGCGACTGCGGGCGCCCCACCGTGGGCCCCGAGGTCATGGAAGCCCTGGTAGCGCCCGCAGCGGCCGAGGGCCACGCCGTGCGCGTCCACGCTATCGGCGATGAGGCGATCCATCAGTGCCTGGACATTTTCGAGCGGCATCCGGTGGGACAAGTCCTCGGAGGGGTGGCCCACCACACCATCGAGCACCTAGAAAACTTCCAGCCCGCCGATATCGAGCGTCTGGCCCGCGCGGACGTGATTGCGTCGGTGCAGCCGCGCCACATCACGCTGGACCCCGGCGGCCCCGAGCGCGACCTGGGGGCCGAGCGCGTCCCCTATATGTGGCCCTTCCGCACGCTGCTGGATGCCGGCGCCACCCTGGCCTTCGGCACCGACTCCCCCGTCACCGACATCGACCCGCTGGACGCGGTGTACACCGCCGTCACCCGCCGCGACGCCGACACCCACGAGCCCGAAGGCGGGTGGCTGCCCGAGGAGGCCATCACCCTGGCCGAGGCCCTGAGCGCCTACACCGCCGGCAGCGCCGCCGCAGCCCAGCGGGCCGGCGAAGTGGGCGAGCTAGTCCCCGGCCAGTACGCCGACCTGGTGGTACTGAGTCCCAACCCCTTCTCCCTGGCCCCCGAGGACGTCCAGCAAGCGAAGGTGCAGACCACGTACGTGGGCGGCAAGCAGGTGTACGAGGCGGAATAGGGAGGGACCCGCTGCGGAAGTTGAGCAGTTTCGTCCACCTGTCCGCTCCCAGCCCCAACGCCAGCGCTCCGCTTCGAGCAGCGGCCCTGTCCGAAGCTAGGTTCCCAGATAGAGCAGCTTGGTACCGCGTCCGCTTCGTTGGGAAATTTCCGACCTGGGGTTTTATGACAGCAGGGAACCAAACCCACGCGTTTCGACAGCGGACGGGCTACCAAACCACCCGCTTCTGGAACCTAGCATCCGCTTTGGGCGCTCAGCAATCCGCTCCAGGCTCTTCTACCCGTGCGCCCCGAGCCCGGAGCCCACCCCGGAACCCACGAGCCCGGGCGCTCCGCCCCAAGCTGTGCAGCCCGTCTGCTCCCGACCGCGGCGCCCCACTCCAGGCACGCGCCGCTGCGCCCCAAGCTGTTCGACCTGTCCGCTCCCGGCCCCGGCACCCCGCTCCGGGCACGCGCCGCTCCGCTGACTCGCTTCGCTCGGGCGCTGCGCTCCTTCATGCTTTCAACTTGCGGCCTTCGGCCGCTTTCTAAGTAAGTGTTCAGACGGTGCCCTCCGGGGGCACCGCGGCCGTCCGCTGCTCTGACTGCCTAGGCACCGAGGGATCTCAGAGGAATAACGTAGACCCCCTCCTCAACCTTATAGGCGTACTCCCCCGTTCCCGTGATTACCGCCATGAACTCGGGAGGACGCGTCCGGGCCTTAGGGTTGGCCTCGAGCTTCTTCCTCAGGCGCAGGAGGCTGGCAACGCCCTTGTCGGCGCTTGCGCTCCCCAGTTTACATTCGAATGCTGCCCACCTTCCATCAGACAGTTCGACGATGGCATCGGCTTCAAGGCCGCTATCGTCGCGATAATAGCGGACCGGGGTCGCTGATGTCCCGGGCAAAGCCCCCGCGTACACGGACAAATCTCGTATGAACATGTTCTCGAATACGAGACCAAACGTTTGCCAATCTTCAAGAAGGCTTTTCTCGTCAACGCCTATCAGCGCGGAGGCAATGGACGGGTCGGCGAAATACCGCTTCGGTTTCACCGCAAGACGCTTCGGCGATCTTCGCGGCGGAACCCATCCCGGCACCTCCTCAATAAAGTAGAGGTCTTTCAAAAGCTGGAGATACGACGCAAGCGTATTAGCTGCAACAAGAGGCTCGTCACCAGCTGATATATCATCGATGATAGTTTGATACGTTGCAGATTGCCCCACGTTGCGCGCAAGCGAAAGAGCAATGCGACGAGCCGTTTCCCCACTCTTTCCGTAACGTGCCACTCCTTCCGAAAAGACAAGCTCGAGATATTCGCGCGCGACGATTTGAGCCTGCGTCGCCGTCAAATCAAGTGCTTCGGGCCAGCCGCCTCGACAAGCCAGGGAGGCAAGCGATGCCGCATCGCCGGGAACCGTCGTTGGCGCGAACCGGCCCTCAAAGAGGCCGGCAAGGGAAACGGCCCCCGACGAATCTCCCGATTCGGTCAGCGACATAGGATACATGCGTATCCTGCCAATACGTCCCGCCCCGCTATGAAGGGCCTCGGCTTCGGCATCGCTCTTGAGAAGCGGCGTGGACGATCCCGTGAGCACCCAAGCGCCCCGCAGCTTTCGCTGCGCATCAACGGCGTGGCGGACCTCATTCCATACCAAGGGAGCACGCTGCCATTCATCGATAACGTGAGGCCGATCGCCTGCGAGAGCTGCGCCCGGGTCGGACTTGACGAGTGGGAGGATTCTATCCACATAAGTAATGCTGCTGCCGTGTGCGCACGCCGTCCACGTCTTCCCGCACCACTTTGTTCCCGCAATTTCAACAGCACCGAATATGCTCAGATACTCCTCGACGCGAGCATCAACAATACGAGGAAGATACTCACCAGCCGGCAAAAGATCAGAAGGCATAGCCCCTCGCTTTCCTCTAAGGCAATAGCCCCATAGTACCTGATGTTTCAGATTTGCATAACATCCATTTACGATTTTCCGAATTTTTCATTTATGATTTTCCGAATTTTTCATTTATGATTTTCCGAATTTTGCAGCCGCGCTCCTATAAGAAAGTGGGCGGCAAAACCTACTGCTCCGGCTGGTCGAAGACCAAGGCCGTGAAGACGAAGAAGTAGCGAGGACTCGCGCTCCGGCCGCGACCTCGCGCAACCTCGTCCCAAGACGCCGCCTCGCAAGAGGCGGCGTCTTCTGTATCCTAGTGCGCAGCCAACGCCCTAGCGAATCCGACCTCCGCACTTTTGCAGGCTATCAGCGTGGCTGCACAGCGAAGCCCACTGGCGGCCATCCTGTTTTTTCCCAAGGGTTCTCCGATATTTTCCCAACCAACGGCTCATTCTCCCCGCTAAAGCCCTAGAGGACTGAACCTTTGCCGTCCTACAGGACGGCTGCCATCGTTTACGCCCCTCACGTCTTCGCCTGCAAGCGAAATGGATAAAGCTGAAAATATATTTAGCACTTCTATATTCTATATATAAAGTGATAAGTACGTTTTACGCTTTACAAAGGGAGGGCGGATGAAGAACGCCGCGCTCCAAGGGCACGGCGTAACCTTTTTGGGGAAGAATAGCGACTCCGGCGACGAGGGCGGCCGCT
>CAJUFS010000113.1 GCA_910585575.1 uncultured Adlercreutzia sp. | reverse complement strand
TCGTGGTAGTATACCGCCGAACGAAAATGCTAAGGAGCGATTCCATGAGAACGGATGATTTCGATTACAACTTGCCCGAGGAGCTTATCGCCCAGGAGCCGGCGGCGGTGCGCGACGAGTGCCGTTTGCTGGTGATGGACCGTCAAAGCGGGGAAGTGGAGGATCGCATCTTCCGCGACATTATCGAGTACTTGGAGCCAGGCGATTTGCTGGTGGCCAATGAGACCCGCGTCATGCCGGCGCGCCTTTTGGGCGCCAAGCGCGGCACGGGCGGGGCGGCAGAGGTGTTCCTGCTGCGCGAGTGCGGCGGTCCCGAGCCGCGCACGAACCGCGTGGCGTTCTGGGAGGTGCTCGTGCGCCCCGGCAAGCGCTTGAAGCCCGGCGGGGGAGCGGTGGTGGACTTCACCAACGCCGAGGACGAGGTAGTGCTGTCGGCCGAGATCATCGACTGGGCGAAGGGCGCGCAAAAGGGCGAGCGTGTGGCGAAGCTGACCACGCCGCTGCCGTCGCTGGACGAGGCGCTCCACGCCGTGGGTCACACGCCGTTGCCGCCCTACATTAAAGACTACGCCGGCGACGAGGAGCTGTACCAGACAGTGTACTCGCGCCGGGAAAGCTCGGCGGCCGCCCCCACAGCGGGGCTGCACTTCACGCCCCAGCTCATCGAGCGCTTGCGCGAGGCGGGCATCGGTTGGGCCACGGTGGAGCTGGAAGTAGGCCTCGACACCTTCCGCGTAGTGGACGAGGAGAACCCTGCTGACCACGTTATCCATACGGAGTTCTACACGGTGCCCCAGGCCACGGTGGATGCAGTGAACGCCGCTCATGCCGCGGGCAAGCGCGTTATCGCCGTGGGCACCACCAGCGTGCGCAGCCTGGAAAGCGCCTGGGATCCGAATGCCGGCGCCGCGGGGGAGGGCGCGACCGCCGGCGCGGAGGGTGCGGCGAAGGCCTCTACGACGGACGCAGGTCCGGGCACTAGCGCTGGGCCGAGCACGGGCGTTGGCGCTGAGGCTGCAGACGGGGCCGCAGCTGCGTCGGGTGAGGCTAGCGACGATAGGGCCGTGGGCGAGGGCGCCCTAGTGGCGCGCGATCGCGAGGCCACGAGCCTGTACATCCTGCCGGGTTACCAGTTCCATGTGGTAGATGCCCTCATCACGAACTTCCATGTGCCGAAGTCCACGCTCATGATGCTCGTCAGCGCTTTCTCCAGCCGCGAGAACATCATGGGCGCCTACCAGCACGCCATCGACGAGCGTTACCGCCTCCTCTCCTTCGGCGACGCCATGTTTCTGCACTAGGCAGCTGGCAGCCTGCGGAGCCCAGCGAGCTTGGGGGCACCGAGGGCTGAGAGGCTTGCTAGCTTAAGGAGCATCGCAGAGGAATTCTGGCTACTGGCAAAATCTCATGTGGTAGGTTCCAAAATCGATGGGTTTGGTATTCCCATCCTTGGGTCAGCGGAAATCTGACCTGGGGTTATGTCGAGGGCGGGAACCAAACACCTTGTTCTTGGCAGCGCCCAGGGAACCAAACAGCCCGATTCTGGAACCTGGACCTTGCGAAAACCCACCCGGGGGACCAAACGCTGCCATTCTGGCGGCCAGGCGGGGCAAAGGCTGTGCCTAGGGAACCAAACAGCGCGATTTTGGAACCTCCGCCTCGCGACGGGGACGCTGGGGTGTCGCGGAAGCCGTCGTTTTCACAAACCCTTGTTGACCTTTGGTTATTTTGTGTCACAATGGGCAAGTTAGACTCTGGTCAGGAGCTTATACTCTTACCTGAGTATTAATTGGGAATTGAGAGAAGAACGAACCATCAAGGAGCATGCATCCCATGGCACTGGAGCGTACCGTCAAGAAGAAGCCCGCGCGCACGGCCGACCGCCGCAATGTGTGGCTGCTCATCCTCACTACCATCCTCATTGTTGTATCGGTGGTGCTGTTCACCCCGCCCAATGAGAAGATCAATCAGGGCCTGGACATCCAGGGCGGTCTGTCGGTGGTGCTGACGGCGAAGTCGACCGACGGCGAGCCGGTCACGCCCGAGGACATGGAGAAGTCCCGCGCCATCATCGAGAGCCGCGTGAACGCCCTGGGCGCTTCCGAGGCCACGGTGCAGGAGCAGGGCTCCGACCAGATCCTCGTGCAGATTCCCGGCCTGGCCGACACGGAGGAGGCCCTGGCTACCATCGGCCGCACCGGTTCGCTCGAGTTCGCCCGTCTCGACTCCTTCACCGACGAAGAGGTGAAGAGCGCCATCGAGAGTGGCCAGTACGCTGGCGAGGGCACCGTGTCCGACAGCTTCGGCAACTCCTTCCCCTCGGGCAAGACCCAGAACCTGGAGGTGGAGCCCGGCACCTATACACCCATCGTCACGGGTGCCGACATCACGAACGTCACCGTGGGCAAGGCTTCCGAGACCGGCACCGACTACGCCGTGAACATCAGCCTGAACGCCCAGGGCACCAAGGCCTTCGCCGAGGCCTCTCGCGACCTGGTGGCCGACCATGGCCAAATTGTCATCATCCTCGACGGCGAGGTGCAGTCGGCCCCGGCCGTCCAGTCCGAAATCCCCAACGGTGAGGTGTCCATCACCGGCAACTACACGCTCGACGAAGCGAAGAACCTGCAGACCATCCTGGAGTCTGGCTCGCTGCCCGTGTCTTTCGAGTACGCTCAGTCCCAGGTCGTCGGCCCCACCCTGGGCCAGGACGCCCTGGTTTCCGGCGTCATCGTGGCCCTCATCGGCCTGGCGCTCGTTATGCTGTACCTGCTGTTCTTCTATAAGGGCCTGGGTCTTATCACCGCCGCGGCCATGGCTGTGTTCGCCGTGCTGTACCTGGGCATCCTTGCGGCGCTGTCCGCCTTCCACCTGTTCAGCCTGTCGCTGGCCGGCATTGCTGGCATCGTGCTGACCATCGGTATGGCGGCCGACTCGTCCATTCTGACCGTCGAGCGCTTCCGCGAGGAAATTCGCATGGGCCGCTCGGTGAAGGCCGCGTCCATCACCGGTGTGCGCCACGCCATCTTCACCTCCATCGACGCCGACCTGGTTACCATGGTGTCGGCGCTCTGCCTGTTCTTCCTGGCTGCCTCGTCGGTCAAGGGCTTCGGCATGACCCTGGCCCTGGGCATTATCTGCGACATCGTCATGATGCTCATCTTCAAGGCGCCGCTCATTCGCCTGTTGGCTCCGAAGGTTATCGCGAAGCACCCTGGCTTCTGGGGCATCAAAGACTCCATCGAGGCCTCGAAGGGCTACGCCGAGCTGGCGGCCATCGAGGGCGTGCCCGAGGCTGAGGCCGAGACGGGCGCCCAGATGAACGCCGCCGAAACGCGCGATATTGTAGAGGCCGACGATCCGGCCGACGCCTCCAAGACCGTGGCGGCCGTGCGCAAGATCAAGGGTCGCTTCATCAAGCACGACATCAACTTCCTCGGCTTCCGCAAGGTGTTCCTCACGGTGGCTGCTGTGGCCATGGTGCTGTGCCTGGTCGTGGTGGGCGTGCGCGGCCTGAACTTCGGCATCGAGTTCGTGGGTGGCACCTCGGTGGCGTTCCACGGCACCGGTGACATCACCACCGAGCAGATGCGCACGGCCTTCGATGGCGCCGGCGAGCCCGACGCAGTCATCCAGACCACGGAAACTAACGGCGAGCCCGGCTTCCTCGTGCGTACCACCACCACCTCGGCCGAAGATGCCACGGCCCGCGCCAACCAGGTGGCCGACGCCCTGGGTATGACCACCTCCGACTTCGAGGTAACTACCATCGGTCCGGACTGGGGCGCCAGCGTCATCCAAAGCTCGCTCATCGCGTTCTTGGTGTCTATCCTGCTCATCATCGTCTACATCGCCATCCGCTTCGAGTACAAGATGGGTGTCATGGCCATTGTGGCCCTGCTCCACGACCTCATTCTGGTGGTGGGCATCTACGCCCTGGTGGGTCGCGAGGTGAACCCGAACACCATCGCCGCCCTGCTTACCATCTTGGGCTACTCGCTCTACGACACGGTCGTCGTGTTCCACCGCATCAACGACAACATGAAGGGCGAGGACATCCGCTGCACCTTCATGACTATGGCCAACCACTCCATGAACCAGGTGTTCATCCGCACCATCAACACGACGCTCACCTCGTTCATCCCGGTGTTCGCCATGCTGCTGTTCGGCGGCGAGACGCTGAAGGACTTCGCGTTCGCCATGGCCATCGGCCTTATCGCCGGCTCCTACTCGTCCATCGCCATTGCCTGCCCGCTCTACTGCCTGTGGAAGACCCGCGAGCCGAAGTTCGCGAAGCTGCAGAAGAAGTACGGCACGGAAATCGGGCGCTTCGAGTTCGACCACTCCGCCTCTACCGGCATCGCCCAGGTGCCGCTGGCGCGCCTTGAGGCCGACGCCCGCGCCGCCCAGGCCGCCGAGGCCGCCACTGCTGCCGGCACCGGCGAGGCCACCGCGGGCGCCCATGCGGCCGGCGCCAAGGCCTCCAGCAACAAAAAGAAGAAGCACAAGCACGGAAGGGCCCAGTAAATGGTACGCGAAGGATCTGCCCCGAATTTCTGCCCGCCCACCGAGGAGGGCATCACCCTCACGTTCGCCGACGAGAAGGGCGACACGGTCGATTTGGAGTTCCTCGGCCTGGTGCTGAAGGGCGACCGCTCCTACGGCTTCTTCTTCCCGGTTGACGAGGACCATCCGGCCACGTCTTCCGGCGAAGTGGTGCTGCTCGAGGTGACCGAGCTCGACGAGG
>CAJUFS010000112.1 GCA_910585575.1 uncultured Adlercreutzia sp. | reverse complement strand
ACGCGCACCTCGCGCAGGTAGCGCTTCGGCTCGGCGCCCTGCTTGTCGAAGTGACCCTGCATGGGCTTGTTCACACGACGGGGCTTGATGTAGCCGAAGCCCATCTGCACAGCCTCGTAGCCGTCGGTGTCGACCGTCTTCACCTGGCACACCGTGTTCGGCTCGGCCTGGATGACGGTAACCGGGACGATGCGGTCCTGGTCGTCGAAGATCTGGGTCATGCCGATCTTCTTGCCGTAGATAGCGTTAATCATGTCCCAAACCTCCTTACAGCTTGATCTCGATGTCAACGCCAGCAGGGAGATCGAGGCGCATCAGGGAGTCCACGGTGTTGGGCGTGGGCTCGAGGATGTCGATCAGACGCTTGTGCGTACGCATCTCGAACTGCTCGCGGGAGTCCTTGTCCACGTGGGGCGAGCGGATGACGCAGTACAGGTTGCGCTCCGTCGGCAGCGGAATAGGACCGGAAACCTTGGCACCCGTCTTCTGAGCGGTATCGACGATGAGGCGCGTGGACTGATCCACGATCTCATGATCGTACCCCTTCAGGCGGATGCGAATCTTTTGACTAGCCACTTACTTTACCTCCAATGAAGTGCGGGGGCGCCTTAGGCGTTGCCGCCGGCCTTGCTGATAATCTCGTCTTGCACGGACTTGGGCACCGGCTCGTAGGAATCGAACTGCATGGTGTACACCGCGCGGCCCTGAGTGCCGCTGCGCAGGTCGGTTGCGTAGCCGAACATGTTGCCCAGCGGAACCTTGGCCTCGATGACCACGGCAGAACCGCGCTGCTCCTGGCCCTGAATGAGGCCACGGCGAGACGGGATGTCGCCCATGACAAAGCCCGTGTACTCCTCGGGGGTTTCCACCTCGACGGCCATAACCGGCTCGAGGATGACCGGGTTGGACTTGCGCAGGGCGTCCTTGATGGCCATGGAGCCGGCCACCTTAAAGGCAGCCTCGGAGGAGTCAACGTCATGGTAGGAGCCGTCGATGAGCTCGACCTTCACGTCCTCGACGGGATATCCTGCCAGAACGCCGGAGTTCAGCGCCTCCTGGATGCCCTTGTCGATGGAGGGGATGTACTCCTTCGGCACGACGCCGCCCACGATCTTGTTGACGAACTCGTAGCCCTTGCCCGGCTCCTGCGGGTACATGTTGATGACCGCATGGCCGTACTGGCCGCGACCACCGGACTGGCGCACGAACTTGCCCTCGGCGTTCATGACCTCCTTGCCCGGACGCTCGCGGTAGGCAACCTGGGGCTTGCCCACGTTGGCCTCGACCTTGAACTCGCGCAGCAGACGGTCGATGATGATCTCGAGGTGCAGCTCGCCCATGCCGGCGATGATGGTCTGGCCGGTCTCGTGGTTGGTGGACACGCGGAAGGTGGGGTCCTCCTCGGCCAGCTTCTGCAGAGCGATGGCCATCTTGTCCTGCTCGGCCTTGGTCTTGGGCTCCACGGCGATGTCGATAACGGGATCGGCGAACTCCATGGACTCCAGGATGATGGGGGCGTTCTCGGCGCAGAGGGTGTCACCGGTGGAGGTGTCCTTCAGGCCCACGACGGCAACGATGTCGCCGGCGGACACGGCGTCGATGTCAACGCGCTGGTTGGAGTGCATCTGCAGCAAGCGGCCGATACGCTCCTTCTTGTCCTTCGTGGCATTCAGCACGTAGCTGCCGGCATCCAGGTGACCAGAGTACACGCGCAGGTAGGTGAGCTTGCCCACGTAGGGGTCGGTCATGATCTTGAAGGCCAGAGAAGAGAACGGCGCCTTCGGATCGGCGGGACGCTCCTCCTCCTCGCCCGTCTCGGGGTTGGTGCCCTTGATGGGCGGAATGTCAACGGGGGACGGCATGTAGTCGACCACGGCGTCGAGCAGCTCCTGCACGCCCTTGTTCTTGTAGGCGGAGCCCACGAACACGGGGTTGATCTGGCAGGCGATAACACCCTTGCGGATGGCGGCCTTCAGCTCGTCGACGGAGATCTCCTCCTCCATGATGACCTTCTCCATGAGCTCGTCGTCGCAGTCGGCGGCAGCGTCCAGGAGCTCCTGGCGATACAGCTCGGCGTCCTCGAGGAACTCGGCGGGGATGGCATCCATGGGCTCGGGGTAGGTCATGCCCTTGTCATCGGCCTTGAAGTCCCAAGCGGTCATGGTAACCAGGTCGATGATGCCCCAGAAGTTGTCCTCGGCGCCCATGGGCAGCTGAGCGGCAACGGCGGGGGCGTCCAGACGGTCGCGCATGGTCTGGATGGCGTGGATGAAGTCGGCACCCACGCGGTCGTACTTGTTGATGAAGGCGATGCGGGGCACGCCGTAACGCTCGGCCTGGCGCCACACCGTCTCGGACTGGGGCTGCACGCCGGCAACGGCGTCGAACACAGCGACGGTGCCGTCGAGCACGCGCAGAGAGCGCTCCACCTCGGCCGTGAAGTCCACGTGGCCGGGGGTGTCGATGATCTGGAAGCGGTACTCCTTGCCGTCGGCCTTGCCGCCGGGGTACTTCCAGAAGCAGGTGGTGGCAGCGGCGGTAATGGTCACGCCGCGCTCCTGCTCCTGAACCATCCAGTCCATGGTGGCAGCGCCGTCGTGCACCTCGCCGATCTTGTGGGTCTTGCCCGTGTAGTAAAGGATGCGCTCGGTCGTGGTGGTCTTGCCTGCATCAATGTGGGCCATGATGCCGATATTGCGCGTGTCCTTCAGATCGATTTTAGCCATTTATATCACCAGCCCTAGAAGCGGTAGTGCGAGAACGCACGGTTGGCTTCGGCCATCTTGTACATGTCCTCGCGCTTCTTCACGGCAGCGCCGGTGTTCTCGGAGGCGTCGATGATCTCGTTGGCGAGACGCTCGCGCATGGTGTGCTCCTTGCGCTTACGAGAGAAGTCGACGATCCAGCGGATAGCGAGGGTGGTGGCGCGACGGGAGTTGACCTCCATCGGCACCTGGTAGGTGGCGCCGCCCACGCGCTTCGGCTTGCACTCGAGGGTGGGGCGGACGTTGTCCATGGCCTTCTTGAACACGGCCAGCGGGTCTTCGCCGGTCTTCTCCTGGACCAGGTCGAAGGCGCCGTAGACGATGTTCTCGGCGATGGACTTCTTGCCGTCAAGCAGGACCTTGTTGATGAGCTGCGTGACGAGACGGTTGTTAAACTTTGCGTCCGGCTGCGTTTCGCGGCGGACTGCTGCTGCACGACGCGGCATTAAGTTCTCCTTTTTTCTTCTGCGCGCTTCGGGGCCTTGTGCCCATTAGGTCGGTTGGGGCTTCCTACCCTGACGTTACCGGCCCGCGCGTCTTAACGAACGTTATTTGGGGCGCTTGGCGCCATAGCGGCTGCGAGCCTGCTTGCGGTTGTCCACAGCGGCGCAGTCCAGCGTGCCACGGATGACCTTGTAACGGACGCCAGGAAGGTCCTTTACACGACCACCGCGGATGAGCACCATGGAGTGCTCCTGGAGATTGTGGCCCTCGCCGGGGATGTAGGCCGTAACCTCCATACCGTTGACGAGACGCACACGGCAGACCTTACGAAGAGCCGAGTTCGGCTTCTTGGGGGTGGTGGTGTACACGCGAGTGCACACGCCGCGCTTCTGCGGGTTGCCCTTCAGAGCCGGGGTCTTCGACTTGTCGACCGCCTTCTTGCGGCCCTTGCGGACCAGCTGATTAATTGTAGGCAAGACTCTTTTCCTTTCCTTTATCCACGAGCTTACACTGCACAAAACAAGCGCCTCTTAAAGGCGCGAGGGAGCATATTACGGGTGTTACAGCCGTGTGTCAAACGCCACGCACCCGGGCGTATCCATACCCTCCGACGAGCGGCACAAAACGTTCACAAACAGTGTCCGGCGGGGGCGGTGGGCGCCGGGGGCCGGGGTGGGGCCCGACAGGAGTGGAGGCGGGGCCTGGGGGGCTACGGCGACCTGGGAGGGGGATGACGGTACCGAATCCCCTATTCTTGGCGAAAACATTTGACGGTTATGAACTGGTAATTCGCGACTTTTACCTGGTCAGAAACATGCCACGAAGGGACAATTCGGTTCCCTCTGTCGGCCCTCAGGAGGAAACCGCTATAATTGACTCCCCGTCTCTTCCCCTTTCGGCTGAAAGAGAGTTCTGCATGCCTTCCACGAGAACCATTCAATCGGGCGTTACCGCCGTTGTTGCCCAGATACGTCAAACTTGGCCGTTGATTGTTGCCCTGACGGGGCTCTGGGGCTATCTCTACCTTATTCTTTGGACGGACCTTTTCTCTCTCAGGGGCAGCTTTAACTTCGATTTGCTTAACATCGTGAGCCCCTGGACGGTCTCCGCCATCGGCAACGGCCTGGGGCTTCTTCTGTGCTGGCGCCTCGCGCGCACTCAGGGCCCCTGGCTTACCAGCGCCCACGCCGCCGCTGGCGAAGCAGTCCTGATGATGCTGGCTGCAGCGCTCATGTTTCCCCTCATGATTATCGATCATGGTGCAACTGAGGTGCTGTATTACCTCGGCGCATCTTTGAGCGGCCTGGGCACCTCCTTCGCCATGGCCACCCTCGCCCTCTCCCTCACACGCAAACCTCCTTTCTTTTCCGCCATCGCCATTTGCGTGTCGTCCTTAGCCGGACTCGTGCTTTGCGGAGGCGCAGTGATCCTGCTTGTGCCCTGGGCAGCGCGTCTTCTTACCACCCTTACCCCTCTGGCTCTCTATTTCGGGCTGCGGCGCGGGACGCTTAGCAACGTAGAAGCCGATACGACGCGGGCAAACTTCCCTGAAGAGGCCCCCGCAAACCCCGTTACGTCCACCGCCTCTTCCAGTCCTCGTCTCTCAGCCCCCGCCTTTCTCGCCTTTCTCTTGGTGATCGGCCTTTCCCTGGGAGTCATCATGGCGACGGCCCTGGCCTCTCTGGT
>CAJUFS010000111.1 GCA_910585575.1 uncultured Adlercreutzia sp. | reverse complement strand
CGCCGGCCGACCTTATTGTGAACTGCGCCAAGGACGAGGGCTGCGACCTCATCATTATGGGTAGCCGCGGCCAGGGCGGTGTGAAGGGCTTCCTCGGCTCGGTCAGCTATGCGGTTACCAAGGAGTCGCCCATGACCGTGCTCATCGCGAAAGAAGGCGATCAGCGCTAATGGCTTCTGCCGCTTCTGCCTCTTCTGCGCCCCGCGCGATCTCATCCGCGTCCGAGCCGCTGTGGACGAAGAGCTTCGTCTTCGGCACCCTGCTCAACTTCTTTATTGCCGGCAACTACTTCATGCTTATGGTGGTCATGACGGCCTATGCGCTTAACGTGTATCAAGCGGCGCCGGCTGTGGCCGCCTTTTGCGCCAGCGCTTTCATTGTGGGCACGCTGTTCTCGCGTTTTGCTTCCGCGCCACTCATGGAGCGCTTTGGGCGCATGCCCGTCCTGACGGTGGGAGCGGTGGCCGAAGTAGTGCTGACGGTGCTCTACCTGCTCAACGAGCCGTTGGGCGCTCTCATTGGCGTGCGCCTCGTGCATGGCTTCGCTTACGGTATGTGCTCTACCACGCTGGCGACGGTCATCACAAGCCTCATCCCTGCTTCGCGCAAAGGGGAGGGCATTGGCTACTTTATGCTGTCCATTACCTTGGGCAGTGCCATCGGTCCCTTTGCGGGTATTTTCGTATCCAACAACTTCGGCTACGACACGCTGTTTGCCATCGCTAGCATTATGGTGGCCCTGGCAGTGCCCTGCGCCTTCCTGCTGCGGCCGCCCAAGGCCACGCGCGTGAAGGGCTCGGCGGCGAAGACCGCTGATGAGGTGCAGGCAGCGGTCGATGCCGTGGGTGGCGCTATCGCCGAGGCGCCGGCAGAGGAAGGCCGCGAAGAGATGGTGGCGGAGAAGGCCGACCGAGCGGCCCTGCAGACTACGGCGGATGACGCCTGCCCCGCTTGCGGCGGCGCCGACGACGAGTGCCCCCACTGCTCGCGCATTCCTTCGACGCATCTGGAGGAGAAGATCACCGACAAGGTGGAGCATTCCCCGCTTGCCCGCTTCGTGGAAGCCGGCGTGTTGCCCATCTCGGTGGTGTGCGGGTTGCTGTTCTTCGGCTACTCCAGCCTGCTTACCTTCCTTACGCCCTACGCCACCGAGCTGGGGCTGAGCCGGGCTGCTAGCGTGTTCTTTGTGGCGTATGCCCTGGCTATGTTCGTTACGCGCCCCTTTACCGGGCGCGCCTTTGATCGCAAGGGCCCCCATCCGGTGATGATTCCCGCCTTTGTCTCGTTTGTGCTTGGCATGGTGCTCGTGGCCTACTCGAGCAATGACTGGATGCTTTTGGGCGCCGCTATGCTTCTGGGCTTCGGCGTGGGCACGGTGCAATCCTGCGGCTTGGCCATGGCCGTGCGGGTTACCAGTGATGCGCGCCTTTCGGTGGCCAACGCCACCTTCTACATGCTACTTGACGTGGGCGTAGGCATCGGGCCTATCCTGCTGGGCCTTATTGTGCCGCTCATTGGTTACCAGGCTCTTTACCTGTGCATGGCCGCGGTGGGCGCCCTTGCCCTCGTGCTGTTCCTTGTGGTGGCGAAAACCGAGAAGGGCGTGCGATAAGCGCAAGCGCCATAGAGGAAGAAACGAACGACGGCCCGCAGTGCGGGCCGTCGTTCGTGAGGGGAGGCAGTAAGGATGAGGCTTGCGATTGAGCCCCTCGCTTGCTAGGCCGTCTGGATGTAGTTCGCCATAGCGCGAGCGGCCACGCGACCAGAGGCAAGGGAGAGTCCCGAGCAGGATCCGCCGACGGCATAGTAAGGCGAGCAGAACAGGCTACCGTTCTCAACACCGGCCACGTAAAGACCAGGGATGGGATTGGAGTCGGCGTCGAGAGCGCAGCAGGTCTCATCGGTGCGCGGACCGCCGAAGGTGTTGAAGGCGCTGGGGTTGTACTCGAAGGCATAGTAGGCGGCAGAGTCGTCCTCGATGGGCTGAAGGAACGCGGGGTTCTTGAGGAACAGCGGGTCGGCGCCAGCGGCTACCGCCTCATCGTATTCTTTGACCGTTTCCTCGAGATTCACGAGCCCCGTCAGCTCGGCCAGTTCGGTGATGCTGGCAGCCTTAAAGCACCAGCCCTCTTCCTGAGCGGCGGCTAGGTTGGCATCGAAGTCGGCAAGGGGAGCGTTGAACATGGTGGCCGCCGACGTCCACACGGCGGGGCTGCCGATATTCTGATAATAGGGGCTCTCCTTCATGGCATTTACCGTGTTCTCGCTGAAAATAGCGTAGTAGCATTTCTCGTGAAGTGTGGCTTCGCCGCCGCCGTTCATGGGCTCCTGGGCCAGCATGTACTCGTTCATGAAGCGGTTGCCCTTCGGGTCGGTAAGCAGACCGCCGTAGAACGCCAACTGCATGAAGGGGTTGGCTTCGAAAACGGAAATGGTGCTTTTAACGTTCATGCCGTAGATGTCGTTCATGCCCATGCCGCGAATGCGATCGGCCACGCCGCCGGCTTCGAGAACCATGCGCTCGCCGTCGCCTGTGTTCTTAAGCGATCCCATATTCACCACGAACGTTCCGCCGTATTCTTCGCGCACCTTCTCTTCGTTTGCCAAGTAACCGCCCGTGCATACCAGGACAGCTTTGGCGTTCACGTTAATGACGTCACGGCCGCATTCGCACTGCACGCCAACGGCCTTGCCGTCCTCCATGAGGACATGCGTGACGGGAGCGTCGTACAGGAATTCCACACCCAGGGCAGTCAAGCCAGCCTCGAAGTTCTCGCCCTTGTTTTTGCCTGTAAATCCGTGCACATTGAGGAAGCCGAAATTGTAGCGATCGCCCAGAACCATGGTCTCGACGCCCATCTCGTCAAAGATGTCGATGTTGCTGGGCAAAAGGCTGACGCACTGGCGCAGCAGGCGAGCGTTGACGGTCCAATGGGCGTAGTTCATCATGTGCTCGTACATCTGATCCACTGTGAACGTTTCGCCAGCTTCCTTAAGGAGCGCGGTCTCTACGGAACTAGTTCCTGTGATCTCGTTGAAATTGGAGTCGGTGGCGGTGCCGCTTTTCGTGACGATCATGACCTTGCCGACGCCGGCCTGAGCGGCTTCATAGGCGGCAAAACAGCCTGCGGCGCCGGAGCCGACGATGACGATGTCGGCCTCGCGGGTCTCGGTGGGCTCTTTTAGGCTGGCCGCACCGGTGTCGGCCAGATCGGTGGTGTCGGCCGCTTGGGGTGCTGGGGCGCAGCCGGCCAAGCTTGCTGCACCTGCCATGCCGAACAGGCTGACGGCGGCTCCTGCCAGAAAGTTGCGACGAGTCAGCTTCGGGGATGCATTCATGGTATCCATGGGGTCCTCCTTCTCCCGTTCCTTCGGACGGCCCCAGTTTAGGAGCCGAAGGGGCTCCTTGTGAAATATCCCTTTGCTGGAATGCTATAAGAGGTGGTTATAAACGCTGATCATTAATGAAGTTCAAGAACTTTTGCAGAGCTGGATTGTCGTTGCTCTCAAGATGCACCCATCCGATTTCCAGGGAGGCATGGTAGCCGCGCACCTCGCGTACGGTGTAGCCGGCTTCCAAGGAAGCGATGACCGATTCGGGCACTGCTTCGATGCCGAGCCCCAAGGCCATCATCATCCAGGCGATGCCTTGATCCTCGGCGCGCAAAAGCACGGTATCGGGAAACGAGGCAAGATGGGGATAGGTTTGAAGTGCGAGGTCTTTGGTGGCGACGTCGGCAACGATATGAGGATAGGGGAGTAGGTCTTCCACGGCAAGCCCACGGCGTGCTGCCAAAGGGTGCGATTCGCTCATGATGATACGCAGCGGCTCGCGGGCAGCGCAGGCAATGGCCAGGTCATCTGTTGCGTCGAAAGCGCAAAGGGGAGAGGGGAGAAGATCGAACACTCCCTGGCGCAGCTGGTCTCCCTGGATACGCGAGAGTGCGCGATGCAGGCCAATGCGCACTTCGGGATAAAGGGACGAGAAGCAGTTGATTATCTGCAGCAAGCCGCTTTGGCCTGAACTGGCCACGCCGATATCGAGGGTGCCTATCTGCCCATGGGCAATGGCGGATGCATGTTGGTCGGCGCGGCGAAGGGTGTCGAGTACGCCAGCCACGTCGCGGTAATACTGCTGCCCGGCGGCGGTCAGGCTGACGCCTTTGGTGGTGCGGTGGAAAAGCGTGAAGCCGAGCTCCTTCTCGAGAGCTTGGATCTGCTGGCTGATGGCCGGTTGGGCTACATGGCAGGTTTCCGCCGCCTTGGTGAAGCTGCGTGCATCGGCGACGGCCAGAAAGTACTCAAGCTGGGAAGTGCGCATCTGGATTCCTTCCGCTGATAAAAGCGCGATTGCGGGCATTATAGCGTGGTCGGGAGCGTCCGGGCGGCGGCGCGGTGAATGCTGGGAAAAAGCAAACCCGCCGAGAGGCGGGTGGGAATGTAATGGCTGGGGTACTAGGATTCCCGCGCTTGCTGCGCAAACGCTCATAGCCCTTGCGCAAGCGCCGCGGGCAAAATGCTAAAAACAGCCCACTGGGCTGTTTTCTTAACGCATTTTTACCTCACGGTTCGAATCCCCGCCTCATACGCTCAAGAAAGCTGGGTGGAGCAGAAAGACAAACAAAAATGGCTGGGGTACTAGGATTCGAACCTAGGTAGCTGGTACCAAAAACCAGAGTCCTGCCGTTGGACGATACCCCAGTGCCGGATCGTGTGCGGGTTGCATCGAAAGATCTGGGATATTATGGGATACGTGCGACCCGTTTTTACGCGATATTCCATGAAATCGCTTGTGTTTTCCCAGTTCAAAGTGGTGGGCCCTGCGGGGATCGAACCCGCGACCTTGGGATTAAAAGTCCCCTGCTCTACCGACTGAGCTAAAGGCCCACGATGCTTCACGCAAGCGTATAGTCTACCGTTCGACGGGTTCTGGGTCAATGAGTCTTTTTCAAGCGGTTGCTTTCCGACGGCGTGACTTTGATGGGGGCAGCATCCCCTCGATCTCCTACCAGCCCGTTC
>CAJUFS010000110.1 GCA_910585575.1 uncultured Adlercreutzia sp. | reverse complement strand
GATTCAAACCCAGGGCGTGGGCGTCCTGATTATCAACTTCTCGAAGCTGCAGTTCGACATCTCCATCACCCACGAGAACCGTCCCCGCGATGGCCTCTTCGACGTCGTGGTCATGAACACCCATGACGCCATCGGGCTTATTCCAGCCCTGCTCAGCTGCATGCTCGACCGCGGGGGTGACTTCCCCGCCCGCCCCGACGCCATCGACCTGTACCGCGGCAGCGAAGTCACCGTCATGGCCGATCCTCCCCTGGCGGTGCAGTACGATGGCGAAGTAACGGGGGCCACGACGCCCTTCACCGCCCGGCTGATGCCCGAGGCGGCCCGCTTCATCGTCTCAGAGGACTGCCTCAAGCTCTACGACGAAGAATCCGCCGAGCCCCTGCTCCTCGACGAGTAAAGTCGCCAACCGCAGCATGCAAAGCGAGGCTCCGTCCGCCGAGACGACGCAAGGACATCGGCAATGCAGCCCGGCTGAGAGCCGGGTCGTCTGCAGGGCTCTCTGAACACTGCCTTTTACGCGACCGAAGGTCGCTCCATAAAAACATGAAGGAGCGAAGCGCCTGAGGCCGAAGGCCGAACAGCGGAGCGGGTGCCCGGCAGACGACCCGGATCTCAGCCGGGCGGCGGGATGGAAACAAAAGAGCGGCTCGGCGCACACAGCACCGAGCCGCTTTTCGTTTGCGAGTCGAAATCCCTAGATAAGGTTCGGCGTGGTAAGCAGCAGATACACGGACAGCACCGCCGCCGCGATGATGATGACGAGCACCACCTTGTCGACCAGGCTCTCGAACACCTTCTCGCCGCGCTCCTTCTTGCCCCAGATGTACATGAGAACACCGGGCAGATAGAGCAGACACATGAGAATAAGCCCCAGAGCGCCAGCCGCCCATGACAGGAATAAGCTGTAGATAACGCCCACGACACCGAGAATGCGCCAGAACCATAGCGGAGCGTTCAAGCGCCCCTTGAACGCCTCGGGCTCCTTAAAGGCCACCTTGGCGAAGTAGGCCGCCGACAGCAGGTAGGGCAACAGGATCATGCCGGCAGACAGCGTG
The DNA here is from genome assembly GCA_910585575.1 of uncultured Adlercreutzia sp. GTDB lineage: Bacteria > Actinomycetota > Coriobacteriia > Coriobacteriales > Eggerthellaceae > Adlercreutzia. Next base: position 4,073 of record CAJUFS010000110.1, on the reverse strand, counting down.
TAGAAGAACTGATAGGTGGAGTCGGTGAACAGCCACGTGATAAGGAAGAGCTCGATGATGCAGTTCGTGACCACGAGGGTGACCACCGGCGCGCCCTTCTTGTTCACCTTCGCGAAAGCCTTGATGAACACGCCCTTCTCGGCCGCCTCGAAGGGCGACTCGCTGGCGAGCACGGTATAGCCGAGCATGGCACCGATAAGGGACAGCGACACGGCGAAGTTAATGAGGATGGCGCCCCAATCACCCACGGCGGCCTGCATCACGTAGGCCAGAGCCGGGTTCTCGAGGTCTGCCAGCTCGGAGAGCGGCATGACGCCCATGGACAGCAGAGATACCATCATATAGAGCGTCAGCACGCAGCAGAACGCGATGATGGTGGCCTTACCCACGTCCTTCGATTTGCGAGCGCGGCCCGAAATGGCCACGGCACCCTCGATGCCAATGAACACCCAGATGGTGACCATCATGGCCGACTGCACCTGATCCATAAACGTCATGGTGGGGTCGGCGCCTGTTTGCATATTCGCCCAGAAAATATCGGGGTTGAAGGCACCAATAAAGATGATGGCGATAATGGCAATGAGCAGCGGCACGAACTTCGAGATGGTGATAACCGCGTTAATGAGGGTTACCTCGGAAATGCCGCGGCTGACCAAGAAGGCATAGAACCAGATGATGCACGAGGCGCCGATAACGGCGGCCAAGTCGGTGCCGGAGCCGAAGATCGGGAAGAAGTAGGACAAGGCGCCGAAGAGCAGAGCCGAGAAGCTGACCGTGCACAGAAGCGCCGAGATCCAGTAGCCCCAGGCCGAGTTAAAGCCAAGGAAGTCGCCGAAACCGGCCGAGGCGTAGCTGTAGATGCCGCCGGTGAGCTCGGGCTTGATGCGCGAGAGCGCAAAGAACGTCATAACCAAGCAGAATACGCCAATGGCCGAGATGGACCACGCTGTGAGGATAGCCGCGCCGCTGGCGCCTCCGGCCGCCTGGTCGCCGGCCAAGGTGAACACGCCCGCGCCAACGATGAGGGTGATAACCGTGGTGACCAAACGAAACAGGCCGATGCCATGGGGATTGGTAACCCCATCGGACGCTCCCCCGGGCGCCGAAGAGGCCGCTGTCGTGGTCATGGATTCATTGCTCATAATGAGACCAACTCCTCGATTGGGAAACATTGGGAACCATGATACCCCAGCTGATGTTCTCTTCTCTGCACAAATTACCCCCGTAATGACGGTGTTACTAATAGTCCCTGGTGAGAGCCTTGAAAAAAGAATGGCCTACCGTTTAGACCCGTCTTTCGAGTTTTCTTAAAAAACTCTTTGACAGACTCGCGCATTCTGATAGAATTCTTACTCGCTGCAACGGATACGTTGCCCTTATGCGCGATTAGCTCAGGGGGAGAGCATCACCTTGACACGGTGGGGGCCGCAAGTTCAAATCTTGCATCGCGCACCACACATTCAGAGGTCAGACCTAAAAGTCTGACCTCTTTTTTGTTCTTTGAACTGTCACGGGCAAATACCGCACGAAGTATTCCGCCCCGAAAAGCACTCGACGCCGATGATCGGCGTCGAGTTTTCTCTTAGGCGCTGAAGCGAATACCCACGAAGTAAGCCGTGTTCGGCAGGCCCGAGATATCGTATACCTCGGACAGCTCGATCACCGAGACGCGCCAGGTGTAGGTGCGGTCCTTCTTATCCGTCACGGTGCCCGTTTGATAGGTGTTGCCCGAATCGTCGACACCGGAATCCTCCACCGTGGCATTCTCCAGCCCTTCCGCTGCCATGGCGTTCTGCACGGCTTTCTCCAGCGTGCCCGAATCGAAGTCGGCATAGCGCAGGCGCATGGAGGTGCCGTTCTTGCGCGTGACGGTGAGCGTCCACGCGCCCTTCAGCAACTTGACCGCATCGGGCGCCGAGAGCTTGTCGACGCCCTGCAGGTACATGGCCCCGGCCTCTTCAAGCGAGACGCCCTCGGGCAGCTTGATGACCTCGAACCCGCCGTCGGGATCGGTGCCGATGGGCGTGCGCTCGTAGAGGGTGTAGTCCTTCTTGCTCAGCGCCGCCATGATCTTCTCGTCGGAGCGCGGCATGAGGCTCGCAAGAGAGGGCAGATCGAGGGCCACCTCCCGCGTCAAATTCTCTTGAAGGGTCTGCTGCTGGCGCAGCGGCTCGTTCATAATGCCGTCGAAATAGTTCACCAAAAACAAGGCGCCCAGAAGGGCCGCCACCGCCATAGCGCCGTACATGACCAGGCGCACCCGCGAGGGCATTTCCAGAGGACGCGAGAGCTCAGCGCCGTCGTAATAGCGCACATCACCAATGGTAACTTGGCTTTTCTCGCGGTGAAAGAGGCTCGTGAAGCTGCGCCGGGCACGGGGCTGGGCCTCGTGACCGCCCCGGGCGTGGCTGGCGCCGCGGCGGGGCCGTTCGGACGTTTCGGCAACGGTATTCGGGGAAGCCTCCTCGATCGAAGGGTCGAGAGACGGCTGCTCTGAAGGTTGGGTCATGAAGATGCTCCTGGTTGAACTCGTTACTGCGGCCGATTATACCATTGCTTACCCCGAACCTCTCTGTTAGCATAAACCTGCCCCATGGGGGAGTAGCTGGCAAGGATTTGCGGCTCGTTCAACATCATGGCTACGGTTTACTTCGCAAGAATATACACGTAGTCTGGCGAGCCTTAATGAGCGAGACTCATGGTGCAGACTTGAGGAAATCCGTCAGGGCTGCACCATGAGTCTTTTTTTGTTGGCAGGAAACAGAAAAGACGCGACCGAGGAGGAAATCGTGGATCTATCAATATTCTTGACACCAGAGGCCTGGATCAGCCTGCTGACGCTGATCTTCTTGGAAATTGTGCTTGGCGTCGACAACTTGGTGTTCATCTCCATCACCACGAATCGCCTTCCGAAGGAAAAGCAGCACATCGGCCGTAAGCTCGGCCTGGCGGGCGCCCTGGTCATGCGCATCCTTTTCCTTTGCTTCGCTTCCTACTTGGTGCACATGACCACTCCCCTGTTCACCTTGGAGCTGGGCGGCTATTCCCATGGGTTCTCGGTGCGTGATATCGTCATGCTCCTGGGCGGCGCCTACCTTATCTATAAGGGCATCAAAGAGCTGATCGATGTCTTGGCCCTCACGGAAATCAAGGCCGAGACCTCCGAAGAGCACAAGGCGCGCCACCTCATCTCGCTTCCCCAGGCAGTGGGCACTATTATGGTGATGGACCTTGTCTTCTCCATCGACTCGGTGATTACCGCCGTGGGCCTGGCCGAGCACCTCATCGTTATGATTCTGGCCGTCATGATCGCCGTCATCATCATGATGATCTTCATCGATCCCATTTCCAACTTCATCAATTCCCATCCCGAGATGAAAATCCTCGCCCTGGTCTTCATCACGGCCATCGGCGTCCTGCTCGTGCTTGACTCGGCCGGCCTGCACACCGACATCGAGCTGCTCGACATGCATGTGGAGAAGCTCATGGTCTACTTCGCCATGATCTTCGCCGTTGTTCTCGAGTTTATCCAAATGGCCTTCAACGCTCGCCTGACTGCCTGGAAGAAGGAGCTGGCCGATCAGGCCATCGCCGACGCTGTGGCCCAAGCCGAAGCAGGAGCCGCGCCCCAGCAAGTCGGCGAGCGCGCTCAGAAGCGCGTCGACGCGGCCATCGTGAACGGAGAGCGCGTAGAGTAGCGCCCTCCCCTGCCATTTATCGGGAATCGCGAAATTTTTCGAAATTGGGTCTTGCATCCCGCCCGGGCATCCCGTATAGTATTTCCTCGCGATGCGGACATGGCTCAGCTGGTAGAGCATCACCTTGCCAAGGTGAGGGTCGCGGGTTCGAATCCCGTTGTCCGCTCCATTGTCATCAGAAGGCCGGTCAGGCGCTTGTTTGACCGGCCTTTTCAATGACAGAAGCCAGGAATTGGCGACGTGGCCAAGTGGTAAGGCAGAGGCCTGCAAAGCCTTCACCCCCGGTTCGAATCCGGGCGTCGCCTCCAACTGGTACCTTTTGCGGACATGGCTCAGCTGGTAGAGCATCACCTTGCCAAGGTGAGGGTCGCGGGT
>CAJUFS010000109.1 GCA_910585575.1 uncultured Adlercreutzia sp. | reverse complement strand
GGTGCGCCAGAGGCTCTTGCACTCGTTCACCGTCACGCGGATGAGCCACGCCTTCAGGCGCTCATCGGGGACGGGCAACGATGCCCGCGCGGGGCCAGTGCTGCTTGCGGCTCCGCGAACCGTGGCCGCAGCAGCGCGCTCGGCGCCTTCCGCACCCATAACGCGCTTAGCGCATTGCGCATCCGCAGCCTTAATAGGATCCACATCCTCGATCCACCTTGGGGGCTTCGTGAAAAGCTTGAGGAACACCGCCTGGGTGACGTCGTCGGCATCGGCGGCGCAGCGCGTCTGATTGAGCGCGATGCGATACACCATGTCTCCGAACTGGTCGACCGCTTGTCGGTATGCCTGCTTGTCCACGTGCTTCCCTCTTGTCCGGTTGAGGAAGCCGCTGCCGTAACGAGCGCTAGCGATCCGTCGCGGCAGCGCCTTCCAAGAAAGGCCTTTCAAGGGTAATACGTTTGGGGGCAAGCAAATGTGCGATTGTGGGAAAAATTTTTCGGGAAATGCACGAGGGCGGGGGGCGGGGGCGACTACGGGAGCAGGGGCAGAGAGCGGCTGCCGAGGTCGCGGGGTTGCGTGATCAGCAACGCAGCTGCGGGCTGCCCGAGTCCAGAGGGCCGGAGCCGGGATGACGAGGTTCCAGGGACCGCGAGATCGTCAAGATGGCTGCGGGCCGCAACACAGGACAAGAGAACGAGGCGCCCCTACCTTCTTCCTCGCACTACCCCATCAACCAGAGGCTCGCCCGTTTCTTCCGCAGAATCCGGCTTCCCCTCTCCCGCAGGCTCGTCTATAAGCGCGATGAGCTCTTCCCGCGACGAGACCTCCAGCTTCTTATAGATGTTCTTGATGTGCGTTCGAACTGTGCTATCCGAAATAAGCAGCGTCTGGGAGACGAACAGTGAGCTGTGGCCTCGCGCCAGAAAAGCAAGGATCTCAATCTCGCGCTGCGTAAGGCCATACCCCTCTCCCACCACGCGAGACCGCTCTCCGAGCTGATCGGCAATCGACCTCGCAGCTACGGGTTCGCCATCGCGTTCTTCATCGGGATAGCCCCTTATCCAGGCATACAGAGCAGGGGCAAGCGCCTGGATGCCGAAATAGGCCATCCATACCGTCAAAGCTACCCCGCTTAAGAAGCGCACATCATGGAAACTCGCATGCACTGTTCCAATACCACCAAGAGACACGAGGCAGTATAGTCCGTACGCAATGGCCACGATAACGCCTCCGGGAAACTCCCCTGTTCTTTCAATGGCGCTCAGCGCCGCAAACGACGCCACAATCACGGCACCGAACATCAGATGCAGCCCGAAGTCGAACAAAGCTTGAGCAGCAACCCCTTCAGCGACCATCACCCGCGCCACCAGCGCCCCCGCCGCAAGAAAGGGAATGAGCGTCTGGTAGACGAAGGGAAACAGGGGGCGCCGACGCAGCAGTTTCGCTAGGATCAGAAGCCCCGCCCCACTCACGGCAAAACCCAAAATCTGCAACCCATAGGTCTCGGCAATAAGCGCGCCGTCGACCAACACCCCCACGTATCCAAACACCAACAACCCGAGCAAAGGCGCTCCCAAGATTCCCAGTGAAGCACGAACGGTGCGCAAGAAGCCGCCGATGCCGTCGGGAGATCGCTCTTCTTCTGAGAAAGCCCCCTCGTCATCCATGCCTTCGCAATCGACATCAATTAAGGGAGCTATGCCAGCCACCACACTCAAGCAAACAAGCAATACGAGGAAAACCGCGCCGTTGCTCGTATACAAAAGCCAGCTTGCAAGTGCGGCCAGCGCCATGGCGGCTCCAAACTGGACAAGCGCCTCATCAAAAGGCAACGGCGCGTATATGCGCGCGTACAAGAGGCACAAAATGAAGCCGCCTGAACCAGCAAGCGCTCCACACAGAATCGCCAGCTGATCGGGCATAGACGACAAGGACGTTACAAGCGCAAAAGCAAGCGTTCCCGCAATGAAGCCTATAGCTCCCAGAGACGCCGAGTGGCTCAATTCGAAATCCCTTCCAAGAAGACGAAGGGCAACATAGAGCGCAGCGCTACAACAGGACGTGACCAACGCCGCGCAGGTAAAAGCGTTGAAACCGTCGGAAACACCAACCACGTGAAGGTAGGGAATGCCCGAAGGCGCAAATGAGAGGGAGACCGCGAGAAACGCCGCAAACGACCACTGGCGCGCGCAGAGCTCCCAGCTTCTTTCTCCCATGCGCACCCACCCTTTCGCAAGACTCCCCTTCCGCCCACAACTATAAAGTTCCTGGCCGAACGGAGGAATACCCAATTTCGTCCAGCGGCTCTGAACTGGAAATACGTCTTTCTGACGATAGATTTCGACCAGCGGCACCGATAAGGTGCAGGGCAGTGGGATCAACCCACTATGGATATCAAGTCAGGAGGGATCATGGAAAAAAGCACGTTTTTGGACCGGCGCGGCTTCCTCAAGGGAGCCGCTGTTGCAAGCGCGGCCGCCGCTGCAGCCAGCCTCACCGCCTGCGCGCCCGGCGCCACTTCCTCGTCCGAGGCATCCGCGGCATCCACTAATGCCAACGCGGAGGCCCTTGCCGACACGGGAAGCATTCCCAGCGGCTATGTGTGCGTTGACGACTGGTTGGGCGCAGCCCCATCCATTGCCGATGATGAGATCGTTGAGACCATCGATGTCGACGTTGTCGTACTGGGCGGAGGACACGCGGGAACTCAGGCCGCCCTGGGAGCAGCCCAGGGAGGAGCCTCGGTAGCCGTCATCGAGATTCAGCCCGAGGAAACCTTCAACTGCTTCGGCGACGATATCTGCGCCTACAACTCGCAGTTCATGATCGACCACGGTTACGGACCCTACGACACTGGCGAAATCATCGCCGAGTACCACCGTCGCAGCGGAGGCCGCGCCAACCCTCAGATAATCAGTCTCTTCGTTGAAAACTCCGGCGAAATGTTCGACAACCTCATGGCCGTGACCCCCGACACGAGCAACGTATTCGAACTGGCGCCCGACAATGCAATTATCCAGATTGCTCATGGCAAAGACTCCGGGGCAGACTACCCCATCGAGCTGAGCGGTTACAAAGCCTGGGCATCGACCCTGCAAACTATCGGCTCCTTTAACCCCACAACGCCCATTGAAGGACGCGAGGAAGTAAGCCGCCTGACCGAGCTTGAAACCTACTGTCGCTGGGCGGCCGAGGAGCTGGGAGCCCAATGGTTCTGGGAGCACTCCGCGACGGTACTCGACCAGAACGAGCAGGGTGACGTTGTCGGCGCCATCGCCCAGGGGCCGGACGGCTATCGCCGCTTCAACGCCGCCAAGGGCGTCATTCTCTGCACGGGCGACTTCTCCAGCAACGCCGATATGGTGTACAACCTGCTGACCGATGTGACCGAATGGGGCATGCGCGTCGAGCAAGACCGTTCGGAAATGACGGGCATGGGACGCGATGGCGTCGGCCTGAAGCTGGGCTGCTGGGCCGGGGGCATGATCGAGCCTCAGCCGCGACCGGCGCAGAACTTCGCTATGTGGATGCCTCCGGGGCCCTGGGGCACCACGCCGTTTCTGTACCTCAACGCCCAAGGCAAGCGATACGTCAACGAGGCCATGGCCCAGATGCTCGCCCCGGCCACCTTCCGCCAGCCCCTCGGCATTTTCACCGCTATCGCTGACGCCAACTACATGGACTCCGTAAAGCTTGCCAGCGTAGACCACGGCGCACCCAACTGGGGCGTGCCCGACGTCGTAGAAGAAATGAACCAGGCCATCCAAAACGTCGAGGTTGGCAACCCCGAAGGCGGCGATGTGCAAGACGTCTCCATGTATATCCTTACCCGCCGTCAGACAACCCAGGTTTACGCTGCCAACACACTCGAGGAGCTTCTCGGCTTCCTTGGCTACGAAGGCGACGCACTGCAAACGGCGCTTGCAAGCATCGACCGCTACAACGAATTGTGCGAGGCCGGTGTCGATAGCGATTTTGGCAAGGATGCCCACTTGCTGCTTCCCATCAAGACGCCGCCGTTCTACGGCGCGGTACGCACCAACGACGGACGCGTATCCGCCGGCCTCGTCACCATGGCGGGACTTGTCACCGACGAGCACCTCAACGTGCTTCAGAGCGACCACACGACCCCCATCAAGGGACTTTACGCAGCAGGCAACTGCCTGGGACAGCGTTACGGCAATGCGTACGCAACCCCTTCCGCCGGTAACTCCATGGGCATGGCGATGACCCATGGACGTGTGGCCGGCAAAATCGTAGCAGCCCTCTAACCACACGACGCGCTTCGTAAGCCCTCCCTTCTACCCCTGGCAGCTCCGTCCCACTCCGCTGCCAGGGGTGCTTTGCCTTAAGGCGAGGCAAGGCGGGTCACCCGCACGGGCATGGAGGGCCGCCGCACTCACAAAAGGAAGCAACCAAATTTCACCTCCTAGCAACTCAGAAGCATGGTCAATCAGGGCGTGTTTTCCATCGGCGACTCCGTTTTGGCTGGTTTTTGGTCAATCGGGCCGTGGTTTCCATCGATTCGGTGGTCAAATCCAAGGCGTTTTCCATCATGCGAAAAAGCACCTGGCGTTTGTCCAGTTCAGAGCGTTGACCAGCGATGCTCTCACGAGCGCCCGCAGGGAAATCGATGGAAAACGCAGGCTAATTGACCAGAAAATGCCTTTTTTCGCGACGAGGATGGAAACCGCAGCGTGATTGACCACGCTCGCGAGGCTCGGATGGAAGACGCAGCCCAATTGGCCATTCTGGCCGGCATGAGTTACATTTACAGCCGCGCCCCCAACTTCCGTGCCTCGGCATCCGAGGTAGCCATGCCCTCGTAATCCATGCCGTACAGGCCGGCGAAACGGCTCATGGTGTACTCGCCCCACTTCAGCATATCGGCCGAAGGTGCCGCGCCCTGGAACACGAAGAAGAGGCGCTTGCCGGATAAGCTGCCCTCGGGCACCGGGCCGTAGAAGCGATCAAGCAGGTTGCGCAGCATGCCAGACAAGTTATGCCAGTACACGGGCGACCCCATCACCAGCACATCGGCTTTGCGCACAGCGGCTAGCACCTCGTCGAACTGATCGTCCTCGCCACCGGCAAACACCTGGCCGTAGTCATAGACCTTGGTGTCGGCCAAATCAATTTGGGTGAAGGCGCGATCGCCGATCAGCTCTCGGCCCATACGGGCGGTGTTGCCGTTCTTTTCTCCGCCGTTGATAAACAGGATGTTCATGAGAGTCCTTTCGTTTCGAGCCCTTTCAAAGGGCGGTTTGCAAATAGGTTGGGTTGGGTTGGGTTGGGTTGGGTTGGGTTGGGTTGGGTTGGGTTGGGTTG
>CAJUFS010000108.1 GCA_910585575.1 uncultured Adlercreutzia sp. | reverse complement strand
GAAGGCGTGGCTCATCCGCGTGACGGTGAACGAGTGCAAGAGCCTCTGGCGCACCTTGTGGCGCCGACGCGTGGAGTTACGCGACATCACCGACGCCGACGGCGCGCCCCTGGGCGCGGCGCAGGACGTGCCGGCCTTCAGCAATCCCGCCTACGAGGATCTGTACGCCGCCCTAGCGTCATTGCCCGAGAAATGCCGCATCGTGGTGCACCTGTTCTACTTCGAGGACTACAGCACGCGCGACATCGCGGCCGTCTTGGGCGTGAAGGAGCCCACGGTGCGCACCCGCCTTGCCCGGGCACGAAAGATATTGAAGCAGCAACTGAAGGAAGCGTGGCAAGATGAGCAATCAGAGCCAGAACCGGAACCAGTACCAGGCCATGATGAACGACGTCCATGCTCCTGCTGAACTGCTGGGAAAGGTGAGGAGCATACCAATGGAGAAAGCCAAAAAGCGCAACTACGTGCTGAAGTGCGCCACGGCCGCCTGCGCGGCGCTGCTGGGCGTGTTCGTCGTCACGAACGGCGTTTGCTATGCCGCCACGGGCGAGACCTGGGTGGAAAAAGCCACCATCTGGGTGAACGGTGAGCCGCAGGAAGTGGACGTGCAGATGAGCCAGAACGGCGAAGTGACGACGGGCACCGTCGAGTACACCGTGGAGGACGCGGACGGCGAAGGCGGCGACATCACGCTGTCCATGAGCACCGAAGGCGGCGACGTGAACGACGGCACCTTCGAGATTATCGACTACACCAAGGAGGGTGCGCCGGCAGTAGAAACGCTGCCCTGCCAGGTGCTCGAGTCCAAGGACGGCGGCGTTATCGTGTCCGTTGAGGGCGTGGAGCCCATCGACGTGACCAGCCAGCTCAAGGAGCACGGCGCGGCCGTCGGCACTTTCGACAAGGACGGCAAGACCTACGTCTACAAGGTGAGCGGCACGTCCGGCAACTACCACGCCAGCGTCGAGGCCGAAGAAAGCCCTTCGGCCGAGGTCGACGAATAACATGCGGCCCGTGCGTTGTCCCTCCAAGTAAGCGCGCGGCCTTCCAAGTACAACTCTTTCTCTGAAGCCCCGATGCCCTTCCGCATCGGGGCTTTTCTGTTGCGCTACAATGGCACAACCCTAAGAATGAAGCGGCCGGCGCCCAGCGCTGCGGCCGATCTGCGAAAGAAGGTCCCCATGATCAAGCTGTACGATACCCGCCGCCGTCAGAAGGTGGAGTTCGAGCCGGTGGAGCCGGGGAAGGTCTCCATGTACGTGTGCGGCCCCACGGTGTACAACCGCATCCACATCGGCAATGCGCGTACCTTCATTTCCTTCGACATGATCCGCCGCTACCTGGCCTGGCGCGGCTTCGACGTCACCTTCGTGCAGAACGTCACCGACGTGGACGACAAGATCATCAAGCGTGCGGGCGAAGAGGGCCGCAGCGCAGCGGAAGTGGCCGAGGAGTACACGCGCCTGTTCATCGAGGATATGCATGCGGCCGGCGTGGAAGACCCCACGATCCGTCCGAAGGCTACCGAGGAAATCGACACCATGATCGCCCTCATCCAGCGCCTCATCGAGCGCGGCCATGCCTATGAGGCCGACGGCGACGTGTACTTCGCCGTGCGCACCGACCCCGGCTACGGCGGCCTTTCCGGGCGCGACATCGATGAGATGGAAGGCGGCCATCGCGAGCTGCGCGCTGACGGCCAGGGCCTGGAGGATCGCAAGCGCGATCCGCTCGACTTCGCCCTGTGGAAGGCCGCGAAGCCCGGCGAGCCAGCGTGGGAATCGCCTTGGGGTCAGGGCCGTCCGGGCTGGCACATCGAGTGCTCGGCCATGTCCGAGAAGTACTTGGGCCTGCCCTTCGACATTCACGGCGGCGGCGCCGATCTGGTGTTCCCGCACCACGAGAACGAGCGCGCCCAGTCGGAGTGCGGCTGCGACAGCGCCTTCGCCAACTACTGGATGCACTCCGGCATGCTGCAGATTGCCAACGCCGAAACCGGCGAGACCGAGAAGATGTCGAAGTCGCTGAACAACTTCCTGCTGCTGCACGAGGTGCTCGAGCAGGTGCGCCCGGCGGCCCTGCGCATGCTCATGCTGCAAAGCCACTACCGCAGCCCGCTCGTGTTCGGCGAGCAGCGCGTGGCCGAGGCCGATGCGGCCCTCACGCGCATCGAGAACGCCGTGAAGGCGCTCGACTGGCTGCTGGAAACGGGCCAGCCCCAGGGCGATGACGCCGTGGGCGGCATCGCTGAGGCGAAGGCCGAGCTGGTGGCTGTGCTCGACGCTGCGGCGCTTACCGATCGCGTGGCGACGCTGCGGGCGAACTTCACCGAGGCCATGGACGACGATTTCAACGCGCCGGCGGCTGTGGGCGAGATCTTCTCCTTCGTGACCGACGCCAATGCCATGGTGGCCGACACCACGCAGCTCAACGGCGACACCTACCCGGCGGTGCGTGCCGCTCGCGACGCCATTGTGGAGCTCATGGACGTGCTGGGCATTGACGTGTCTGCCGCCGGGGTGGGCGAGGCCTACCCGGTGGAGGTCATCGCGCTGGCAGCCGATCTGGCCGGCTACACGGGGGACGATCCAGAGGCAGCCGTGGCTGCCCTGCTGGAGGCCCGCGCCACGGCGCGCGCCGAGAAGAACTGGGCCGTGGCCGACGGCGTCCGCGACGGTCTGGCCGGTCTGGGCTTCACTATCGAAGACACCCCCCAAGGCGCCCGCGTCACCTACGAGGGGTAGTCTTCAAGCGGTGTCAAGCCGAATCAACATGGAGCTTCTTGCCCCGGCGGGTGGGATGGAGCAGCTGCGGGCCGCCGTGCGGTTCGGGGCCGACGCGGTGTATCTGGCGGCCGACCGGTTCGGCATGCGTGCCCGAGCGGCTAACTTCGCCTTGGAGGAAATCCCTGCAGCCGTGGCCTTCGCCCATGCCCACGGCGTGAAGGTACACGTCACCTGCAATATCCTCATGCATCCCGACGACATTACGGCCCTGCCGGACTACTTCCGCGCCCTGGATGCGGCCGACGTCGACGCCTTCATCATCGGCGACTTGGGTGCCTTCGCCGTAGCTGGCGAAGTGGCGCCGCGGGTGGAGCGCCATGTGAGCACCCAGGCCTCGGTGGCCAATGGCGCCGCGGCCCGCGTGTGGCATTCCCTCGGTGCCAAGCGCGTGGTCTGCGCTCGGGAAATGAGCCTGGAGGACATCCGTTGCCTGCGCCAGGACGCGCCGCCCGATTTGGAGATCGAGGCCTTCGCCCACGGCGCCATGTGCATGGCGGTGTCGGGCCGCTGCCTCATCAGCAGCTACCTTACCGGCCGCTCGGGCAACAAGGGCCACTGCACCCAGCCCTGTCGCTGGAGCTACCAGCTGGGCACCAACCGCGCGGTGGGGGAGGAGGACGGAGGAAACGGCCCTCGCTCTTCCTCCGAGGATTCGCCCCGTGCCATGTCGCGCGCCGAAGCCGACGAGCCCATGGAATTCCTACTCGAAGAGGAAAAGCGCCCCGGCGAGTTCTTTCCCATCGAACAGGACGATCGCGGTACCTTCATCATGAACGCGAAGGATATGAACATGCTGGCCCATCTACGCGAACTGGCTGACGCCGGCGTGGATTCCATCAAAATCGAGGGGCGCAACAAGAAGGCCTTCTACGTGGCCAGTGTGGTTGGCGCCTACCGTCGCGTGCTCGATGGCGAGGCGCCCGAAGCCGTAGCCGACGAGCTGCTGGCCGTCTCCCACCGTCCCTACGGCACCGGCTTCTACTTCGACGAGGCCGAGCAGGCGCCCACCTATGACGGCTACGAGCAGGAGACCATGCACGTGGCCGACGTGGTTGGCTGCAAGGACGGCTTCCTCTCGGTCCTGTGCCGCAATCGTTTCGCGGAAGGCGACGAGCTGGAAACCCTCGCGCCGCACCAGCCGTCGCGCACTCTCGCGGTACGCGACCTGCATTGGCTGGCCACCTTCGGTCCCGACGTTCATGATGAGGACGCGCCCGCTACGCCGGAGGAGGCCCTGGACCGCGCCACCGCCGCCGATTGGATTCCCGCAGCGGCCGCCAATCGCTCCTGCAATGTGTACCGTTTCGAAATGCCCGCAGACGCCGCGCCCGTGCCGGCCGGCTCGTTCCTGCGTGTGCGCACCTTCCGCCGCTCGGCGCGGCACAGCTAAAGCACTACGAAAGACCGCTTCTGTCGACCATCGCTGGCGCGGCTGATCTCGGTGTGGTACAACGCTGCCAGCAGCAATGCACGAATCGAGAAAGAGGGGCACCATGATCACCGTGGGCGATGTCATGACCATGCGCGCGTTCGACTCCATATGGCTGGCCGCTCCGTGCGAAGGGGCCCGCGAGCGCGAAGTAGTGGGCGTGGGCACCCTCGATCACGAGCCCTTCACGGGTCGCTACGACCTCTTCTCGGAAGGGGAGATGATCTTTACCACGCTGGGCTTTGCCGAACTTCACCCCGACCTGGCCGAAGAGGCTCTTCTGGCTCTTATTGAGCGCAAGGTGGCTGCCATCGCCGTGAAGGCAGTGGTGCTGCGCGAGGTTACTCCGCGGGTGGCGGCTGCCAGTGCCGAGGCGGGCGTTCCCGTGCTCTTCTACGAGGGCCGCTTCATGGAGCGCGTCATTGCCGACCTCATGAACCTGCTCGACGACGACGCGGCCGAATGGGAGCGCGTGCACCTCATTGACCGTATTCTTGCTCCCTCCGATGAGCAGGCGGTGCGCTCCACCTTCTTCACCATCGCGGGCGTCACCGGCGCCACCATCCAGTGCATGGCCATCCAGGCCGTCACCGAGGACGATGCCAGCCTGCGTGCGCTTCAGAAAGTGGTGGAAGAAGTGCTCGTGGGCTACGGCGAGCGCTGGGACGATGTGGAGCGCACCTTCGTTTGCCGCTACCGGGGCATGCTTTTGGGGTTCGTCTCTTTCAAGAGGCCTCCTTTGAAGGCCATTGCCATATCCGATGCCGACCTGGCCAAGTGCATCGCTACCGCCGGTCCGCTCGTGTGCGGCATCAGCCAGGAAGTGTCTCTGGGCGAGGGGGACATCGCCGTGCGTCAGGCCATGGCAGCGCTGCAGACGGCCATGGCCGACGGCGTCCCCATTACCCGCTGGACTATCCTGCGCTTCGATGCGTTCCGCGCCGCGGCCCGCACCGATCGCCTCTACGCGCGTTCGGCCGATCTGCTTCGTTCGGTGCTGTTCGACTACGATGCCGAGCACGACGCTGAGTTGGGAAAAACCGCCGAGGCCTTCGCCGCCAGCTATGGCGAGGTGCGCGCCTGCGCCGAGGCGCTGTTCCAGCACCCCAATACCGTGCGCTACCGCCTGAAGAAGATCAAGGAAGTGCTTGCCATGGAAGAGGCCACCGACCGCGAGCTGGCAGCCCTCCTGTTCTTGGTGTTCCT
>CAJUFS010000107.1 GCA_910585575.1 uncultured Adlercreutzia sp. | reverse complement strand
ACCTTCTCGAAGATCTCGCGCACGAGCTCCTTGTCGTTCAGGTAGGCGATGGCCAGACGGCGGGAATGAAGGTCGCCGCGCTTGGCCCAGGTGATGATCTTGTCGACCTGCGGGCGGATCTCCTTCGCGCGGGCCTCGACCGTCTTGATGCGGTCGTTCAGGAACAGGGCGGTAACCAGGCTGCGCTTCATCGCCTTAGTGTGGCTCCAGTCGGTGCCGAGCTTGCGCCCCTTCTTGTTGTGTCTCATAGTGTCGTGTCTCCTAAAGCTTCAAATTGAGGTCCATGGAAATGAGCTTGTCCTTCACTTCCTCGATGGACTTCGCACCAAAGTTTCTGATGTTCAGCAGGTCGTTCTCGGAGAACTCAACGAGCTGACGCACGGAATGGATACCCGCGCGCTTCAGGCAGTTGTAGGAGCGGACGGAAAGGTCCAGATCCTCGATCTGCTTGTCAAGCTCGGCGTTGGACTCCTGGCCCTCGGGAGCGAAGATGGACGGAGCCTCGCCCTCTTCCTCCTCGCCCGTGTCGGACAGGCTCAGGAACGCGCCCATGTACTGGTTGATGATGTTGGCCGCACGGCACACCGCCTCGGTGGGAGCGATAGAGCCGTCGGTTTCCACCTCGAGCACCAGCTTGTCGTAGTCGGTGCGCTGACCCACGCGCGTGTCGGTCACATTCATGGTGCAGCGGCGAACCGGCGAGAATATGGAGTCGACATGGATGATGCCGATGGGATCTTCCGTGCGCTTGTTGCGCTCAGCCGACACGTAGCCGCGACCCACGCCGATGCGAATGGTCATGTCCAGCTGGCCGCCGTCGGCAACCGTGGCAATGACGTGCTCGGGGTTCACCAGCGTGAACTGGCCGGGCACCTCGAGGTCGGCACCGGTGACGGTGCAGGGACCCTCGGCAAACACATGGGCGGTAGCTTCCTCGACGTCGTCGAGGAGAGCGGAAAACACCAGACCCTTGACGTTCAGCACGATGTCGGTGATGTCCTCGATGACACCCTCGGCCGTGGTGAACTCATGCTGCACGCCCTCGATCTGGATAGCGGTGGCTTTCGCCCCGTCCAGCGAGGAGAGCAGCACGCGACGCATGGAGTTGCCCAGCGTATTGCCGTAACCACGCTCGAGCGGCTCGACGATGTAACGGGCAACGGTGTCGTTGACTTCCTCCGTAGTTACTGTAGGCCTCATGAACTCTGTCATGTGTGAATAGCCTCCTTAAAAGCCGCGATTACTTCGAGTACAGTTCGACGATGAGCTGCTCGTTGATGTCCAGATCGATCTGGTCACGCGTCGGGAGGGACAGCACGCTGCCCTGCAGCTTCTCGATATCGATCTCGAGCCAAGCGGGGACCTGAACGCGCTCGTTGGACACGAGGGCGCTCTTCACAACCAGGAGCTCCTTGGCCTTGGGGGCCACGGAAACCAGCTCGCCGGGACGCACGCGGAAGGACGGGATGTCCACGCGGCGGCCGTTCACGCAGATGTGGCCATGGGTGACCATCTGACGAGCCTCTTTACGAGTGCGAGCGAAGCCCAGACGGAAAACCACGTTGTCGAGACGGGTCTCCAGAATGGTCATCAGGTTCTCACCGGTCTGACCCTGCATGGACTTGGCGCGCTTGAAGTAACCACGGAACTGCTTCTCGAGCACACCGTAGATGAACTTGGCCTTCTGCTTCTCGCGCAGCTGCATGGCGTACTCGCTCTCCTTGCGACGACGCTTCGGCTGGCGGATAGATTCCTTCTTGCTGGAGTAACCGAGCACCACAGGATCGATGCCCAGCTGACGGCAGCGCTTGAGAACCGGAGTTCTGTTGATTGCCATAATGTACGATCCTTTCAGTTACACGCGACGACGCTTCTTGGGGCGGCAGCCGTTGTGCGGGATGGGAGTGCAGTCCTGGATGCTGGCCACTTCGAGGCCGGCAGCCTGAAGAGAACGGATAGCAGTCTCGCGACCAGAGCCGGGGCCCTTCACGTAGACGGCAACCTTCTTCAGACCGTGCTCCATGGCCGTCTTCGCGGCGGCCTCGGCGGCCATCTGCGCGGCGAACGGCGTGGACTTACGGGAGCCCTTGAAGCCCACGGTGCCCGCGGACTGCCAGGAGATCACGTTGCCCTGAGGATCGGTGATGGAGACAATGGTGTTGTTGAACGTAGACTTGATGTGGGCAGCACCCACGGCAATGTTCTTACGCTCGGAGCGCTTGATGCGCGTACGTACTTGTTTCTTAGCCACGGTTAGCTTACCTCACTACTTCTTCTTGCCGCCGATTTGCTTGCGCGGACCCTTGCGGGTACGAGCGTTCGTATGCGTGCGCTGACCACGAACGGGCAGGCCGCGACGATGACGCAGACCGCGATAGCAACCGATCTCCATGAGGCGCTTCACGTTCTGCGAAACCTCGCGATGCAGGTCGCCTTCGACCTTGAGGTTCTGCTGGATGTAGTCGCGCAGCTTCGCGAGATCTTCCTCGGAGAGGTCCTTCACGCGAATGTCGGGATCAACGCCGGTAGCGGCGATGATTTCTTTGGCAGTGGTGAGGCCAATGCCGTAAATGTAGGTCAAGGCGATCTCAATGCGCTTGTTGCGAGGAAGATCGACACCAACGAGACGTGCCATATTACTTACAGTTCCTTTCTTCCTAGCCCTGACGCTGCTTGTGGCGCGGATTCTCGCAGATGACGAGGATCTTGCCATGGCGTCGGATGATCTTGCACTTGTCGCACATCTTCTTGACCGAAGGACGTACCTTCATATCACTTTCCTTTCGGTATGCGGATCGTTCTATACGTACACGCCCAGCCGCTGGCGATTGTTTTCTCAGCTGTGCCAACCGCGAAGGATCCGAGTCTTCGCGGCGGGGCGGCTTCCTCAGAAGCGGGGAGGCCTACTTGAAGCGGTAGGTGATGCGACCACGATTGAGGTCGTAGACGGAAAGCTCCACAGTGACGCGGTCTCCAGGCAGGATTTTGATGTAGTGCATACGCATCTTGCCGGAAATGTGAGCGAGAATGGTGTGACCGTTCTCTAGTTCCACCTTGAACATCGCATTGGGCAGGGCTTCGAGCACCGTACCCTCGAGTTCGATTACATCTTCTTTAGCCAAAAGTTGCTCCTCCAAGCGGTCTGATAAAGCAGCAACGCAAAATAGTAGCAAAGATTCAAGATGTTTTGGGGAGAAATTTGCACAAGGGCGTAAAAAACCAAAAAGCGGATTTGGCTTTGAAATGACCTGCTTGTCAGGCCTGCGGTCGAGCCGCGCAGCTCTCGTCCATGAAACGGAGCCGCCAGGTATTATTCGCGCTGCCAAGAGCGCCGCCGCCTTGTCGGCAAGAAGGGATAATAGCACAGGGGCTGTCAGGGTGCAAGTTCCCTGCCATTCGGGCGGCGGGCGCGGTACAATGCTGCCAACAAAGGGAGGGGTTTCTATGCACGATCAGGGCAACGCGGTCGCGCCGTTGCGGCAATTGGGCTGGGGTTTTCTGCTGGCGTGGGTGTTCTGCGTGTTCTACACGAATGCCGCCGGGGCTTTCGAGGGCATGCCCCGGGCATCGGGCAGCGCGAATATCGGCATCGAGCTGTTCTACACTCTCATGCCCCTAGGATCCTCGGTTGTAGCGCTTGCCGTGATTCTTCTAGCGGAGCCTCACTTCGGAGCTCCCACTTCCCGGCGGAGCCTGATCGTGGCCGTTCCCCTACTCACCGGGCTCAGCACGCCTTTCATGTTTCTCAGCCTGCCCAATCCCGTGCTGGAGGCAGCGGCCTTTGCCGTCGGATCTGTAGCAACGGGCATCGGCAGCGCACTCCTTTGGGTCATGTGGGGCGAATATTATGCCGTCATTTCACGGGAAAGCGCAGAAAGTCTTGCGCCAATCTCGGCCGTCTCGGCCGCCCTGCTCGTTCTGCTGGTGTCGGCTACCGATGGATGGGTGGCGGTGACGCTTGCGAGCCTTTTCCCGCTGCTTTCGGGGTGGTGCTTCCATTTGGTCTGGACTCCGCAGATCGCCCGCAGAGAACAGGCGCTCGCCCACATAGCGAGGACCCGGGCTTCCGCTGATAGCGAAGAGACTGCTTCCCATTTGGCGCCAACGAGCCAGTCGCGACGCTCGGACTCTCGGCATCACGGGGTCGCATACGATAACCACTCCGGGGCAGGCCACCGAACCTCCAAACTCAGCCGGGTTGGCTTTGGCATCATGGGCGTCTTCTCGGTGGTCAGCATTGCGGGAATGATCGATCAGTCCGAGGTGCAGGGGCTGGCCCTGCAAATTATTCTGCTGATCAGTGCTCTCATGATGGCCATTGTGGCCGTCTTTGCCCTGTCGGGTCCGCGCCGTATTTCCCTGGCGTTTCTCTACCGCTGGATGTGCCCCGTGCTGGTCATTGGCTTTGCCGCCATTATCCTTCTGGGCCCCGAAGGCGGCATTGTGACCTTTGCCGCCTCGCTGGCCGGCCGCTTCACCTTCTGCCTCATCGCGCAGATCTACTTCGCTAGCTATGCCGCCAGCGGACAGGCCACCCCGACCCAAGCCACCAGCTGGGGCTGGTTGTTCGTGCATGCCGGCGACTTAGTGGGCTGCACCCTGTGGGTCTGCGTAGCCCCGCTGGCGGCCACCGCGCCCGACGGCATTCTGTGGGCTGCCACGCTGTGCATCGTAGCACTGGTGGTGGTCACCATGCTCACACTGAACGACACCGCCGTCTTCCATCGCGTGGATCTCGAGAAGGGATCAGAAGGCCTGGAAGCGAGCAGCGCCAACGCCCTGGTCGCATCTCTCGCCAGCCACACCAACGCCACCAACTTTGCCGACGCATCGACCACTGCGCCTGGAGGGTCTGCGACGCTCGCCACGCAAAGCGCGGAGCCGACAACCCTGCCGGCCACGCTCACCCCGCAGAATGCGGCCACCGCGCCCGTCGCTCCAGCGACGCCCACCGCGCAAAGTTCAACCACCGCGGCCGCCGCTTCTGCGGCTTCTGCAGAGACCAGCGCCGTAACGGCCCTGGCGGCAACCCACCGCCTCACCCCGCGCGAGACCGAGGTGTTCGCACTCTTGGCCCAAGGACGCTCTATCCCCTACATCCGCGATGAGCTGATCATCAGCCGCGAAACCGCGGCTACTCACGCCAAGCATATCTACGCCAAGCTGGGCGTCCATTCGCGCCAGGAGCTCATTGACCTCGTGCAAAAGCAAGAAGCAGAAAATTAGGAACACCCAACGCAAAAGCCCCTTGCCGCGTATGCGACAAGGGGCCGAAACGGTGCCTGCGGGGAGGGTGGCAGGCTCGGGAAAAGCTGGGGGCTGCGCTACGCGCTTAGCTGCGTTTACTCCACGCCCAGGGCGTGCTTGGCGGCGATGCGGGCGAAGGTGGCCACGCGACCGGCGTTGATGCCCGTGAAGTTGCTGGGATAGTTGTGCGGGTAGAAGCCGCCCT
>CAJUFS010000106.1 GCA_910585575.1 uncultured Adlercreutzia sp. | reverse complement strand
AAGGCCTGGCAGAAGCGCATGACCTCCATGTCGGACTTGCCCTTCGGGTCGAAGTCGCAGCCGCCCTTGCCGCCACCCATGGGCAGCGTGGTCAGGCTGTTCTTGAAGATCTGCTCGAAGCCCAGGAACTTGATGATGCCCAGGTTCACGGACGGATGGAAGCGCAGGCCGCCCTTGTAGGGGCCGATAGCGCTGTTGAACTGCACGCGGAAGCCGCGGTTCACCTGCACCTTGCCGTTGTCGTCGACCCACGGCACGCGGAACATGATGACGCGCTCGGGCTCTACAATGCGCTCCAGGAGGCTGGCAGCCTCGTACTCGGGATGGGCCTCGATGACCGGCTCGAGGGACTGCAGTACCTCGGTGACGGCCTGGATGAACTCGGGCTGCTCGGCGTTCTTCGCCTTAACCTGCTCGATGACGTTGTCGACGTAACTCAATGCGGACCTCCTAGTTGCTCGGACGGCGAAAACCGTCGCATCCTGCACGACGTCCCGTGCGTTGCGGCCATTATAAGACGGCGATTTTCGAATCGATGACTTATTAACTGACCAGAAACAAAAGGAGAAACAAGGGGGTGAAACGAGCGGCTAACGGAACACGGGAGACTTCATTGAGCGAAAAGAGGCCGATCAGATAGGTGATGAGCGAACAACAAAAGCCCGGCTGGACAACCAACCGGGCTTTTCGGAAGGAACGGTGCGTGCGGAAATTACTTAACGACCACCTTCACCGTAACAGTCTTCGATCCAGCCTTATAGCTGCTGTTACCCGCAGCCGTCGCCTTGATCTTCACCTTGTAGGTACCCTTTTTGGTACCCTTCGAAAGCGTAATCTTGCCCGTCTTCTCATTGACCTTGAACTTCTTAGCCGCTTTCTGCGTGCTGACGTTCTTGTACGTCACCTTACCCTTGGCCTTCTTCACCGTCACCGTCTTCGAAAGCGCAACGGCCTTCTTCTTCAACGTCTTTGCCTTGGCCTTTTTAGCATTGGCTTTGACGGTCATGGGCTGCTTAGCGCGCTTGGCAATGGTAAAGTACGCATAGCAACTACTGCTGTAGTTCCCCTTACCGGCTATGTAGACCATCGCCGTGCCAACTTTTTTATTTGAGTAGTACTTAACGGTGAAATCGCGGCCAGCTTTCAGCGTCTTGCCACCCACTTTAACCGTGGGTACCGGTTTGAGAGCTTTGCCCGTGTAGTCTTGAATGGGGATTTTAGCCACATTCGAGCTGCTGATAGAAAGCGGGTAGATGGTAAACGTCTCGGTTGCCGTTCCTCCATAGTTGCCCATACCCTTGATGGTCACCGTAGCTTTTCCAGCGTTCACATTGCTGGAATAGGAGACGGTATAGTCCTTCCCCTGTTTGAGGGGTGTGTCGTAACTCAGTTTTACCGACACGGCCGGCTTGATGGCACTGCCCGTGTAATCAAAGTAGTACTTCGACAGCGATGTTGTAAGGTTGGCAACCGAATAACCGCGCTGCGCTTTATACGTGTCAGCTTTAAAGGAAGGGATACTCGACGAAGCGTAGGCAGCTCCCGATGCACCGACCCACTTCCCCGTAGCGCCCTCGATATAGTAGCGATCCGGAGTCGGCAACAGCGTGCGCACGTTACCGTTCGCCCCCACCTTCACCGTGGCAAGCTTGCCCCAGTCGCTTGGGAACATAGAGGTGGCATCCAACACGTTGCGCATATCGAAAGACGAAATGTCGAGCGTCGCAAGCTCATTGCAGCTTGCAAACATATAGGACATATCGGTAGCTTTTGACGTGTTGAAAGACGACACGTTAACCGATGTCAAAGCGTCACAGCTCGAGAACATATGCGAGAAATTAGTGACATTGGCGGTATTGAAATTACTTAAATTCAGGGTCTTCAACTTGTCGCAACCAGTAAACATATAGGACATATCGTGAACCTGTGACGTATCCAGTTTTGCTAGATCTACGCTCTCAAGGTTCTCGAGATACCAAAACCAACAATCCATGTTGTGAGGGCTCATCGGGTCGCGGACCACCACTTTTGTGATATCCAAATTCGTCCAACTTGCACTCCAGCAGGTACACCATTCATCAGGATTCTGGCTATCGCAAATAACTTCATCGTGCTCTTCCGCCAAAGTGCCGTAGCGGGCATCTGGCGTATTATCGTTCTGGAACACCAGCGTGTACGTGTAGCTTCCCGGATTCTTGTAGATCATCGCATAAGGGCCTTTGCTGTCATCAGCCCATGCCTTGTCGTAATCGAGCACTGCCGCAAAAAGCCCGACAACGCACAACAGCATCGTCACAGCAAACAGCAAACCGCGGTTTTTTTCTTGATGCTCTTCGTTTGCCTTCTCCATACATCTCCCTTTCGTCTCTCAAATATCTCTTTGATTATCGGCGTAGCATCATGAAATTTCATTAGCTGTCAGCTAACAATAGCTAGTTATCGATCGTAATTTCGGCCGCAAAAAGCGCAGGCAACGTGATGGTTTGCCCCAACGTTGCCTCATAGGAGTAAAGACCTACGCAGTCGCCATAGACGGTAACGACATCGTCTTCGAGGATTCGCTCCTTCTTCAAAGCCGGATCGTAGCCTACGATCACTACGTCGTCGTAGGTATCTTTGGTGCCGAGACGAATCATATTCTCTTCTTCGCCCTCGATCACCTGCAGCACAGTGCCGCTAAATTTAATCTTTTTACCCACATAGTCATCGGGGTTTCGCGCAATCTTTTCGTACTTCACCGACTTGTAGCTATCAGGGTTGAATTTCTCGACAAGCTTTTCTCGAGCAGCATTCAAGTTGACAATGGCGCTGTCTACCTGATTCTGTGTTTTGTCCTCAGCCTTCGCGACCTTCCTTGCTTCTTTCAGCGCCGCTTTAAACTCCTTGAAGGTGTCCTTCGTATAGGATGCGGAGTCAAGTTGAGAGCACTCTTCGATAAGCGCATTGAGCGATTCTTTATCCACAGGCTCCGGCTCATCTAGTTCCTCAGAAGAAGGATCGTCCGTCGAGTCGACTGGCTCCGTCGCATCATTGGCGCCCTGCTCTTCTGCCAAAGGGGAAGCCGCGGGCTGCGCGGCCGAAGGTTCGCCATTGCTTGTCGAGACGCAGCCAGCGAGAAGCGCTGCGCACAAGAGCGCCGTAAACACCATGCCAGCCAAAGCTAGGCCATGAAAGCCATGCTTTACGAAGTCGATACCGTTACCCATCATAGAACCTCCCTACCTTAGCCACTAGCTAAGAAACTGACAAAATTGTTTCTTATAGCATACATTGCATTATAAGCGAGCGCCTAGGCTTTCGCCTATGGAAAAGACTGCTATCAGAAACAAAGTTGGCATGCGTGTAAAAGCCCTGCGCCGCGAGCAAGGCATCACGCAGGAAAAGTTCGCACTGATGACGGGCATCAACCGCAGCTACCTGGCCGACATTGAGAAGGGGAACCGGAATTTCGGCTTCGACACCCTCGAGCGCATTGTGACGGGTTTCGGCATCACCTACGCGGAATTCTTCGCCGACATCGAGGCACAAGGCTAGCCAACCCACGGGCGAAAGCACGCGTCAACTCCCGCTGCTCGGCACTCCCCTACAGCGACGAGTACACCTTGGAGGACGGCACGTTCAGGGCCGTCAGCAGCAAGACGCCTACCTGCTCTTTCTCGGGGGCGTAAATGATTAAGGCGCCGCCTTCCCCCTCGGAGGTCTCCCCTGCCGGCGCCTGCGAGTCGTCAGCGACGATAACCGCCTGGAAACCTTCGGTGGTAGCCAGACAGGAAAGGCGCGGCACCAGGCACACGAAGGATTCCGCTCCGAGCTCGGACAGTTGTTCCCGCAGATCAGCGAGGCGCTTTTTCGTGGCGTAGTAGTCCACGGCCACCACCCCGATCTTGCGGTCGCCGGCGCGAAGCACAACGGGGTCGGCATAGCGCTTCAAATCATCCAAGTCGAGCGTGATGACGCCCGAGCCCTTCTCTTCGTAGGAAGACCGCACGTCCGAGGCGTACACGGGACGCTCGATCATATCAAGCGGCAGCCGCGAGAGCTCGGCCGCTACCATGGCGCCGATGGTCTCGGGCTCCTTGTTCTCTTCGTCATTGGGGTCCACCGCCGGACGCAGCGCATCGAGCGGATCGTAGGTGCCGTCATAGACGATGGTGGTATAGCCCTGCATCTGGCCGAACACGTCATCAACCGCCGAGGCCGCCACATTCCACGAGCGACCTGTTTCAAAGTAGCGCAAAAGCACGGCGCCCCCGAGGATAACCAGGAGGGCGAACACCAGAAGGGCTACTTTTTCGCGGGTTCGTTTCTTCATGCTTCCCGCTATTATACCGTGGCCCCGCCCCCGACTGGGGACAGGGCCACAGCTTCACTATTTCCTTGGGAAGAAGTGCCGCGCTGCTACTCCGCCAGCTCCATTACCGGCTGTTTGGCAGCTTCCAGCATGCGCTTCACAAAGTGCCCCGTGAAGGAGCCCTCCACCTCGGCCACCTCCTCGGGCGTGCCCTGGGCGATAATCTGACCGCCTCGGTCGCCGCCCTCGGGGCCCAGATCGATGATGTGGTCAGCGCACTTGATGACGTCCAGATTGTGCTCGATGACCAGCACGGTGTTGCCGGCGTCCACCAAGCGCTCGAGCACCTCAAGCAGCTGGCGCACGTCCTCGAAGTGCAGGCCCGTGGTGGGCTCGTCGAGGATGTAGAAGGTCTTGCCGCTCTGGCGCTTCTGCAGCTCGCTGGCAAGCTTCACGCGCTGGGCCTCGCCGCCGGAAAGCGTGGTGGCCGGCTGCCCCAGGCGCACGTAACCCAGGCCCACGTCGTAGAGCGTCTGCAGCTTGCGCTTGATGCCCGGGATGTTCTCGAAGAAGGCCAGGGCATCTTCCACGGTCATGTCGAGCACCTGGGCGATGTTCTTGCCGCGGTAGGTGACCTGCAGCGTCTCGCGGTTGTAGCGCTCGCCGTTGCACACCTCGCAGGGCACGTAGACGTCGGGCAGGAAGTGCATCTCGATCTTGATTTGGCCATCGCCCTTGCAGGCCTCGCAGCGGCCGCCGCTCACGTTGAACGAGAAGCGCCCCGGCGAGTAGCCGCGCGCCTTGGACTCGCTCGTGCTGGCGAACAGGGCGCGGATGTCGTCCCACAAGCCGATATAGGTGGCCGGATTCGAGCGCGGGGTGCGGCCGATGGGGCTCTGGTCAATGTTGATGACCTTGTCGAGCTTGTCGAGGCCCGTAATTTTGCGGTAGGGCCCCGTACGGCGATGCGCGTGGTTCAAGCGGTTGGCCAGAGCCGGCGCCAGCGTATCGGTGACCAGCGACGACTTGCCCGAACCCGACACGCCCGTGACCACCGTCAGCGTGCCGATAGGCACTTCCAAGGTGACGTTCTGCAGGTTGTTCTCGGTGGCGCCCGTCATCTTGAGCGAGCCGCGACCGGGCTTGCGGCGCTCGGCCGGCACCGCGATGCGGCGGCGCCCCGACAAATAGTCGGCCGTGATGGAGCCCTTGGTGGCCATGACCTCGGCCGGCGTGCCCGCCGCAATGACCTCGCCGCCGTGCTCGCCGGCGCGCGGACCCATGTCCACCACGAAGTCGGCAGCGCGGATGGTGTCCTCGTCGTGCTCCACCACTACCACGGTGTTGCCCAGATCGCGCAGGCGCTCCAAGGTGGCGATGAGACGCTCGTTATCGCGCTGATGCAGGCCGATGGAGGGCTCGTCCAAGATGTAGAGCACGCCCATGAGGCCGGCGCCGATCTGCGTGGCCAGGCGAATACGCTGGGCCTCGAGATCGGAAGAGCGTCGTGTAGGGAAAGAGTGTAGGCTATAGTGTAGAT
>CAJUFS010000105.1 GCA_910585575.1 uncultured Adlercreutzia sp. | reverse complement strand
CGTTGTTTATTTGCGAATCAAGGAGGATACCCATGCCGAAGATCACCCGTGATCAGGTGCGCGTTCCCGCCGACGTCATGCCCGATATGCGTGACGAGTACATCTCCAACTACATGAAGGCCACCCGCGAGACGGGCCGCCTCATGCTGTTCGCCTGCGATCAGAAGATCGAGCACCTAAACAAGGACTTCTACGGCGAGGGCATCGACATCGCCGATTTGGACCCCGAGCATCTGTTCAAGATCGGCTCTGAGGGCGTGTGCGGCGTGCTCGCCGGCCAGCGCGGTCTGGTGGCCCAGTACGCGGCCGACTATCCGGAGATCAACTACCTGGTGAAGATGAACTCCAAGACCAACATCGTGGGCACCAAGCAGGAGGATCCCTATTCCCCGCAGCTCTACGATTTCGACGCCATCCTGGCCATGAAGGAAGCCGGCGTGAACATCGTGGGCCTTGGCTACACCATCTACCTGGGCTCTGAATACGAGGCCACCATGATGGCCGAGGCCGGCGAGCTTATCGCCCAGGCCCATGCCAACGGCATGATCGTCGTGCTGTGGATCTACCCCCGCGGCAAGGCCGTTACCGCCGAGAAGGACCCGGACCTCATCGCCGGTGCCGCCGGTGTGGCCCTGTGCCTCGGTGCCGACTTCGTGAAGGTGAACCCGCCGAAGCCCGAGGACGGCCGTTCCGCTGCCGAGGCCCTGAAGGTGGCCTCCACCGCCGCCGGCCGCTGCGGCCTGGTGTGCGCCGGTGGTTCCACGGTGGACGCCGAGACGTTCCTGTCCCAGCTGTACGATCAGATTCACGTGGGCGGTGCCGACGGCAACGCCACGGGTCGCAACATCCATCAGCGCTCCCTGGACGAGGCCGTGCGTCTGACCAAGGCCATTTCCGCCATCACCCTGGCCGACTGGTCCGTGGCCGACGCCCTCGCCGTGTTCAACGGCGAGAAGGACTTCACCCTGGCCGACATCTAAGGTTTTGCCGAACACTACTTGTGAAGAGGGGCTGCTGCGGCGGCCCCTCTTGTTGTGTTGAGTGCCAGGTTCGCTCGACTCCGCGTTCCCTCTGGGACAGTGCTCTCGACCGCTTTTTCTGCGATGTGCAGGGCGCGGGGCGGTCCATCCCTTACAATCGGGACGGAAAGAAAGGAACTGCATGAGCGCCATCGATAGACTTGCCTTTAAAGTGACTCGTCCCTATCGCGAGGAAGACCTGCCTGTTATCACCCAGATCTGGAACGAGGTGGTGGAAGCGGGAAACGCCTTTCCCCAGACGGAGCTGCTGACGCCCGAGGAGGCGCGGGAGTTTTTCGCTGGTCAATCGCGCACGACGGTGGCGACGCTGGGCGGCAAGGTCATGGGGCTTTACATTCTGCATCCTAACAACGTGGGGCGCTGCGGGCACATTGCCAACGCCAGCTATGCCGTGGCGCGAGATGCGCGTGGTAGCGGCATCGGCCAGCTGCTGGTGGAGGATTCGCTGCGCCAGGCCGGGCGCCTGGGTTTTCGCGGCCTGCAGTTCAACGCCGTGGTGGCCAGCAACCAGGCGGCCATTTCGCTCTACGAGAAGCTGGGCTTCCAGAAGGTGGGCACCATTATCGGCGGCTTTCGCAACAAGAATGACGTCTACGAGGACATGCACGTCTTCTTCCACGAGACCCACGACGACCGCGTCTAGACGACCGGTGCGACCGAGCATTGGTCGCCGCCAAGCGGTAGGGCTGCGGTTCCCGTCTCCTTCGCAGGCATGGGCCCTGATTGAGGCCTGCTCCTTCCCCTCAAATGAAAACGGCTCCCTTTCGGGAGCCGTTGTGCGTTTCATGGTGCCCGGGGCGGGATTTGAACCCGCACACCTTGCGGCATCGGTTTTTGAGACCGACGTGTCTGCCGTTCCACCACCCGGGCGCGTTTTAGCAGTATAACGGAACCGACCGCATCCGTCGAGGTGAAATTAGGCTAAGCCGCACCACAGCAGGATCTTCGGGACATAGCCCATGATGAAGATGATGATGATCAGTGCCGGCAGGCCGAAGGTGAGCCAGCCGCGGGCCCAGCGGGGGAACTTCACGCCCGTGCCCGTGTCGGCCTCGGCCAGGAAGTTGTTCCAGCCCCAACCCTTGCGCGACACGCAGAACACCACGTACAGCAGGCTGCCCAGCGGCAGCAGATTATTGGACACAATGAAGTCCTCGATGCTCTGGATGTCGCCGATGCCGGGAATGGTGATGCCGGCCAGAACGTTGAAGCCCAGGGCGCAGGGGAGGCTCAGCACCGTGACCAGAGCGCCGGTGCGAATGATGGCCGTGCGGCGCGTGACGTTCCACTTCTCCATGGTGAAGGTGATGAGGTTCTCGAACACGGCAATGATGGTGGACAGGGCGGCAAAGCTCATGAACACGAAGAACAAGGTGCCCCACAGCTGGCCCAGCGGCATTTGCTCGAACACGTTGGGCAGGGTGACGAACACCAGCGACGGGCCCTGGTCGGGGGCCACGGCGAAGGCGAAGCAGGCGGGGAAGATGATAAAGCCGGCCAGGATAGCCACTAGAGTGTCCAGGCCGCAAATGCGCAGGGCCTCGCTGGTCAGCGAGTTCTTCTTGCCAATGCGGCTGCCGAACACCTCCATGGCGGAAATGCCCAAAGACAAGGTGAAGAAGGCCTGGCCCATGGCCGCGTAGACCGCATCCCCGAAGCCGGGCAGGCCGCCGGCGAACATCTTGCCGAAATCGGGCACCAGGTAGAACTCCAGGCCGGCCGCGGCGCCGGGCAGCGTCACCGAGCGAATGACCAGCAGGGCCATCACGCCCAAGAGGCAGATCATCATGACCTTCGTCACGCGCTCGACGCCCTTCTGCAGACCCATGCTGCACACGAAGAAGCCGATGACGATAACTGCCAGCATCCAGCCGATCATCTCGGTGGGATTGCCCAGCATGGTGCCGAACACGCCGGCCACGCCTTCAGGATCAAGGCCCGAGAAAGACCCCGTGGCCATCTTGGCCGTGTAGGCCAGCATCCAGCCGCAGACGGTGGTGTAGAACATCATAAGCAGCATGCAGCCCACGTAGGCCCACCAGCTGAACCAATGCCAGCGACGGGAGGGCTGCAAAATGTCGAAGGCCAGGGCGGCCGAACGCTGGGAGGCGCGGCCCACGGCGAACTCCATGACCATGACGGGAAGACCCAGGATAACCAGGAATATCAGGTACAGCAGGATGAAGGCCGCACCGCCATATTCGCCGGCAATGTAGGGGAAGCGCCAGACGTTTCCCAGGCCGATGGCGCAGCCGGCGCTGATAAGGATGAAGCCCAGGCGCGAGGCAAAGTGCTCGCGGGGGGCAGTGGCGGTAGATTGCTCGGGGGTGGGGATAAGATCGCTGCTTGCCATAGGTGCTCCTGTACGGCGTTTTGAACAATAGTGCACAGGCATTGTACCCGAACCTAAGCAGGTTGATCATGGTATGTGCTCCCGTCAACGGCTTTGTATCTAGAAAGCGGGTGGTCGGGAGGGGGAGGGACTGCTCGGAGATAATAGGGACAGATAACGGGTGCGCAAGGACGGAGGTGCCATGAGAGATATTCTGGACTATCTGGAAACCCAGCTGAGCACCTTTGAGGATGAGCCGCTGAACGAAGTGGACTCGGCCCTGCTGGCGCAGTTCTGCATGACGCGCGGCGAGGTCATTATGCCGGCGGTGACCAGCCCCCGCGAGGAGGCGCGGGCTCGAGCCGAGGCGGCGAGAGCAGGTGCATCCCGGGCGGCAGCCCAGGGCGGCGAAGGGGCATCGGAGCGCGAAAGCGGGGCGGAAGAGGGCGAGGACGGCCCGGAATCCCTTGCGCCCCCTGCGGCAGGGGGAGAGGCGCAGTCGGTGGAGTCGGCGGGCCCCCGTGGGCTCAAGGGCTTCGCCCGACGGGTGCGTCAGGGGCTGCATTGGCGTGGCCGGGGTGCTCGCGACGCGCGGGCTGCGGAGGTCGCTACGGGCGCGCACGATTCCGAGCCCATCCACTTCGCCGATTTGATGCGCGCAGAGCTGTTCGGAGACTTGTTCGCGGGGATGCATGCGGCGCAAATGCGCCAGCAGCTGTTTCTCATGGCGGCCAGCCCGCGCTTTCGTACGATAACCATCCGTGATCATGCGGCTCTCTTCGACGAGCAGCCGCCGATGCAGTTCGCTGCCACCACCTACGTGTATGGCGACCAGTTCGCCTATGTGGGCTTTCGCGGAACCGATACCACCCTGGCCGGATGGCGCGAGGACTTCGACATGGCCTACCAGGTGCCGGTGCCCGCGCAGGATTTGGCGGCGCGCTATTTGGCCGATGTGGCGGCTGACCCGACCGTGCCCGAGCGCCTGTATGTCGGCGGCCATTCCAAAGGCGGCAATTTGGCCGAGTACGCGGCGCTCACGGCAGCGCCCGAGGTGCAGGCGCGTATAGCGCGCGTCTTCAGCCACGACGGGCCGGGCTTTATGGCCGGCACGTTCTCGGCGGCCGATTACGCGCCCTTGCAGGGGCGTCTTGCAAAGACGGTACCGGAAGATTCCATGGTGGGTATCTTGATGGAGTCGTCCATGCCTGTGAGCGTGGTGTGCGCTTCGGGGAAGGGGTTCGAGCAACACACCGTGTTCCGGTGGGAAGTGGCTGACGACAATCGCGGCTTTGTCACGGTGCCGCAGCTGCCTGAAGTCACGCAGCGCCGGGCTGAAGCGCTGAAACTGTGGCTTGCCTCCATGGACGGAGCGCAGCGGGAGCGCATGGTGGATGCCCTGTTCGCGGCTATTCGGGCCGCCGGCGTAACCGATGCTGCCCAGCTGTTCGAGGGCGGCCGCGAAGTGGCGCTGGTGCGGGATGGCATGCTGAAGATGGATGGTGCTGACCGTGCCGTTATGCTGCGCGCCGTAAGCGGTTTAGCGCGGGCATTCCATGAAGTAACGGTGGAGCGCAACGAGGCGCGACGCCAAGAGAGTCGCACGGCGAAGGCGTAAGGCGTCCGATTCGTTGCAGCTACCACGAAGGCCGCCAGAACGGTCAGGTTCTGGCGGCCTTCGAGCTACTAGGGAACCCGCGGAGCTTGCAGGCTTTTCCGTGCTTTTACATCCAATGAACGCGGGTCTCGTCGTAGCGGCTGGGGCCCTTGGGCTCGGGCTCGGAGGCCGGGTGGCCCACGGCTACCAGGGCGAAGGGCTCAAGGGTTTTAGGCATGCCCAAGACCACTTGAACCGCGGTCATGCGGTCGCGCTCGGGGGCGATGCCCAGCCAGCAGGCGCCCAGGCCAAGGGCGGTGGCTTCCAAAAGGATGTTCTCGGTGGCTGCGCTCATATCGAGGGGCGCATCTTGGGGAAAACGCAGATCGGAAGTGCGAGTGCAGACTACCACGACGCAGGGGGCGTGCTTGACGGGAACGGCATAGGGGCTGCACGTGGCCAGGGCCATGCGGGTGGTCTCGTCGCGGACAATGAAGAACTCCCAGGGCTGTTGGTTGCCCGCCGAGGGAGCGGCCATGGCGGCGCGCATAAGCTGCTCGATGGCTTCTATATTGACGGGCTCTTCGGTGAATTGGCGAACACTGCTGCGTTTGAAGATGGGATTCATAAGGCAAGGCTCCTTGGTCGTGCGGGAAAGTCGACGCAAAAAACGAAGGCCCGTTGGTCGTTGGGTCAACGGGCCTTGGAGCCTATGATGGGGCTTGTATACGCGCGCGAAGGGCGCGGGAGCCACCTTGGGCCTGTTTTGGCAAGGAACTGAAAGTCAATAGTGACCTTCCGTCGCGCCCCTTAGTCCCTAGATATCGCGCTGGTACAGGTCGGCGTAGGTCTCGCGACGGGTGACCACGCGGGCTTCGCCGTCCTTCACGAACACCACGGCGGGGCGCGGCTGGCCGTTGTAGTTGCTGGCCATGGTCATGTTGTAGGCGCCGGTGC
>CAJUFS010000104.1 GCA_910585575.1 uncultured Adlercreutzia sp. | reverse complement strand
GTGCCTGGAATTGCCCCGCCTTTCGCCCAAGCGTACTTCGGTACGCGCCGTGGCGAAAACAAGGGGCAAGGCCAGGTGCCTGTCGGACCCGCAGCGTCGACAGATTCGTTCGTCCCGCCAGGGCGAACGAAGCGCAAAAGCGCCTGAGCCGAAGGCGAACAGCGAAGCGGGTGGGGCGACGGCGATGCCGCCACCCCACCCGCGGACAGAGCAGTTTAGCTGGCCAGAATGGGCGCGGCCACCTGCTTCTTGCGGGAGAGGACGCCGGGCATCCAGTTACCGCCCTCGGTGCACTCGATGCCGAAGACGCGGTTCACACGGGCCGGATCGCCCTCGACGATGAACTGCGAGCCCTCGGCCAGAATGTCGGTGACCAGCAGCAGGGCGAACTCGTAGCCGTTGTCCTCCACCAGCTTCTTCATGTGCGCGCGAATTTCATCCTCGCGATCCATGACCGTGGGCAGATCCACCGTTTCGCGCTGGGCGATGAGCACCGTGATGTCGTCGTTGACCTTGAACTCCTTGGAGTCAGCCTCCACCAGCTTGTCGATGGGCATGGTGGCCTCGCCGCCACGGGTGCGGAAGATGTCCATGCCGAACTCGACGGCGTCGACACCCAGCTTGTCGGCCAAGAAGTTCACCTGGTCGATATCCACCTGGGTGCAGGTGGGGCTCTTCATGATGACCGTGTCGGTGAGGATGGCCGACAGCAGCACGGCGGCGATGGAGTTGGGCAGCTCGATGCCCGTCTGGCGGTACTGCAGCGTCACGATGGTGGCCGTCGAGCCGATGGGCAGGTTCAGGAAGAGAATGGGGTTGGCCGTGGACACATCGGCAATGCGGTGATGATCGATAACCTCGCAAACCTCGGCGTTCTCGATGCCGGGGGCTGCCTGGCCGATCTCGTTGTGGTCGACGAGGATGACCTTCTGCTTCACTTCTTCGCCGTCTACCTCAACGGGGTTCACGTTCTCGATGAGCACGGGCTCGGGAATGTTGTTCTGCTCGAGAATCCAGGCGCTCTCGACGGGCAGCGGCCCGAGGCGGGCGGGCACGTACTCGACACCCTCGACATCGCCGTCGCGCTCGGCCAGGGCGTTCTTCAGGTGAGCATAGGCCACAGCGGCGGAAATGGAGTCGTTGTCGGGATTGCGATGACCCACGACGAGGATTTTGGCGGACATGGATTCCCCTTTCTTCACCAATTAACGGTTTTAAAGCAGTATACCGCTGTCCGGCGACGCTGGCGACGGGCTATGGTACCGTTCTTCGAGAAACATCCGTTGTCGGACGGTTGACGGCCCGTCGACGGCTCGCATTCACAAAGGAGAAGCATGAAAACCTACGGCCTGCGCGACATCATCGGCCCCATCATGGTGGGCCCCTCCAGTTCCCACACGGCCGGAGCGCTGCGTATCGCCTCCATCGCCCGCACGTTGTTCGGGGGCACACCGCCCCAGGTCACCTTCACGCTCTATGGCTCGTTTGCCGCTACCGGTTCGGGGCACGGCACCGACAAGGCCCTGGTGGCCGGCATTTTGGGCATGACAGCCGACAACCCCGAGGTGGCCCGCTCCTTCGAGCAAGCCGAGCGCGAGGGAGTGCGCGTCGAGCTGGAGTGGGACACAGCCACCGTGGTCGACCACCCCAACACCGTCGACGTCCACTGCGAGGACGGCGCCGGCCACACCCTCGATATGCGCGGGGTGTCCATCGGCGGGGGCGCGGCGGTCATCCGCCGCATCAACGACGTGGATGTGGACGTCACCGGCGAGCACACCAGCGTTATCGTGCGCCAGCATGACGTGCGCGGGGTGCTGGCGCACATCTCATCGGTGCTCGCCGAATGCGGCGTGAACATCGCCACGGCCAACCTGCACCGCGTGGAAAAGCGCGGCATTGCCTACACCGTGCTGGAAACCGACGACGACGTAGCCGAAGAGGTGCGCGAGCAGATCATCGCCCATCCCGACGTGATGAACGCCCGCATCATCCCCGCCATGACCGTGGCCGACACCGAGCCGGTCCCCATTCCGGAAAACGCCGACGAGGCCTTTGCCCGCTGGGACTACACCACCGGCGCCGAGTTGCTGGCCCTGTGCGCGCGAGAGAACTGCACCATCGCCGAGGCGTTCCGCGCCCGCGAAGAGGCCCTGTGCGCGCGCCAGGGCGTGACCGCCGACATCGACGGCTATCTCGATCGCGTCCTTGAGGTCATGGACGCAGCGGCCACGACGCCCCTCGAGCATCCCGAGCGCTCCATCGGCGGCCTTATCGGCGGTGAAGCCGCCAAGGTGACGGCCAGCCTCCAAACTGGCAGCCCGCGACGCCAGCTTATGGACCCCCTCACCGCCAAGGCGTCCATCTACGCCCTGGCCACCTTGGAAACGAACGCGAAAATGGGCATCATCGTGGCCACCCCCACGGCAGGCTCCTCGGGCGTGCTGCCCGGCGTGCTGCTGGCCCTGCGCGATGAGCGCGGATTCTCCCACGACGAGCTGCGCGAGGGCATTCTGGCTGCTGCGGCCGTGGGCTATCTCATCGCCCGCAACGCCAGCGTGTCCGGCGCCGAGGGCGGCTGTCAAGCCGAGGTGGGCTCGGCCGGCGCCATGGCTGCGGCCGCGGCCGTCACCATGGCCGAAGGCACTCCGGCCCAGGCGCTCGATGCCGCCTCGAACGTCATCCAGTGCCTGCTGGGCCTAGTATGCGACCCGGTGGGCGGCCTGGTCGAGCTGCCGTGCCAAAAACGCGACGGCACCGCCGCTCCCCTCGCGCTCACCTGCGCGCAAATTGCCCTGGCCGGGGTGGAGAACCTCATTCCCTTCGACGAAAACGTGGCCGTTATGGACAAGGTGGGCCGCGACATGCCCATGGAGCTGCGCGAAACCGCCCGCGGCGGCATCGCCATCGCCCCCAGCGTCTGCGACTTCTGCGGAGGCTGCTAGCCAAACACGCGCATTGTTCGCTACAAAAATTTGTTGCTTTATATCATTTTCCCTGCTCGCTAGTGCTACCCTTTTCGCAAGGAAAGCTCAACGAGAGGAGAACCTATGTCCCTAGCAAAGAAGCGGCTGTCCGTTGCCGCCCTTGCGGCCGTTGTTGCCCTCGCGCTCGCCTTGGGCGGCCTCGGGCTGACAAGCGTCACGCCCGAGCGGGCCTTCGCCGACGACACGGCGGCCGCCGCCACGCCGGCCAAAACCTACACCATCAAGTACAAGGGTGTCAGCGGCGCGAAAAACGCGAACCCCACCGAAGTGGAGAAGGGCAAGCTGAAGCTGAAGAAGCCCACCAAGACGGGCTACACCTTCCAAGGCTGGTACCAGGGCACGAAGAAGGTCACCACCCTGAACGTGAAGAAGAACACCACGGTCACCGCCAAGTGGAAGGCCAAGACCTACAAGATCACCTACAAGAACGTGAAGGGCACCAATAAGAACGCCAAGAAGTTCACCTACGGCAAGTCGGTGAAGCTGAAGATCCTATCCAAGAAGGGGTATACGTTTAAGGGTTGGTACACCGACGCTCAGTTCACCAAGAAGGCAAAGACCGTCGGCGGCAAGACGGCTAAAAACGTAACGGTATACGCCTGGTGGATTCAGAACCCCAAAACCGCTTCTCAGAAGCGCGCTGTCTCGCTGGCGAAAGCCGCTTACAAGCAGATCGACAGTGAGCATTACACAACGTATCAGAAGATGGTTGACGGGCTACAGCGCTACGGCGTTTCCGCCAAGGACGCTAAGTTCGCCGCCAAGAACTGCGGCGCCAACTACTACACCGAGGCTATCAAGATCGTGAAGTACGCAAAGAACATGCCCGAGCTCGTCGACCTCGACACCACCCTGATGAAGAACTACCTCAAGAATATGATGAAGGAAGAGGGCTTCACTTCCAAGGAGATCAATTACGCCTTCAAGGTTGTGAAATTCTAATCATACCCCAGCAGCGTTTATTTCATCCAAAGGCCCTACGAACCATCGAAGTTCGTAGGGCCTTTTCTGTGGCAAAACTGCATTTCGCCTCTTCACTACGGAAGGTCTTACCCATGCGTATCTTACTCATGCGTAAGACCCTCGGCGCTGGGCCACCCGTCCCCCAGAAGGCGCAGCCCCAACTAGGCGAGCACGCCTTACCCGATCTTCACGATGGGGGCGTAGTCCTTGAGCAGCTTCTTGGTCTGGCCGGTCTTCGCGAACTTCACGTGCAGGGTATCACCGTCCACCTTCACCACCGTGCCGCGGCCGAAGGTTTTGTGATCCACCGTATCGCCCTTGGCAAAGGTGGCCTTGGCGCCCTCTTTCTTTCCCGCGGCTGCTGAGCGGCCCGTCGCGCGGGCGCCGGCGCGCAGCTCGCGCATTTCGTCGAAGGAGCGGCCTCGCGAGCCAGAAGCGCTCGAGCGGCCGAACACGCGACCCTCCCCCGCCTCGGTGCCCGACCCGGCAATACCGCGACGGCTGCCGCGCTTTTCCCAGCCGGTACCCGAGAAGCCCGAAGAGCCCAGGCCGGTAGTCTGTCGCAACTCGCTAGGGATTTCCCCGATAAAGCGCGAGGCCGGGTTCGCGTTGGTCTGGCCGAAAATCTGTCGCTGCTGGGCGCAGGTAAGGCACAGGCGCTTGCGGGCGCGGGTGATGGCCACGTAGGCCAGGCGCCGTTCCTCTTCCACGGACGCCGCGTCACCCACGGAGTTCATGTGGGGGAAGAGGGTTTCCTCCATGCCGGCCACCCACACGCAGTCAAACTCCAGGCCTTTGGACGAGTGCACGGTCATGAGGGTGACAGCCTGGCCGTCCTCGGTAACCGTATCGAGGTCGGTACGCAGACGCACCCACTCGATGAAGTCGGCCAGCGAGTCGCCGCGCAGCACGCGCACCGGCTCCTCGTCCTCGTCTTCGCCCACCGTAGGAGCAGCATAGTCGGATTCGTCCTCGTCGTGGGTCTGCACGAACTCGTCCACAACGCCCAGAAACTCCTGGATGTTCTCGATGCGGCCGCGGGCCTCGTCGGTGCCCTCGGCCTCTAGCGCCTCGATGAGCCCCGCCTTGTCGATGATCATCTCGATGACTTTGCGCAGGTCGCCGCTGTAGGCCTGACCATCCTTGATGGTCTGCACGAAAGACCCCACACTCGCCCGCGTGGCGGCCCGAATTTCAGGGTCGACGATGGCCAGCTCGGCGGCAGTCATGAACGGCGCATTCAACTCGCGGGCAAACTGGTCGATGCGCTCGATGGTGGTTTTGCCCACACCGCGCTTCGGCACGTTGATGACGCGCTTGGCCGCAATGTCGTCGGCCGGGTTCACCACCAGCGTAAGGTAGGCCATAACGTCGCGGATTTCCGCGCGGTCGAAGAAGCGCGTGCCGCCCACGATGCGATAGGGCACGCCGGCGCGCAGCATCATATCTTCCAACATACGCGACTGAGCGTTAGTGCGGTAGAACACCGCCATGTTGTTGTAGGACACGCCCTCGGCGCGGCGCTTCTCGATTTCGCCGGCAATCCAGCGGCCCTCGTCGCGTTCGTCGGTGGCCAGGTACACCTGAATCTTCTCGCCGTCGCCCGCGTCCGTGAACAGGCGCTTGGCCTTGCGGTGCTGGTTGTTGGCAATCACCGCGTTGGCTGCGTTCAAGATGTTGCCCATGCTGCGGTAGTTCTGCTCCAGCTTCACTACGTGGGCCTCGGGGTAGTCGCTTTCGAACTCCAGAATGTTGCGCAGGTCGGCGCCACGCCACGAATAAATGGACTGATCGTCGTCGCCCACTACCATCACGTTGCGGTGCGCCTGAGCCAGCAGCATGGTGATGGCGTACTGGGCGCGGTTCGTGTCCTGATACTCGTCCACCATGATGTAGCGGAAGCGCTCTTGATAGGCGCGGCGCACGTCCTCGTGCTGCTTCAGCAGCAGGTAGGCGTAGAGCAGCAGGTCGTCGAAGTCGAAGGCATTGGCGGCGCGCAGGCGCGTTTGCAACAACTCGTAGACCTTCGCCGCCACTTTGCCCACGGGGTCAGTGGCCTGAGCGGCGAAATCCGCCGGCACCTGCAAGTCGTTTTTCGCCTGAGAGATGCGGTTCATCAGGGCATTCACCGGATAGCGCTTCGGATCGATGGACAGGGTGGCCATGATGTCCTTGTACAGGCGCTTCAAGTCGTCGGTGTCGTAGATGGTGAAG
>CAJUFS010000103.1 GCA_910585575.1 uncultured Adlercreutzia sp. | reverse complement strand
TCATCGGCGGCGTCACCCTGGGCATGTTCATCTTTGGGCCCCTTTCGGCCCTGTGCCCGCTTATGACCTACGACTATTTCCAGGGTGACGGCTACATGGCAGCCCTGGGCGAGGCGGCCTTCGGCATCGGCATGCTGGTGGGCTCTTCGATCCTGATGGTGTGGGGCGGCGGTAAGCGCCTGGCCGGGCTCATTGCCGTTGCGGCCGCCATCGTCGGCACCGCCACCGCCGCCTGCGGCCTGCTGCCATCCAGCGCCTTCCCCGCCTTCGTGGTGCTGATGGGCGTCATGGCCGTGGCCTGCGCCTGGTTCAACGGCCCCTTGCTCACGCTCATGCAGCGCCACGTGCCCGACGAGAAGATGGGCCGCGCCATGGGGCTGTTCTTCGCCTTGACGGGGCTTTCCGCACCCCTGGGCGTGGCCGTGGGCGGCGCGCTGGCCGAGACCGTCGGCATTGCGCCGTTCTTCCTTATCGACGGCTTGGCCTGCCTTGCCTTGGGCCTGGTGCTCTACCTGCCGCGCTCGGTGCGCGCGCTGGATAAGGAGGCCTAGCTGCCCAGGCTCATTTGCAGGACGTAGACGCGCTGGCGCAGCTCGTTGGCAATGGGCAGGGTAATTTCGCCGTGCTCCTGCAGGTGGCGAATCTGATCGAGCTCGATGGTCAGGGCGTCGGCGTCCACCTCGTCGGCATAGCGCGCCGCTTCTGCGAACTGCTTGCCGAACAGCGGCTCCATGCCCGTGGGCAGACTCTCGTGGTGGTCGAGCGTGAGGTCCGGACGGTCCTCCTGCTTGACCTCCTGACCGTAGTTGATGCGATTCCACAGCGAATTGAGCGCGGCGCGGTGCTCTTGGCGGAGAATCTCCGCCGCATGGCGCCGCTCGTCGTCCTGGGCTATCACGTCTTGCAAGTAATCCAGGGCCGCGTGCTCCAGTTCGATGGCGAACAGGCAGGTGTCGTAGTAGATGCGCTCGGCCTGGTCGTCGCTGACCTCGGGCGACTTCGTGCGCTGCCACAACAGGGCCATGCGCCCGCGCAGGCTGTTGAAGCGCGACCCCACCTTCACGTCGGAGCCATCGTAGCCCACCGACTGGCGCACCCCGCGCAGCATGGCGTAGTAGGGCGCCAGCTCGGCCGTCTGGTAAGCCCCTTGCTGGTGAATGGCCGCGGCCTTCTTCTCCTGCACCTGGCGCACCTGCTCCCCCAGCTGGTCGAACAGATGGCTGCAGCCGTCGTCCAGGGCGCCGCGCTCGTGCATGAGCCGCACGCGGTAATGGGCGATGGTCAGGCGCAAAGCAGGGTCGAACTGCGGGTTCTTCTCGCTGGCCAGCATGGCCTGCAGCTCGGCCAGAGTGCCCTCGAGCACCTTGACGGTGGCCCGGCGCAGCTCCACCTCGCTGGTGTCGTCATGCTCGCGCGGGGCCAACAAGGGCAGCAGGCCGTCGGCCAAAAGCAGGGTGCACAGGATGACGCTGGCCGTAAGGAAGACGATCAGGTCGCGTTCCGGGAAGGGAGTGGTGCCATCGGACAGCGTCGTGGGCAGGGTGAAGATGATGGACAGTGTGACCGCGCCCTTCGGGCCGCCAATGGTAAGGACCAGCGCGTTGCGCAGCAAACTGCCAATGCGCTCGCGCCAGTGGGGACGCTTGGTGCGCAGGTGCGGCGTGGGCGACGGCGTGTTCGGCGAACAGGTTTCCAGGGCCGATGCCGTGCGCTTGCGCACCTTATGCCCGCGCTGGCGCCGCAGGGCGAAGCGGTGCACCACCTCCATAACCAGCACCCACCCGAACCGGCAGACCACAATAAGCGCCGTGGTCAGCGCCACAATGCCCAGCAGGAAGGGCAGCGAGAAGTTGTCGGCAATGGCGGGGGTGAAGGCCTGGGGCAACTGCATGCCCAGCAGGACGAACACCACGGAATTGATGAGGAAGACGAGGATGCGCCAAAACCCGTTGGACACCAGCTCGCGCTGGGCCGACGCCGTGGACGTCAGGCGCTCCTGGCGATCGGCCATAACCAGGCCGGCCGCCACCACGGCCAGGATGCCGCTCACGCCCAGCCACTCGGCGAACAGGAACACGAAGAAGGGCGAGAAGACCTCGTAGAGCACGTGCACCGTGGTGCTCTCGTAGCCCCGACGGCGCAGCAGGCGCATGGAGTACAGGCCCACCGCTCCCAAGGCCGCGCCGATGCCGATGCCGCCGAAGAACAGCAGCAGGAATTCCTGCCCGGCATCAACCAGAGAAAACGCCCCCGTGACCGCCGCGGCGCTGGCGAACTGGAAGGCTACCACGCCTGAAGCGTCGTTGATGAGCGATTCCCCGGACAGAAGGGTGCTCTGGCGCTTTTTCAGGCTCACGCTGGCGGACAGCGAGCCCACGGCCGCCGCGTCCGTAGGGGCCAGGGCCGCTGCGCAGGCAAAGGCCGCAGCCAGCGGGATGGAGGGCACGAACCAATTCAGGACGAAGCCCACTACCAGCACGGTCAGCAGCACCAGGCCCACAGCCAGGGACAAGATGGAGCCCTTGTTCTCCCACAGCTGGCGCGGGTGGGTGTGGCGCGCCTCGTCGAAGAGCAGCGGCGCGATGAACATAACCAGGAAAAGCTCGGAGGAAATGTGCACGTTGTGCACCGCCGGCACCAGCAGCGCCGCCGCGCAGCCCACGGCAATTTGCACCAGCGGCAACGACAGACGACGCACCACCTGGCACAGGATGGACGATCCGATGACACAAGCCAGCACGATAAGCGCAAATTCCAGAGCCTTCACCGCGCGCCGCACCTCCTTCTGCCTGGCTTTCTTCCTAACGAGCATACGCATTTCATTATGAAACCGCTCAGGCTTTGAACCATCGAAGGAGGCGGCTTGTCAACGCGACGTAAGCCCATCGTCACGCTATAATTCTTCCGAAGTCATTTCCGCGGTCCAAACCCCAAGGAGGTCCTCAATGGACGAGAACGTACGACCCGAATCCATGGAGCGCATCACCACGCCCGAACTGGCCCAGGCTTTCATTGACGAGCAGGTGGCGGCCATTCAGCAGCAGGTGGGCGACAAGAAGGTGCTGCTGGCTCTGTCCGGCGGCGTGGACTCCTCGGTAGTGGCGGCG
The DNA here is from genome assembly GCA_910585575.1 of uncultured Adlercreutzia sp. Taxonomy (GTDB): domain Bacteria; phylum Actinomycetota; class Coriobacteriia; order Coriobacteriales; family Eggerthellaceae; genus Adlercreutzia. The sequence goes on along the minus strand of CAJUFS010000103.1, from coordinate 3,088 downwards.
CTGCTGATCAAGGCCATCGGCAAGAACCTGGTGTGCGTGCACGTGAACCACGGCCTCATGCGCAAGGGAGAGTCCGAGCAGGTCATCGACGTGTTCCAGAACCAGATGGACGCGAACTTGGTGTACGTGGACGCCACGGATCGCTTCCTGGACTTGCTGGCCGACGTGGACGAGCCGGAAACCAAGCGCAAGATTATCGGCGGCGAGTTCATCCGCGTGTTCGAGGAAGAGGCCCGCAAGGTGGGCGACGAGGTGGACTTCCTGGCCCAGGGCACCATCTACCCCGACATCCTTGAGTCCCAGGACGGCGTGAAGGCGCACCACAACGTGGGCGGCCTGCCGGACGACCTGCAGTTTGAGCTGGTGGAGCCCGTGAAGCTGCTGTACAAGGACGAGGTGCGCGTGGTCGGCCGCGAGCTGGGCCTGCCCGAGAACATGGTTGAGCGCCAGCCCTTCCCCGGCCCCGGCCTGGGCGTGCGCTGCCTGGGCGCCATCACCCGCGATCGTCTGGAAGCGCTGCGCGAGGCCGACGCCATCGTGCGCGAGGAAATGGAAGCCGCGAACGTGGGCGCCTGGCAGTACTTCGCCGTGGTGCCCGACATGCGCGCCACCGGCGTCCGCGACGGCGTACGAGCCTACGAGTGGCCCGCCATCATCCGCGCCATCAACACAGTAGACGTGATGACCGCCGAGGTGCCGGAGCTTGATTGGGCCCTGCTGAAGAAGATGACCGACCGGATTACCCACGAAGTCCCGGGGATTTGCAGGGTGTGCTACGACCTGACCCCGAAGCCGGTTGGGACGGTTGAGTGGGAATAGGCTCTTCCTTTCGCTAGCAAGTGCAACGGCCCGGCAACCCACCCAGTTGCCGGGCCGTTCTGCGCTCATGGGACAGCCAACCGGCTGACTTGCCTCATTTCGCAAGACAACCAACCGTCCGTCTCATCTCGTATAATCAACCCATCAGAGATGAAAACGCAGTCCCCGTCGGGTAGTCGTGGGCGTGCGGCGGTGCCGCATCAGCAACCTGCCTCCTTGGTTGTCCCTTCTCTGCATGGCGCATCGACATAAAGGAGGAACCAGCCCGTCTTACTTCGCAGCCGCGCTCCCCAGGGCGAGGAAGTTCATGACGAGGGACACCATGGCCTCCTTCTCGTCGGGGCGCGATTCGGCGATCATGATGGTGGTGGCCACGAGCGAGTCGTCGCCCACCGTTTTGCGGCCTTTTTCGTACAGCAGCCCATTACGATCGAGGAAGTAGAGGAAGAGGCTTGCGGCAATGCGCTTGTTCCCGTCGTGGAACGAGTGGTTCTTCACTACGAAATACAAGAGATTGGCCGCCTTCTCCTGAACCGAGGGGTAGATCTCCTGACCGCCGAACGACTGGTAGATAGCGGCGATGCTGCTGCGGAAGGAGTCGTCCTTTTCCTTGCCGAAGATATCGCTCTCGCCGTAGAAGCGCAGGCTGTCGATGAGCTCGCGGCACTCATCGTAATCGAGCACGTAGACGCCCTCGGATCCCTTTGGGCGGCTGAGGCGCTGGTGATCGTAATCGTCCAGCAGGTCGAGTGCGGGGGCGTAGCTCTTCACGATCTCGAGAATCTGCCCAGCACCCAAATCGCCCGAGAGGCGTTCCATGACCGAGACCACCTGGGCGAGCTGCTGAAGTCGACGCTCATTCTCGGCGCGACCCTCGACGATATAGCGACGCAGCACGTCAGTAGCCCACTGACGGAACTCTACGCCACGCTGCGATTTCACCCGATAGCCTACGGAGATGATGACATCGAGGTTATAGTGAGACGTGCGATACTTCTTTCCATCCGCTGCAGTTGTCAAGAAATCCTTTACTACTGATTCCTTCTGCAGCTCTCCCTCTTTGAAGCAGTTACCGATGTGCTGACTGATGTTCTGCTTAGAGGTACCGAATAGCACGGACATCTGCTGCTGCGTCAGCCAAACGGTATCCGAATCAGACGGTACGTCCAGCTTCACCTCCCCGTCAGAGGATTCAAAGAGGACGAGCTTCGATGTACCTGCCGAAGTGAATCTCATCAAGACCTCCTGTCGCGAATTGATGATGGGAAGACAATACGACTCCCAGGCCGCTGATTCAACAGTCGCAATAGTGCCATTTTTTGCAAATGCATTCTTTCGAGCTCGATCAGGTGGAGCCGCGCGATGAAGCAACTCACCTCCAGCCATCGTGGCAGATCGGCGTCGATCAGCTTGAGACCGAGAACAACTCACGCAGAAGCGCAAAGGACGCTAGAAGACGGCCGCCGGAGGATCGGTCTGCTTTGCGACATGAGAAGAAACACCAGATGAGACGCGATGTCAAAGACTTTTGTCAGCTCCGATTGGCTGGTAAGGTCTATATGCCAAAGACATTTGGTTGTAATCTTTTGCGCCATGGCACATCTTGAGTCGAGAAAGGACACGCAGTGGAGCTCAAGGAGCACTTGAAGGAGCATCGGCAGCGCCTCGGCCTCTCGCAGGAGGACCTTGCCGAGCGTATCTTCGTGACGCGCCAGACCATCTCCAACTGGGAGACGGACAAGACGTATCCGGACGTGCAGAGCCTCCTGCTTCTGAGCGACCTCTTCGGCGTGTCCATAGACGAGCTCGTGAAGGGAGATGTGGCCGCAATGGAGTCGGAAATCAAGAAGGAATGGAGAAGGATGTCGCGGCTTATCGCGGCGGCATGGGGCCTCATCGCCTTGGGCGTCCTGTGCGCGGTCGCGGGGTTCGTCGCGCACACGGGGCCGTCGTCGGTTCTTCCCGGATGGAGCGAGGGCGAGGTGCTCGGATGCGTAGCGTTCTTCTTCCTCTGGCTGATAGGCCTGGGGCTTGCGGGCCAGGTGGAGCGGATGAAGAAGGCCAGCGACCTTGTCACGTACAAGGACATCCTCGCCTACTCGAAAGGCGAGGAGCCGATTCGCGACGACGATGCGCTCGGCCGTCGCCAGCCGCTGGCATCCAGCGCATTGAAGTTCATCGCGGCGGCGCTCGTGGGCCTGGCTGTCGCGTTTGTCGTCACAAGATTTCTGTAGGAACAGTCGCAGTGGAAGGAAGGTACGTCATGGAC
>CAJUFS010000102.1 GCA_910585575.1 uncultured Adlercreutzia sp. | reverse complement strand
CCGTAGACCAGGCAGGTCTTCTCGATAACGCCGGAGTCGGTCATCTCGAGGTAGAGGTCGGTACCCTCACGGGTACGCTCGCCTACGCCGGTGAACACGGAAGTACCGCCGTGCTCCTGGGCCAGGTTGTTGATGAGCTCCTGGATACACACGGTCTTGCCTACGCCAGCGCCGCCGAACAGACCCGTCTTGCCGCCCTTAACGTAGGGCTCGATGAGGTCGACGACCTTAATGCCGGTCTCGAAGGTCTCCGTGGTGGTGACCAGGGTGTCGAACGGCGGGGCGGGGTGATGGATGGGGCGCCACTCCACGTCGGTGGGCATGGGCTTGCCGTCCACGGGCTCGCCGAGCACGTTCCAGATGCGGCCCAGGGTCGCCTGACCCACGGGCATCATGATGGGGGCACCGGTGTCGGTGGCCTCCAGGCCGCGCACCATACCGTCGGTCGACGTCATGGCCACGGTACGGACGATGTCGCCGGGGAGGTGCGTCTGCACCTCGAGCACGGTGGACACTTCGCCCGAGGGGGTTTGTGCCTTCACGGTAAGGGCGTTGTAGATGGCCGGCATGGCGTCTGCCGGGAACTCCACGTCTACAACAGCGCCGACGATACGGACGATGCGTCCGACGGCGCCTCCCTTGGCCGCTTCAGTAGAAGTGTTATCAGCCATTTAATCCTCCAAAGCTGCGGCACCGCCCACGATCTCGGTGATCTCGGTGGTAATAGCACCCTGGCGCACGGTGTTGTACACGCGCTCCAGCGTCGAGACCATCTCGTTCGCGTTATCGGTAGCCGATTTCATCGCGTTGCGGCGAGCGCCTTGTTCGCCCGCTGCCGAATCGAGCATCGCGTAGTAAAACGCGTTGTTCAGGTAGGCGTTCATCATGTAGGACATGACCGACTCCGTGCTCGGCTCGAAGTCGATATCGCCCGGGATCGAGGAATCGTCCCTCTCGCGGAAGGACTTGAAGATATCCTCCTCCTTGGCCGTGAGGCCCAGCAGGTCGGCGTAGGATTCCTCCTTCACCGGCAGCACCTGCTGCTCCACCAGGGTCTGCTCGGCGGCGTTCTTCGCGTGGTTGTACACCACGAACACCTCGTCGAGCTGGCCCTCGGCGTAAGCCTTCATCACGTAGCTGGAAAGCTCGGCCGCCTGAGAGAACTCAGGGTCGGCGGAGTATCCCGCGAAGGAGAACACCGGCTCAACCTTGCGGTAGGTGAAGTAGCCGATGGCCTTCTTGCCACAGGCCGCAACCTCTACCTCGGCGCCCGCGCGCTGCTTCTCCTTCATGAGCTTTTCCACGTAGCGAAGCACATTGGTGTTGAAGCCGCCGGCCAGGCCGCGGTCGGAGGTGATGGCCACGATAAGCACGCGGCGCACCTCGTCATGGACCTGCAGCAGCGGCTCATTGTCCAGATGAGCGTACTTCGCCGTGTTGATGAGCATGTCTGAGATGGCGACCGCCCAAGGCAGCGCGTTTTCCACGCGCTCGGAGGCACGGCGGATCTTAGCAGCGGCGACCATTTCCATGGTGCGCGTGATCTGCTTCGTCGAGGAGACGGATTTGATGCGCCGTTCGATGTCATGTAAGTTGGGCATGGTCTACCTGCCTTACGCCGTGGCGTCGAAGGACTGCTTGAAAGCGGCGATGGCAGCCTTCAAGTTGGTCTCGATCTCGTCGGTCAGCTTCTTCTCGGTGTTGATGGCATTGATGATCTCGGGCTTGGAAGCGCGCAGGCTGTCCAGAAGCTCGGTGCGGAAGCGCACCACCGCGTTGAGCGGCAGATCGTCGAGGAAGCCCTCGTTACCGGCGAAGATGGCGATGACCTGCTCGGCCACGGGCATCGGGTTGTAGCGACCCTGCTTCAGCAGCTCGGTCATGTGCGAACCGCGGGTCAGCTGATCCTGGGTAGCCTTGTCCAGGTCGGAACCGAACTGGGTAAAGGCCTGCAGCTCGCGGTAGGACGCCAGGTCCAGACGCAGGGAGCCGGCCACCTGCTTCATGGCCTTGATCTGCGCGGAACCGCCAACGCGGGACACCGAGATGCCTACGTCGACAGCGGGGCGCTGGCCCTGGAAGAACAGGTCGGTCTGCAGGAAGATCTGACCGTCGGTAATGGAGATCACGTTGGTGGGAATGTAGGCGGACACGTCGCCGGCCTGGGTCTCGATGATGGGCAGAGCCGTCATGGAGCCGCCGCCGTTCTCGTCCGACATCTTCACCGCGCGCTCCAGCAGACGGGAGTGCAGATAGAACACGTCGCCCGGGTAGGCCTCGCGTCCCGGAGGACGACGCAGGGTCAGCGACATCTGGCGGTAGGCCACAGCCTGCTTGGACAGGTCATCGTAGACGATGAGCACGGCGCGACCGCGGTTCTCGGCGGAGGCGGGCTTGCCATCCTCGCCGTTGTAGACGAAGTACTCGCCCATGGCAGCACCGGCCATGGGGGCGATGTACTGCAGCGGAGCGGAGTCCGAAGCGGTAGCGGCCACGATGATGGTGTTCTTCATGGCGCCATGACGCTCGAGGGTCTCCACCACGCCGGCAACCGTGGAGGCCTTCTGACCGATCGCAACATAGATGCAGATCATGTCAGTGTCCTTCTGGTTGATGATGGCGTCGATGGCAATAGCGGTCTTACCCGTCTGACGGTCGCCGATGATGAGCTCGCGCTGGCCGCGTCCGATGGGCACCATCGAGTCGATGGCCAGGATACCGGTCTGCATGGGCTCGTCTACGGGCTGACGGGAGATAACGCCGGGAGCCTTGAACTCCACGGGGCGCGTGCCCTCGGCCTTGATGGGGCCCTTGCCGTCGATCGGCTGGCCCAGAGGATTCACAACACGGCCGAGCATAGCTTTGCCGGCGGGAACCTCCACGATACGACCGGTCGTGCGGACCTGGTCGTTTTCCTTGATTGCGGTGACGTCACCAAGAAGCACGGCGCCGACCTCGTCCTCCTCGAGGTTCTGGGCCAGACCGTACACGGTCTTGCCGCCCTCCCCGACGAACTCGAGCAGCTCGCCGGCCATGGCGTCACGGAGGCCGTCGACGCGAGCAATACCGTCGCCGACCTGGATGACCGTACCGACCTCGCGGGACTCAACGCTGACGTTGAGCGCCTCGAGCTGCTTCTTCAAAGCGGCGTCAATGGACTGTGCGGTGATTTCAGTCACTAGCATTCACCTCCATCTGATGTGTCTTTGAGGACGTGGCGGGCACGGTTGAGCTGCGAGATCATGCTCGCGTCAATGTAGTTCCCGTTCACGTCCATGATGATGCCGCCCAAGATAGACTTGTCGATGCGCTCGCGCAGCACCGCCTTCTTGCCCAGGTCAGCCTCTGCTTTTGCAATAATGAGTTGGCGCAGCTCATCGTCGAGGGAAACAGCGGTCACCACGTCAACCACGCACAGACCCAGCTTGGAGCCGATCTGGTCGCAGAAACCCTCGTACACGCGGGGCAGCAGGTCGGCCTGACCGCGCTCGGCCATGACAGCCATGACCTCGCGCAGGGCCAGATGGCAGTCGGCGAACACCGACTCCACCAGGTTGCGACGCTGCTCGGGCGTGTAGTCGGCGTTCGACAGGCTCAAGGTGAGCTCGAGGTCGGAGCGCATCAGGCGAATGATCTCGCCGAGCTGCTCGCGAACCGCCAGCACCGCCTCTTGACCGCCGGCTTCGTTGGCGCTGTCGAACAGCACCGATGCGAAAACCGCGACTTCCTCTTTAACGACAAGACGATTAGTTGCCATTGAAACTACCCGCCTCTTTGATATAGCGCTCGATGACGGCGCGGTGCTCGCTCTCGGAGAGGTCCTCCCCGATGAGACGCGAGGCCACGTCCACCGACGTATCGGCGATCGAGGACTGAAGCTCGGCGATGGCCTGCTTCTTCTCGGCCTCGATGGCCAGACGCGCCTTGGCGATCATGTCGGAAGCCTCGCTCTGGGCCTGGGCGGTGATGTCGGCCTTCACGGCTTCACCGACGGCACGGGCGTCCGCAATGATCTGCGTGGACTGAGCCTTGGCATCAGCCAGCTGCTTCTTGTACTCAGCCAGTACGCGCTCGCTTTCGATCTGCGCTTCCTCCGACTTCTTCAGGGCTTCCCGAATGGTCGTCTCGCGCTTCTCCAGCATACCGTTGAACATGGGCCAACCGAACTTCGCCAATACAATCCAAAGGATAATGAAGGCGATGAGCATGGGCACGAATTCCAACGGATCGGGAAGGATAGCAGCAATGCCGCCGGTCGCTTCCTCTTCACCAGAGGCAAACGCGAGCGCAGGAAAAGCAGCGTTGAGGGCCAGAGCACCAGCGGTGATCTGCGCAACTGCTTTTTTCGCTCTTGTTTTCACGTGCAAACCTCCTTCTAGCCTTTTGCGGCAAGATGAACCGAATAAGACCAGAAAGTTACATGATGAAGGCGAGCACGAAGCCGATGAGGGCAAGAGCCTCGGCCAGGGCGGCACCAAGAATGAAGTTGGTGAACAGACGACCCTGCAGCTCGGGCTGACGGGCGGTACCCACGCAGCAACCGTAGCAGGCAATGCCGATGCCGATGCCAGGGCCGATGGCGCCCAGGCCGTAGCCGACAACCTTCAGAGCGGCGAGAACCATTGTAATTTCCACAGTTTCCTCCTTTGGACGATTTCGAGCGGTTTCTCAAAATCCTTTAGACGATATGGCTACCGGCCGTGGAGAGACCGGGTAAACCCGAACGGGATAGGATGCCCTAGTGGGCAGAGGTGGCCAGCTGGATGTACACCGAGCTGAGCACGGTGAACACGTAGGCCTGCAGGAAGGCAACCAGCGTCTCGAGGGCGTACATGGCCACGAGCAGCAGGAACCAGGGGATGGTGATGACGCCGGTGACGACATCGAAGGACTGGATGCCCACCGTCAGGAACACGGAGGACGCCAGGGCGAAGATGCCGAGCACCATATGGCCGGCGAACATGTTGCCGTAGAGTCGAACGGCCAGGGTGAGCCAGCGGATGATGGTGGAGAACAGTTCCAGGAACCAGATGATGGGAACCATCACCACGGGCAGACCGGAGGGGGCCAGCGACTTCAGGTAGCCGATGCCGCCCTTGGCCTTGATGCCCCAGAAGTTGAAGTAGATGAAGGAGATGGTGGCCAGCGCCCAGGTAACCGAGATGGTGCCGGTGGGCGTCTTGCAGCCGGGAATAAGACCGACAAAGTTGGACACCAGGATGAAGAAGAACATGGTGGCCAGGAAGGGCACGTGCTTCTTGAAGCCCGCGCCGATGATGCCCTCGCCCATGTCGTTGCGCACGAACTGGTAGCCGTACTCAACCATGTTGACGAACTTGTTGGAGGGGATCAGCGTCAGCTTGTTCGCCACCACCATGATGATGGCCAAGGTGATGAGCCAGCAGATGACCATCCACAGGATGTACTGGGTCATGCCGCCGAACACGATCGTGGGATCGAAAGATGCCTTAAGATGAGGCACTTCCTCGGAGAGCAGTGCAAGAGCGTCCACGTATCTACCTTTCCTCTTGTTATTTCCTAACCAGCCGGACAATGCCAAAGGCAATGGCAACGACCGACAGGGCTACGGCTTCCGCGAGAACGAAGGGCATCGCAAAATCGCGGGCAAACGTGATGCAGACAAAGGCAAAGGCGAACATCAGGGCGAACGAGACAATGAGTGCGATGATGAGAATGCTCATGTGTCCGAAGTTGCTCGTTGCCGTGGCGTACTTCGTAAGGTGCAGGCCAATAACAAGCGGGATGAATCCCACTACTCCAGCCAATGCCCCCAGTGCGATTGCTCCTGCCATAACCTGCTTTCGTTTGGGCGCTTTCGCGCCGTAAACCCAATAAACCGCTACGTATGATAACGGCTCCATGACAAAAGGGGCTAAGAACCGAACTTTAATTGGTGAGCGGTGAAAACTTCGCGTGGTTGGACACGCTCTGATCTGGGAAAATTTTGCAACTGCACAATTTTTGACAGACTGGCAGTACAGAGGGGCTGTCGCTTCGTCAATAGCGACAGCCCCTCTGCGGTAAAGCCTTTCACGGTTGCGAGTCCGCTCGCTCCCCTACTCCGCTTCCTTCTCCCCCGTGTATTCGCGCACGAGAATGCCCGACTCGGCGAGCATCTGCTGTGAGAGCTCATCGGGATACGGGTTCTGGTACACAATCTCGGTGATGCCGGCATTGATGAGCATCTTCGCGCAC
>CAJUFS010000101.1 GCA_910585575.1 uncultured Adlercreutzia sp. | reverse complement strand
TCTGCAGCTTCACGTTGGCGAAGGTGCCGCGCATCATCACCTCGTGGTTGCCGCGACGGGCGCCGTAGGTGTTGAAGTCAGCCGGAGCCACGCCGTGCTCTTCCAGGTACTCTGCCGCGGGCATATCGGGCGCGATGGCGCCGGCCGGGGAGATGTGGTCGGTGGTGATGAAGTCGCCAAAGTTGCCCAGCACGCGGGCGTCGGCCACGGGAGCCGGCGCTGTCACTTCGCGGGTCATGCCGTCGAAGTAGGGCGGACGGCGCACGTAGGTGGAATCGGGGTTCCAGGCGAAGGTGTCGCTCGGCTCGGCGCCCAGGTCCTGCCAGGCCGCATCGCCCTCGAACATGCTGGCCGCGCCCTGCTCGTACAGGTCGGGCGTCACATAGCGCTCCACCAGCTCGGCCACCTCGTCGGCCGAGGGCAGAAGGTCGGCCAAGAACACCGCCTTGCCGTCCTTGTCGTAGGCCAGCTCGTCGCTTTCGGGGTTAAAGTCCATGGTGCCGGCAATAGCGTAGGCGATGACGTTGGCCGGCTGCATCAGGTAGTTCTGGGACACATCGGGGGAAATACGTCCCTCGAAGTTGCGGTTGCCGGAAAGCACGCTGGCCAGCTCGATGTCGTCAGCGATGGCGTGCATCTGGGGCATGAGCGGGCCGGAGTTGCCGATGCAACTCATGCAGCCGAAGCCGCAGGTGTAGAAGCCCAAATCGCGCAGAGGCTGTGTAAGCCCCGCGCGCTCGAGCAGCAACTCGGTAGCGCGGCTACCAGGGGCCAGGATGGTCTTCACCCACGGCGCCGGGTACAGCCCGCGCTCCACGGCGTTGCGCGCTACCAGGCCGGCCGTCAGCATCATGGCCGGGTCGGTGGCGGTAGTGCAGCTGGTGACTGCGGCGATGGCAATCCAGCCATGGCTCAGGCGGTAATCAGTGCCGTCGATTTCCACGTGCGCCGTGGCATAGTCCAGGCCGCGCTCGTCGCAAATGGCATGGAAGCGCTCGCGGGCCTCGGCCAGCGGAATACGGTCGTGGGGGCGCGAGGGGCCGGCGATGGAAGGCACCACGGTGCCCAGGTCGAGCTCGATGACCTCGGCGTAAGTGCGAGGCGCTGCCGCCCCGTCGTTCCAGTAGCCCTGGGCCTTGGCGTAGGCCTCCACCAGTGCCACCTGATCGTCGCTGCGGCCCGTCAGGCGCAGGTAGTCCAGCGTGCGCTCGTCCACGGGGAACAGCGTGCAGGTGCAGCCGTACTCCGGCGTCATGTTCGAGATGCAGGCGCGCTGGGTGGCCGACAGCTCCGCCACGCCGGGGCCGAAGCACTCCACGAACTTGCCCACCACGCCGCGCTCGCGCAGCATGCTGGCGAAGGTGAGGGACACGTCCATAGCCGACACGTCAGCGGCCAGTGTGCCCGTCAGCTTCACGCCGATAACCTGGGGCACCAGCGTGGTGATGGGCTGACCGAGCGCTGCGGCCTCGGCCTCGATGCCGCCCACGCCCCAGCCCAAAACACCGATGCCGTTGGCCGTGGGCGTGTGGGAGTCGGTGCCCACCAGCGTATCGAAGTACACGAGAGGGTTGCCGTCGGCCCCGGTAAGACCCGCCGGCGACTCCATGACCACGCTCGCGAACTTCTCGATGTTCAGCTGATGGCAAATGCCCTGCCCCGGCGGCACGATGCGCACGTTCTCGAAGGACTCCTGGGCCCACTTCAGGAAGTCGTAGCGCTCGGCGTTGCGCTGGAACTCGAGCGCCATGTTCTCGTCCATACAGCCGGCGCAACCGGCCTTATCGGCAATGACGGAGTGGTCGATGACCAAGTCGCACGGCACCTGGGGGTTGATCTTCTTCGGATCGCCGCCCAGTTCGGCGCAGGCCTCGCGCATCACGGCGAAGTCGACGAACACCGGCACACCGGTGAAGTCCTGGAACAGCACGCGGGCCGGCGAGAACTCCACCTCCTCGCCCGTCTGACCCGTCAAGCCAGCCTGGACGATGCGCTCGGCCATGGTTGACGCCTCTTCAGGCGTGCGGCCATTGCGCAGGGCGTTCTCCAGCAGCACGGTCAGCGAGTAGGGCAGCTTTTCGGAGCCCTCCACGGCGCTGACCGGATAATAGGCATAGGCGGCATCGCCTACGTTGAGCGTAGACTCGAGACTCATGGGAGTGGGATCCTCTCTTACGACACGTTTTCCAGAATTTGCGAGGCGCGGCGTTTCAGCATGCCCTTGCCGTTCGTGGCGTCGAAGCGCATGCGCTCGGCCAGGGCCTCCTTGACGGAGGGGTCGAGCTTGCCGGCCGAGAAGTCGATGACCGCCAGCAGCATGTCCTGGAACTCCAGGTCGCCGTGGCAGCACTGGATGCCCTCGTCGATGAGGGGCCATACCTTCTCGGAGCGCTTCTCGGTGGTAGCGCCCAGGTAGCACAAAAAGCGCATGGCCGCCAAGCGCAAGGGGCCGCTGTCCTCGTCGAACAGCGCGGCCTCGGCACCCGGCACCGCCTTGTCGCACGCGCGGGAATCGAGGGGGATGATCTGCGTGAGGGCGTCGAGGCACTCCCAGCGCGTCTGAGCCTCGGGACGCTCAAGGGCGTCCACCAGCGCCGTGCTGTGATCGATGAGCACCGCGGGGTTCTCTTTGGCCACGGCGGCCACGGTCTTGGCCGCCTGCTGGCGCTCGCGACGGCTCGCGCCCGATAATGCCTCGACCACGGAGGCGAGCACCGCCGGATCGGCAACCGCCGCCTGGGCGAGGTTCTTGTCTTCGGAAGATTCTGAGCTCAAGGGGAACAGTCCTCTCTTCATCGAATATGGCCTTCATCAAGCCATAAGTTTCCAGAAGACATTATACGCCCCGTGTAAGACGGGTTTTGCGAAGTTGACCAATTAACAGGTCGAATGGCGTCCAGTCAATTGCGGAGCACGCGGCCCTTGGCGCACGCAAGTCGACGGGCCTGAGACGCGGCGTGCCGCCGTCCTCCGTCCTGACGCCCCAAGCTAGATCGAGTTCATTTCCGCAGCACAGCGGCTGTACCAATGCTGCCAGTTGGGCGGGCAGTACTTGCGCGCGGCGCTCTCGGATAACGTGTAACCATAGCCGCGGGCCAAGCCGGCCACATGGGCGTTGATGGCCTCTTCCCAACTGCCCCAGCTAGAGCTTCCCCATCCCCAGGCGTTGTGAGACTTGAAACAAGCGGCCCCCTTGGAGCTTTCCACCGCCGAGATAGCCGGCGACCAGCGCGGGTCCACACCGTAGTCCCAGGCGGCAGAGGCGAAGGTATCCCCCGTGCCCGCCATGGGCGAGCCCGCCAAGTACGCGTCAATGCGCGGTCCCCACTGCTCCACAAAGGCCGCCTTGTCGTCGCCCCAATTGGCTCCGTCATCGGCAGGGGCTTCCGTGGGCTGCTCGCTCGCCTCTTCCTCCTCGGCCTCGGCGGCCGCCTCCTCTTCCTGGGCCTGAGCCTCTTCTTGTTCTTGAGCGGCCTGTTCAGCGGCGGCCTTCTCAGCCGCGGCCCGTTCCGCCTCGCGCTTGGCGGCCTCGATGGCCTCGCGCTCGCGACGTGCTTGCTCTTGGGCCTCTTTTTGAGCCTGCTCGCGCGCAGCCTTGGCCACGGCCAGCGAATCAGACGCCTCTTGCTCTTTCTCCTCGGCCTCTTGCAGGGCCGCGTCCAGGGATGCCTGGGTGTCTTCCAGTTCGTCCTCGAGCGACGTCAGCGCCTCAATGGCCGAGACATTGCGCTCCTGGAAACGAGAGAGGTAGTCGATGCATGAGATGAACTCGGTGATGCTGCCCGACGAGAGCACCATGTCGATAAGCGAGTAGCCCTCGCGATTCATCTTGTAAAGCGCCCGCAGGGCCTCATCGCTGCGCTCGCGCTGCTCGGGAAGCTCTTGCTCAATCTCTTTCAGGCGGTCAGTGTTAGACGCCACCTGATCCTCGAGCTCGGCGATGCGGGCGACGGCCTCATCGTAGGCGGCTGCCGATTCCTCAATTTGCTGCTGCGCTTCGGTGATGCGCGCTTCAATTTCCTCAGTCACGCCAAAGGACGGAGCCGGCACCGCAGGCACCAGAGCCAAGGCAACCAGCGCCGCCAACACGCCGCGCATGGCCGCCGCCCGCCCCCGCGGTGCGCTTTTCGCTTCTCGGTTTACCTTCACGCCCTATGCCTTTCCTTCAACGGCGCCGATAAAGGGGCCACGCTCGATCATCGGTTTGCGGCCCGATGCCTGGGCCTCCGCGCGCGCTGCTTCGTCCTCATAGTGAGCCACCAAAGCTGATTGCACCATATCGAGGTACTTCTCGCAGCCCGAGGGCTTCAGATGGGTTCCATCGCCATCGAACCAATCATCATGATCGGTGCTGTAGGAATACCAGTCAATCAACGATACGTTGTCGCGCTCCCGCGCCATCTTCTTCAAAAGCTTATTGTTGATGTCCTGCAGCGGGAAGGGAGTTCGCACATTAATCAGAAAAACGCGCTTGTCGGGCGGCACGCAGTCGATCATCTCCCCGACCTGTTCTTCCGTCGCCACGCCGTTGCTGCCCATCTCGAAAATGACGATATCGCCATCCCAGCCCGCATCCACTTCCGCCTCGTAGAACTCGCGCGCCGTAGAAAGCTGCCGCGAAACCGCCGCATTGAGGACGGCGCGCGGGAAATAGCGATGGAAGGTGCCGTAGCCGCCCTGGCCCTCGTCGGCCATGGCAGCCGTCACCGAGTCGCCCACCAGCAGAAAGTCGGTATAGCGCGCCCGTTGCGCAGGAGGTGCCTTGGGGTTGTCCGAAGGATCAAGGGCCACAATGGTCTCAACTTCCCACGACGGCTCCTTCGCCCCTGTTTTACCCAAGGCTTGCCCGACGCTCACTTCCGCCGTATGGCCCTGAGTGGCCACGGGGGGCACCGCGACGCAGACGCCCACGGCGCCAATCACCAGCATCGCCGCCGACGCCAGAGGCACCACGCGCTTTCCCAGCGCCTGGGCCGCGGAGCCCTCGCGCGAGCGAAGCTCTTTCACAAACCGCCCGATCGCCCCATGACGAATAGGATTCTCAACCGCATAGTAGGAAAACGCCGCAACTGCCACCACCACGGCCATTTGCCCTAAATAGACGAACCACGGCGTCTCGCCCGTGAACGTGCGAGGGTTCATAAGCAGAAGCAGCGGATAGTGCCACAGATAGATACCGTAGGAGAGCTTGCCGAGCCACACAAGGGGACTGAGCGACAAGAGGCGCGCCATGAACGAATACGGATAGACTAGCGCCACAATGAGGACGGCTGTCAGCACCGAGACAATCAGAATGCCGCCGCTGTAGAGGAAGGGGGAATACCCGCTTACCAGCGCCATAAACACAATGATGGCGGCAAAGGAAACCGTGCCGGCAATGTCCACCAGCCGCCGTTGCTGCCGCGAAAAGCCCCGGGCTCCACGACCTAAAACCCGTCCCTGGGGGAACAGGAAGGCGAACAGCGCGCCCACCAAGAGCGAGAAGGCCCGCGTGTCGGTGCCGTAATAGACCCGCGACGGGTCGCCGGCAGGATCGTATAGGAGAAACATCTCCAAAGCCGACAGGACGATAACCACCATGAGCCCCCGCTGAATCGTGCGCTTCTTCACGCGGTTCTTGAACAGCAGGAGCAACAGGGGCGGGAAAATGAGATAGAACTGCTCCTCGATAGCAAGCGACCAGAAATGGTTGACCGGCGACGGCGATCCCATAGCTTCGAAATAGCTGAGATCCTGAAAGATAAACCACCAGTTGCTGAAAAAGAACAACGCCGCCACGATATCCTCGCGCAAGCGCGTAAGCATGTCGGGAGCAAAGATGGCCGTCAGCACCGCCACCGAGAGCACCATGAACACAATGGCCGGCACCAGACGCCGCACGCGATTCATCCAGAAGTGGGGCAAGTTAATGGTGCGCGTACGGTTCCATTCTTTGATGAGAATACCCGTAATGAGGTATCCCGACAGGACGAAAAAGATCGTCACGCCCAAAAGCCCGCAGGGAAGAACGCTGGCGTCCATATGATAGAGCACCACGGCGATAACCGCGACTGCGCGCAGTCCATCAAGTCCTGGAATGTACCCTTTACCAGCCGTAATGTCTCCTCTTCAGCCTCTCGTGGAGGCTATTATAGTGCTCAAGGGCCATGGGCGCGGGCACAAAGCCCGCAACTTCCCCTAAAAGCAGAAAAGACCGGACAAGCCGGTCTTCTTTGGCGCAAAAAAGCGCCCCCTGCGAGCGGAACGACCTGTCCTCCCGCGGCCTGGCGC
>CAJUFS010000100.1 GCA_910585575.1 uncultured Adlercreutzia sp. | reverse complement strand
CGAATCTTGACTGCCATGAAATGGAACTCCTTCTTGTACTTTCATTCTCTATACGCAAGCACTGTTCGCACAGTGCGGCGAAAACAGCAATTGCTAATAATACGGCTTAGCGGGTACTTTGACAAGTTCCCTTCCACGAACTATCCACGGACGGCGCACCGTCAACGGATCCGTCGGTCAAATTCACCACCCGGGTGGCTAAGCGCGCGGCCAGAGCGGGCGAATGGGAGACGAACAGCAGGCCCAGTTTGCGCTCTTCCGCCTCGGCGAGCAGCATGGCCCACATACGCGCCTGGGTAACGGCGTCCAGCATGGTGGATATTTCATCGGCGATAAGGTAGCGCGGGTTCGCCGCCAGCGCGCGGGCGATGCAGAAGCGCTGCAGCTCGCCGCCGGAAAGCTCGTGGGGAAAGCGGGAAAGCCACGCTGGGCGAATACCCGTCTGCTCCAGAAGACGCGTATCGTCGGGCCTCCAGCCGGCCTCGCGCAAGGTGCGCTCCAGGCGCAGGCGCGGGTCCACCATGCGCTCGGGATGCTGGCCGATGAGCTGCACGGGGCACGGGCCACGCTTGGACAGCAGCGCACCATCAACCAGCACCTCCCCCGCCTGGGGCTTCGCGTAGCCTGCCAGAATGCGAGCAAGCGTCGTCTTGCCCGCTCCCGAGGGCGCCGCAAGCTGCACGCGCTCCCCAGGCGCCACAGCCAGGTTGAGGCTGCGGAAGATGACGCGACCGTCAAAGGCCGCCGTGAGGTTGCGAGCTTCTAGCATGGAACGCCACCGTCCTTCGGGTCAGGAGGAGCAGTCGACGCTGGCGGGTGTTCCGACCGAGCGAGTTCCGCAGCGACTGAAACAGCCCAGTGGGCTGTTTCACCAAGCGAGGACTGTTTGAGCGAATCGGAATACCCGCCAGCGACGACGGAGGAGCTTCCCGCAGAGAAGTCATGCTCAGGCAACGCGTGCCAAAGCTCGCGCGTAAAAGGATGCGCCAGCAGCTCGGGGGCAGCGAAGTTCGCCACGGCCGTCTCCTCCACCACGGTGCCGTCACGAAACACCGCTACGCGGTCGGCCACCGAGAGTGCCAGCTCGATATCGTGGGTGATGAGCATGACGCCGCCGCCCTCGTCGGCGAAGGAGCGCAGGTCGGCCAAGGCGCGCACAGCCAAATCCAAATCCAGGCCCGGCGTGGGCTCGTCGGCCACGATGAGCTTCGGCGCACCCATGAGCGCGCAGCATAAAAGCACACGGCGCGCCATGCCGCCGGAAAGCTCATGGGGATAGAGCCGCGCTACGGACTCGTCCAGGCCATAGCGGGCGAACAAGCGCCGGCGGCGCTCACGGCGTCGGGCGGCGTCGGCCCGCCGGGCGGCTCCGCGGCCCTGGGGCTCGCCCTCCACCTGACGGCCTACGCGCATAAGAGGATCGAGGCTCGCCACCGACTGGGGCACCAGAGCGATGCCGCGCCCGCGCTCGGCCGCCAACGTAGCGGCCGTCATGGGCTCGCCGTCGAACCAGATGCGGCCGCGCACGGTGGCGTTCGGCTCGAAGAGCCCCAGCACCGCGTCAGCCAGCAGGGTCTTGCCCGAGCCCGAGGCCCCCACCACGGCCACCATTTCGCCCTCATGGACCGAAATGGACAGCCCGTGCAGCACCTCCACGTCCCGCTGGGCGGCGCGGAAGTAAGGCTCGCCCTCGTCATACATGCGGAAGCTGACGGTGAGGTCCTCCACGGTCAGCAGGTGGTGCCCATGGGCGTGGCGAGAATCCTGCGCATGGGAATGGTGATGGTGCACCGGCTGAGCCGCATGGTCCACATGCTCGTGGGGCGCTACAAAGTTCTTCTTCTCCATGGCCCCTCCCTATTCCTGGACGCTCTGGGGGTCCAGCAGGCGACGCAGGCCGCTTCCCACCGCATCGAACAACATAACGGTCAGCACCAGGGCCACGCCGGGAAACACCGCCAGCCACCAGGCGCCGGCCGACAGGTAGCCCATGGCCTCGCTGAGGATAACGCCGATGGCGGGCATCTCGGGAGGCAGCCCGAACCCCAGGAAGGTGATGGCCGCCTCATGCAGAATAGCGTGCGGGAACAGCAGCACGAGCCCCACCAAAAACTGCGGCAGCACGAAGGGCACCATGTGACGCCAGGCAATGGCAAGCCGCGAGGCGCCCAGCTGCCGCGCCGCCGCCACGAAGCCCGACTCGCGGCACTGCAGAATCTCGGCGCGCAGCACGCGCGTGAGACTCGGCCAATGCGTGAGCGCCACGCCAATGGTGACGCCCCAAAAGCCCTTCCCCAGGGCATAGGAGATAAGGATGAGCAGCACGATATGAGGAATGCCCATCATGAGGTCGATAAGCCAGCTGACCGCGGCATCGACCCACCGAGGACCGAGGGCCGCTGCGGCAGCCAGGGCCAACGCGATGAGCGACGAGGCCACCGCCGCGCCCAAGCCCACCAGCACGCTGGTAGAGAGCCCGGCCAAAGTGCGCAGGAACATGTCGCGCCCCATCCAATCGGTGCCGAAGGGATGGGCAAGCGAGGGCGCCAGCATCTTCGCCGCGAAGTCGGTCTGGTTGGCCGCACCGCCCACGGCAAGGCCCGCCACCACCACGGCCACTAGGGCTACTGCCGAGAACGCCACCAAGCCCAAGGTGAGCCGGCGGTTCGTTGCGCGCCGCTCCTTCGGAGCAGAGAGCAGAGGAGCTGCTTCGGCTTCGCTGAACGTCATTGCTCCCCACCTCCTTGCGAACGGCGCATACGCGGATCCACCAGCCCGTAGAGCAAGTTGGCCGTCAAATTGCCAGCAAACACCAGGGCCGCAGACACCAGTGCGATGGCGGCCAGCAGGGCCACATCGCCGCCGAGGCCGGCCGTCACGGCCGCCTGGCCCAGACCTGGGTACGAGAACACCTCTTCCACCAGCACCGAGCCGCCGAATATCTCGGCAATCTGCGAAAACTGCAGGGTCAACGCTGGCAGCGCCAAGTTGCGCAGCCCGTGGCGCGCCATGGCTTGGCCGGCTGTCAGGCCCCGCGCGCGGGCAAAGCGGAAATAGGGGCTGCCCATTACGTCAACGGCCTTTTCGCGCGTATGCAGGGCAATGTTGGCCACCCCCACCAGCGAGAGCGTAATGGCCGGCAGGGCCATGTGATGTAGTGCGTCCAGGAAGGTGACGTCCGCGGCGCTCTTGCCCACCGGCACCGAGAAGCCCAGCGGAAACCATCCCAGCCATACCGAGAACACCATGAGCAGCAAAAGGCCCACCCAGAAGGTGGGCGACGCCGCCAGCACGAAGCAATAGCCTTTCACAAAGCGATCGAGCAAGCTGCCCTGGCGCAACGCCGCTGCCACGCCAAGTGCGAAGCCGAGCACGCCGCTGACCAGCCATGCCACCCCCATGAGCGCCAGGGAGTTCAGCGCGCGCGAGGCCACCACGTCAGCCACGGGCATGTTGTAGCGCAGAGAGGTGCCCCAGTCGCCGCGCAGGAAATCGGCCGCCCACGAGAAGAAGCGCTCGTGCATGGGCGTGCCGACGCCCCAGTAGGCCTCGAGGGCGGCCCGCTTTTCCTCGCTCATGCCCAGAAGCGCCGCCTGGCCCACGTTCGCCTGCACCGGATCAACGGGCGAGAGACTCACCAGCGTGAACGTGAGCACCGCCACCGCTATCATGAGCAGCACGAACCGACCGATATGTTCCAGAATGAAGCGCGTCATGCCACTATAGTAACCTTTCGCTCGCAGAGACCGGCGGAGGCGCCGCCGGCCCCTCAAGCTCGAAGAGCCCCTAGTTCCAACTCCAGCGATCGATATTATTCACCAAGCTCCAACCGTGGCCATGGGGATGGGGCTTCTGCTCGGCCACCGCCAAGCCTTCCCGCTCGAAGTACAAGTGATCCACGTTCGCCAGCCACACCCACGTGGCAGCTCCCTGGGGCGCGACGCCCGTCTGGGTTTCCTCATCCCACTGGGCTGCCTGGTAGAAGGGATAGCTTTCCTCCACCGTGCGCGCCGCCTGGGCCGCCTCCAGATTGGCGTCGACCTCCGCGTTCTTGTACTGGGCGTAGTTGCCCCAGCCGTTTCCATAGGTAAGCTCGAACAACTCCACAGGAGAGTTGGAGCCCCAGCCCCACAACACCGGATCGGCATACTGGCGCGCATAGATGTCGTCCCAGCTGGCACCCTTTGCGTTTACGGCAATGCCCAGCTCCGCGCACTGGTCAGCGAAATCGTAGGCAATGGCCTGACGCGTAGAATCGCTGGCAGAGTAATACAGGTCGAAGGCGCAGGGCACACCGTCCTTGGCACGCATGCCGTCGCCATCACGGGACCAGCCGGCTTCGTCAAGCAAGCGGTTCGCCTCTTCGACGTCCGTCTGCACGCGCATAGCGTCGCTTGACCAGGGCATGCCATCCCCCACCGAGAAGGCCTCATGGCCATAGCCGTTCAGCACGTGCTCGATGAGGCGTGTGCGGTCGATGCCATAGTTGAGCGCGCGACGCACGGCCAGATCGCAGGTGACGTCGTTGCCGGCCGCGTACTCGACGCCGTCCTCGGTTACGGTGCCCCCCGCTGGGTTGCAGGGCAGCGAAATGCCGCGGGAGTCGACGGAGGCGCAATTGAGCAGCGTATAGCCCGTGGGCACAGCATCGGCCAGGGCCGCCGAGGTGTAGGCCACATCCGCCGTGCCCGACTGGGCAGCCGCCAGCGAGGCGTCTTCCTCCATGAACAGCACAACCACACGATCCATCAGTGGTTTCTCGCCGTAGTAGTCGGGATTCGCCCGCAAGATGACCTGTTGGCCGCGGTCCCACTGCTCCAGCATATAGCGGCCGCTGCCAATGGGGTGCTCGCCGTAGTCGGGTCCGTAGGCATGGGCCGGCACAATGCCCACCACGGCCAGGGTGTAGAGCAGGGCGTTGTCGGGGCGCTCCATGCGCAGCTCGCAGGTATAAGCGTCCGTGGCCACCGCCTCGCGCACCATGGACAGATCAGCCTCCGAGGCCTCGCCGTTCACAATGCCGTTAATGGTGAAGGCCACGTCCTCGGCCGTCAGGGGCGTGCCATCGGTGAACTCCACGTCATCGCGGATGATGAATGTCCAGGTCATACCATCTTCGGAACATTCATAGGCCGTGGCCAGGTCGTTCACGAACTCCAGGTTATTGTCGGTGGTGATGAGCGTGGACTGGATGAGCGGCTCGTGTACATGCTCGCCGGCACCCCAGGCAACCAACGGATTGAACCCTGCCGCTGGCTCTGAACTAGGCGTCATGGTGATAACCACCTGGCTCTCCCCGTTCGGGCCGACGCCGACCCCCGTGGCGGACGAGCCGTCGCCTGCCGCGATGCCCGAGCCCTCAGCGGCGCCCTCGCCAGCACCCCCGGCACAACCCGCCAACAGGCCCCCCAACGTCATGGCCCCCGCCGCGCATCCGGCCAGCTTCAAAAACGACCGTCGCTCCATGATACCTTCGTTCTCCTTTTCAATGATGTTACGCAATTCGATGACGTAACACATCATAGCAGAGAGCGCCCTTAAGTGTTACTGATTTTTCATTCGTAACCTTACAAGAAGATGAGCGGCACCTCATGTTTGAGGAAAAGCACAATAGTCCCCCTCTAGCTCCCCCTCCGTCGCCGAAACTCATAGCTCGGTGGCAAAAAACGGGACTCCTGACTAGCTGATTGCTCTCCAGAAAGCCATCCTGGGCCGATTCTGCCTCTAGGAGCGCTCCTGGGGCATGAGATCAAGGCTGCCGCCAGCCCAAATTGGCCATCGATGGCTGAAAACTCGCATGAAACCCGCTCAACCCCTTCCCTGCTAGTCAGAAGCCCCATTTTTTGCCACCAGATCCCTCGTCTCGTTCTTCGAAAGCTTCACCGGCCCCCTATCAATGCCATGCAACGAAAAAGGCCGGTGCGTTGAAGACACATCGGCCTTTGGGGAGGAGCTGACTCGCCCCAAGGGAGGGAATGGGGCGAGCCAAAGTCCAGCGAATAGGTTATTGCTACAAGCGGCCGCTAAAACCGCTGTCGAAGGGCCCGGCTTACTTGCCCAGATACTCCTTGGCGTCCTTCATGGCCAGACGACCGGAGTTCACGGCCCAGGCGGCCTGAGAACCGGGGGCGAACTTCACGTCGTAGGAGTCGCCGTACAGGCCGCCCGCATCGGAGCCGCCCGCGTACAGGCCAGGAATGACCTGGCCCTCTTCGTCCAGCACCTGAGTCTTCTCGTTCACCTTGATGCCGCCGCAGGTGGTGTAGTAGCCATCGCCCACCTCGCACAGCCAATAGGGACCGGCGTCCACGGCGTGCATGTACTGAGCACGCTTGCCGAACTCCTCGTCAGCCGAGGTGTCCTCGCCGTCCAGCTTGGCCGCCGCAGCGCAAGCCGCATTGTAGGCGTCCACCGTGGCCTGAACGGCCGCGGCGTCCAGACCGACCTCCTGGCACAGCGCGGCCAGGTCGTCGCCCACATGGCAGCCTTCGGCGGCCTGCAGCACCTCGCGGGCCTCGGCCAGCGGCGTGCCCGGCGTGCCGAAGGAGAACACCTGGCCGTCGGGGCCGTCAGTCTCCCAGCGCTTCATATCGGCCTCGGTGAACAGCACGAAGGTGCGCTCCTGGTTGCGCACGGCAATACCGGCGCCGGCGAAGTCGTCGATCCACAGGTCTTCCTTGCAGAAGCGCTCGCCAT
>CAJUFS010000099.1 GCA_910585575.1 uncultured Adlercreutzia sp. | reverse complement strand
TCGATCATCTCGCCGGACTTCTCGGCCCAGGTCTTGTACAGCAGCATGTTGGCGTCGCCGGACTGGACATCGGCGGCATAGTTCAGCAGCTCGGGCACGTCCACGGGATGGTCGGGCTCCAGCTTCGAGTTGATGGCGCCCACGGCCTCGCGGGCGGCCATCACTTCGCCGGCCTTCTCCAGCACGATGACCTTCGCGCCGTTCTGGGCGGCCGTGGCGGCGGCCACCACGCCGCCGTTGCCCGCGCCCACTACAACGATGTCGGCCTCCAGCGTCTCGGCAATGTCGGTGGGCATTTCGGGCTTGTCGCGCCACGAAGAAGCGGCGCCGGTGTCAGCGGTCTTGGTGCCCTCGGCAGCCTGCTGCGGGGCGCAGCCGGCCAGGCCCATGGCGGCCAGGGCGCCCGCAGCTGCGGCGCCGGTCAGAAATCCGCGGCGAGAAAGATTGGTGTCCATGTGATTCCTCCTTGTAAACGGTTCGCGTCCGTCCCTCCCTTGCGGGGCGAACGCTTTGCAGATTACGGAAGAGCCACGGAAGAAACATCGCCCGCATTCGGGTATTTACCCTGACTTCACCTGGGGAAATACAGAATATACCCGAGAATAGGGGAGATGGTTTCCGCTACTAAAAAGGGGCGATCCCACCAGGAATCGCCCCTTTAATTGGCACCGTCGCGCCGCTCGCTTTCGCCTGTGGTGCGTCTAGCGTCAGCACAGGCGCGGAAGTTGTCCTGCGGCGCCGCTTTCCTACTTTAAAAGCAGCATGTCGCGACCCACCTGGGCGGCCACGGCGTCACCCATAAGCGCGTTCAGGATAGCGATGCCGAACACGAGGGCCACCGCCGGGCCCGTAGCCGTAATGAGGTTGCCGTCAACCGCAACGTCGCTACCCGCCTGATACACACCTTCGGGGAAGTTCGTCTGGCAGCCGGGGTAGCACACCGCCTCGCGGCCCTCCAGCAAGCCGAGGTCGGCCAAGATGGTGGGGCCGGCGCAAATGGATGCCACGGGGCGATCGTCGGCCATGCGCTTGCGCAGGTCCTCGGCCAGGGCCTCACACTGAGCTAGATTCTCCACGCCCACCGAGCCGCCGGGCACAATAACGATGTCGTAAACGTCGAGGCGCACGTCCTCCACCAGGGTATCGGCAGTGACCGTCACGCCTTGGGCCGCCAGCACCTCTTTGCGTCCCATGACAGACACCAGATCCACGGCCACACCGCCGCGACGCAGCACATCGGCCGGCCCGATGGCCTCTACCGGCTCGAACCCGTCGGCCAACATAATGGCAGCTGTTTTATTCATAGTGCACGTTCCTTTCCACGTACGAGCGAACGGCTTCACGGTACCAGACCGCGAGCCACAATCGTCTGGGCAAAATCCTCCCGGTGGGCGAAATGACACCCGCTCTCCTTAGGGGCCACGCCGGCACTGCGTCCCGAAACAGCAGAAGCGCCCTTACCACTGCTCCGTATCCAGCCACAGCGTAAACGGACCGTGGTTGACCAGAGCCACGTCCATCATGGCGCCGAAACGACCCGTTGCTACGGGGAAGCCGTCCTGACGGGCCAGCTCGGCGAAGTGCTCGTAGAGTCGCTCGGCCACCGCCGGGTCGCCGGCCTCGGTAAAGGAGGGGCGGTTGCCCTTGCGGCAGTTGGCGTACAGCGTGAACTGGCTTACCACCAGCACTTCCCCGCCTACGTCGACCAAGCTCAAGTTGGTCTTGCCCTCAGCGTCGTCGAACACGCGCAGCTTGGAAATCTTTCGCCACAGGCGCTCGGCCTCGACCTCAGTGTCGCCATGGCCCACCCCCAACAGGATCACGAAGCCCTTGCCAATAGAGCCAACTACCTGATCATCCACCGTCACCGATGCACGGCTGACGCATTGCACCACTGCTCTCATAGCCCGTCCTTTCCACTTGCTGCGCCTATTGTAGCGAACGAGCCATCAAACGCGAGCGCCCCGGCCGATCTCGGATTAACATCCTGCATTCGCTTTTATCTATGTCGCATTCCCCCTGCTCCGTGCTACCCTGTTCGAAACTATCAGCGAAAAGGAAGTGCGAGCACTACCATGATCATTGGCATCACCACCACCCTGAACGAGGCCGACGGCTATCAGCGCGTCAACGTCGAATACATCAACCGCGTGGCAGCAGCAGGCGCTACGCCGGTGCTGCTTACGCCGGTCCCTGGGGGCGCCGAGGTGAATCGCCGTCAGGCCCGCGCGGTCATCGACAGCCTGGACGGCCTGGTCATTACCGGCGGCGGCGACATCCACCCGCGCTACTACGTGCCCGCGCCCGACGACAACCGCGACGGCATGGCCATGGAAGACGTGGCCCATCTGGGCTGCGGCTCCTCGTCCTCCTCGCGCTGCCGCTCCACCGGCGCCGAGGTGCCCTTCTGCGGTCACTACGTCTCCGATGCCGCCTTCGAGCAGGCCATGGGCGCGCTGCCCGATGTGGACGAGGTAACGGAGCTGGACGGCCGCCACGTGCTTTCGGCTTCCGACGGCCCGCGTATTCCCTGCCTGGACGGCCTGCTGGCCGTCAGCGAGGACCGCGACGGCTTCGAATTGGAACTGGCAAAACTGGCCCACGAGCGCGGCCTGCCCACTCTGGGCATTTGCCGCGGCATGCAAGTGATGAACGTGGCTTTGGGCGGCAGCTTATACCGCGATCTGTACAACTGCGGCGTCACGGGCATCGGCCACCGCCAAGAGCCCCCCTACGACCGCACCACTGATACCGTGCGCATTGCCGCCGGCAGCCTTCTGGCCGGCACGCTCAGCGCCGCCGGCACTTTCGCCGTCAACTCCATGCACCATCAGGGCATCGATCACGTGGCAAAGCCGCTGCTGGTCAGCGCCCGCTCCAGCGTGGACCGGGTCGTGGAGGCCGTGGAAGACCCGGCCCTTCCCTTCTATCTGGGCGTGCAGTGGCATCCCGAGTACCTTGACCGTCACCGCGGCATCTTCCGCGCCCTGGCCGGCGCCGCCGAGCGCTACGGCGCCGAGCGCGGCTAGCACACGCCCATGGTTCGCATCGCCAACGACGCTCCGGCCGCTCAGGATCCCCCAGAGGTCCCGCTTTCAACCGGCGAGCCCTTCATTCCCTTCCCCGAGCCTTTACGCGAGGGCGTCATTGTGGCGCGGCCGAACCGCTTCATCATGGACGTGGATTTCGGGGAGGGTCCGGTGGTGCGCTGCCACTGCCCCGCCGTGTCGCGCATTGGCGGGCTCGATCTGGCGGGACGCCCCTGCCTGGTATCCGACAGCCATAACCCCAAGCGCAAAATGCCCCTGACCGTAGAGGCCTACTCCTTGGCGCAGCCCGAGGACGCGGTGAAGCCCTGGATAGGCATTAACCAGAACGCCTCGAACCGCTACGTGGAGCAGTTTCTGCGCGAAGGGGCGCTCGAGGCCGTCACGGGCCCCGTAAGCACCGTGCGCCGCGAGGTTCCCCTGGGCGATTCGCGCCTTGATTTCCTGGTGAACGACAACTTGTATCTGGAGGTGAAAACGCCCCTGGTGCAAATGCAGACGGAGATTCCCTCGTACGTGCCGCGGTTGCCCGAAGCGCCTTTCAACTCCACCGAGCGCTCCCTGCGTCACTTACGCGAGCTGGCCGCCTCGCTGGAAACCAACGAACGCGCCGTCATCCTGTACTGCCTCTACTACGACAACTTCGGGTTTCGCTTTTACCACGGCACCACCTACGACGAGGTGCTGGCAACGGTGGATACCTGCCGCGCCGCCGGCGTGGAGCTGTGGCAGGCTGACTTCAGCGTCAATCCCGAAGGAGTTGCCCTGCAAGCGTGCCACCCGCTGGAGGAGTGGTAGGCGCCGGGCGCGCCGCCGGGGGGGGGCGCAGTCGCACAAACCCCCTCGCGCGCAAAGTGCCCATGCCGCATAACAAGAAGGGCCCCGATGGGGCCCTTCGTTAACGCTCCTTAGTGATGCGCGCGGTTAGCCGCACCCGCTCGGCTTAGGCTACTTCCTCCACCTCGACCACTTCGAGATCCTCATCCTCGTGCTGCGGGGTGTAGCCGCGGTTGTCAGGAATGAGGAAGATGAACACCAGTGAGCTGAGCAGCAGGAAGAACGGGTAGAACAAGAACGGCATGATCTGGAAGGCCGACACCGCATAGCCCAGCTCGGCGCAGGCGGAAATGGCCACGAGCATTTGAGCGCCGTAGGGAATAACTCCCTGGAACACGCAGGAGAAGGTGTCCAGCAGCGACGCCGTCTTGCGACGCGAGATGTCGTAGGTCTCGGCCATCTCGTGGGCGATGGGGTTGGCCATGACGATGGCCACGGTATTGTTGGCCGTGGCGATGTCCATGGCGCCTACCAGCAGGCCCATGCCCAGCTGACCGCCCTTGCGGCCCTTGAACACGCGCTTGATGCCGTTCAGCAGAGCCACAAAACCGCCGTTCTCGCGGATAAGCGCGCAAATGGCGCTAACCAGTACCGCCACCATGGTGGTCTCGAACATGCCGGCGGCGCCGGTGCCCATGTTGCCCAGCAAGTCCGTGGCAGGCACGGCTCCCGTGGTCACCACCACGACGGATCCCACCACAATGCCCGCCAGCAGCACGATGAACACGTTGATGCCCAGAATGCCGCCGATAAGCACAATCAGGTACGGAATGAGCTCGATGAGGTTGTACTCGTTCTGCACCGTGCCCGTGATGTTCTCGCCCAGGGACAGCACCAAAATGATGACCAGCGTGACCAAAGCTGCCGGCAGGGCAATCTTGAAGTTCTCACGGAACTTGTCCCCCATCTTGCAACCCTGGCCCTGACAAGCCGCAATGGTGGTATCGGAAATAAAGGACAGGTTGTCGCCAAACATAGCGCCGCCCATAACCGAGCCCACGCACAGAGGCAGGCTGAAGCCCGAGGCCGCCGACACCGCCGCGGCAATGGGCGTGATCAGGGTGATGGTGCCCACCGACGTGCCCATGGCCAGCGAAACAAAGCAGCTGACCACGAACAGCACGGCCACCGAGAACTCGGCGGGAATGATCGAGAGCATAAGGTAGGCCACCGACTCGGCCGAATCACGACCCACGGTGCCCACGAACACGCCGGCGGCCATGAAGATGAGGATCATGGTGACGATGGTCTTGTCACCAATGCCGCGACCCATAATAGTAAGCTTGCGGTCGAACGACACCTTGCGGTTCTGGAAGCAGGCCACCAAAAGCGCAATCAGGAAGATGACCACAATGGGAATGTTGTAGAAGCCCATGGAAATGCCCATGCCGTACTCGAACATAATGCCGAGGCCCAAATAGAGCACCAGAAATACCCCGATAGGCAGAAGCGCTGCCACATTCCCCTTTTTATCCGCCATGACCTTCTCTTTCCATTCCTAACGGTTATCGTGCAATGCGATCGACCAGTATAGCGCACCCATCGCGGCTCCAAGCAGCAAAAAGGGCACCCTCCGAAGAAGGTGCCCTCAGGTCGCGCGGACGGTTGTTCCGGCCGTCGATTTACTTGCCGGCGTTCTCGATGGCACGCTCGCGATCCTCGAGGTTCTCCTCGCGGATGTCGGTGGCATGCTTGTCGTGGGCCGCGTTGGCAATGGAGATGATGGCGCCCGACAGCGCGAACAGCGCGATGGCGTTGGGGATGACCATCAGCTGGTTGAACATGTCGGCCAGCTCCCACACCAGGTCATTGGACAGAATGGAGCCCAGGAAGATGAACACCAGGGCAATGATGGTGAAGGGCATGATGGCCTTCTTGCCGAAGAGCCACTCCACATTCAGCTTCGCGAACAGGTTCCAGGAAAGAATGGTGGAGAAGGCGAAGAACAACAGGCAGATGGCCACAAACCAAGCGCCCGGATTCTCGCCGAAGAACTGGCCGAAAGCCAGCTGGGCAATGTTGGTCTTGGTAACCGTCTCGGCGGTGAGGGTCATGTAGTCGCCCGTGGCCAGCATGCCGTCGCCCACGTAGAGCACCGACAGCACCACCAGCGCCGTCATGGTAACCACCACGATGGTGTCGATGAACACGCCGATCATAGCCACAACGCCCTGCTCGTGCGGGGTCTTCACCTCGGCCAGCGCGTGAGCGTGCGGGGTGGAGCCCATGCCGGCCTCGTTGGAGAACAGGCCGCGCTTCGCGCCCTGGCTGATGGCGGCGATGATGCCGAAGGTGGCGCCGCCCACGGTAGCCTCGGGGTTAAAGGCGCACTCGAAAATAAGGCCGAAGGTGGCCGGAATGTTCTGCGCGTTCATGATGAGCACGATCAGCGAGCCTACCACATAGAGGATGGCCATGATGGGCACGATCTTCTCCGTCACCGAAGCCAAGCGAGCCACACCGCCGATGAACACGATGCCGGCCAAGATGACCACAATGATGCCGATAAGCCAAGTGGGGACACCGAAGGCGTTGTTCATGGTCTCGGCGATGGAGTTCGACTGCACCATGCAGCCCATGAAGCCCAGAGCCAAAATGATGGCCACGGCGAAGAAGCCGGCCAGGAACTTGCCCAGGCCGCCCTTGAAGGCCGTGGTGATGTAGTACACCGGACCGCCGTGCACCGTGCCGTCGGCGTCAACCACGCGGGTCTTCTGCGCCATAACGGCCTCGGCGTAGTTGGTGGCCATGCCCAAAAGCGCGATGATCCACATCCAGAAGATAGCACCCGGACCGCCGATGATGATGGCGCCGCAGGCGCCCACGATGTTGCCGGTGCCCACCTGGGCCGCAATAGCCGTGGACAGCGCCTGGAACGACGTCATGCCGCCGCCCTGGTTGCCGCCGCGCAGGCTGAAGTTGCCGAACAT
>CAJUFS010000098.1 GCA_910585575.1 uncultured Adlercreutzia sp. | reverse complement strand
TGAGGGACGAAAAGGGGCCGTTTGGTTCCCTGTTCCAGCAAAAGGCCAGGTGGGAGCGACGCCTTTCGGAAGAGAGGGGAACCAAACGGCAGGTTTTGGGAACCTTCCATCCGTCGACGCGCCTTTTGCAGCTGCTTCGCGCGGACTCCCGCCTGTCCTCTCTTCCGCCCTGCTTGTTCGCATTCCGTTCGGCAGCGGGTTGCTGACAGTTGGGGCTGAGGCCAGGAAGTTCCCTATAATGGAGAAAAACCCGCGCGATGTGAGGATGGCCATGGCTGTGCCTGTTGAGAACGCCCCTGAATCTGAAATTTACGAACTGCCCGAGGACTTCGAGAACGAAGCTAGCGGCGCCACCCCCGATGGCGCCGCGCAGGTCGAGGGGGCGCCTGTTGGCGCGGAGCCCGTCGATCCCTTCGAGCCCGGCTCGCTGGGTTGGATGCTGCCCTGGGCGGAAACGGGGGAGGGCGACCTGATGACACCCGACGAGGCGCTCGAGACGTTCCTGGAGTGGGTCGATTCCCGCGGCATGGAGCTGTGGCCCCATCAGGAAGACGCGCTCATGGACTTGGCCGTGGGCGACTCGGTCATTCTGGGCACGCCCACGGGCTCGGGCAAGTCCATGGTGGCGCTGGGCCTGTGCTTCATGGCCATTGCCACGGGGCGCACGGCTTACTACACGGCACCCATCAAGGCCCTCGTGTCCGAGAAGTTCTTCGACATGGTGGATGTGCTCGGCCGCGACAACGTGGGCATGATCACGGGCGACTCCACCATCAACACCGAGGCGCCGGTCATCTGCTGCACGGCGGAAATTCTCGCGAACCAGGCACTGCGCGAGGGGCCGGCCTCGAGGGTGGGCTGCGTCATCATGGACGAGTTCCACTTCTACGCCGATCCCGATCGCGGATGGGCGTGGCAAGTGCCGCTGCTGACCCTCCCGAATGCTCAGTTTCTGCTGATGAGCGCCACGTTGGGCGATATCACCGACATTGCCACCGCCCTTGAGGAGCGCACGGGCCGTCCCGTCGACCGCATCACCGACGCCCCGCGTCCCGTGCCGCTGTCCTACGACTACACCTTCGAAACTTTGGAGGCCACGGTAGAACTGGGCCTGCGGGCCGGCGAAGCTCCCATGTACATTGTCCACTTCTCGCAAGACGAGGCGCTGAAGAACGCTCGGGCCCTGGCCAGCTACGGCGTGTCGGACAAGGCGCAGCGCGAAGCCATCAAGGAGGCCATGAAGGGCACGAAGTTCACTACGCCCTTCGGCAAGATACTGCAGCGGCTTCTGGCCGCTGGCGTGGGCGTACATCATGCGGGTATGCTGCCGCGCTATCGTTTGCTGGTGGAGCGCCTGGCCCAGCAGGGGCTGCTGCCCGTCATTTGCGGCACCGACACGCTGGGCGTGGGCATCAACGTGCCCATCCACACCGTGGTGCTCACGCAGCTCACGAAGTTCGATGGCCAGAAAATGCGCAAGCTGCGCAGCCGCGAGTTCCATCAAATTGTGGGCCGCGCTGGGCGCGCCGGCTTCGATACCGAGGGCATGGTCATCGCTCTGGCGCCGGAACACGAGATCGAGAACCATAAGGCCGTGCTGAAGGCCGGCGACGACCCCAAGAAGCTGCGTAAGATCAAGAAGAAGCAGCCGCCCGAGGGCTTCGTCAGCTGGAACAAGCAGACTTTCGAGCACCTCATTGAGAAACCGCCCGAGAAGCTGACGCCGCGTATGCGCATTACCCACTCTATGGTGCTGGCCGTGGTGTCCCGCGGGGGCGATGCCTGGAAGAACGTGCACCAGCTAATTGCCGATTCGGCCCAGACGCCCGAGGAGAAGATCAAGCTGAATGCCCGCGCCGACGAGATTTTCGGCACGCTCATCGAGGCCGGCGTGGTGGTGCGCGAAGAAGCCGAGGACGGCAGCCCCAGCTATGTGCTGACGGTGGATTTGCCCGAGGACTTTGCCCTGGATCAGCCGCTGTCGCCCTTCTTGCTAGCGGCCCTCGACCTGCTGGATCCTGAGAGCGACACCTATGCCCTGGATGTTATTTCCCTGGTAGAGGCCACGCTGGAGAATCCGGCGAAGGTGCTGCGCGCCCAAGAGCGCAAGGCCCGCGACGCGGCCATGGCCGCCATGAAGGCCGACGGCGTTGACTACGAAGAGCGCTTGGAGCGCCTGGCGGAAATCACCTATCCGAAGCCGCTGGAGGACCTGCTGGCCCAGGCCTTCGACCTGTACTGCCAAAGCGTGCCGTGGGCCCGCGACTACGAGCTGCTGCCCAAGAGCGTGCTACGCGACATGGTGGAGACGGCCAGCGATTTCAAAACTTACATCGGTCGCTACGGTATCGCGAAATCCGAAGGCACGCTGCTGCGTTACCTATCCGACGCCTTCCGCGTGTTGGTGCGCACGCTGCCGCCCGACACCATGAACGATTCGTTGCGCGACATCGTGGCGTGGCTCGGCTTCATGGTGCGTACTACCGACTCCTCGTTGGTGGATGCCTGGGCCAATGCCGGCGATTTGCCCGAGGCCGGAGCGCCCCCGGTGGCGCCTGATGCGGTGGTGGCCGACCGTCACGGCATGGAGGTCATGGTGCGCAATGCGCTGTTTGCCCGTGTGCGTCTGGCCGCGCTCGAGCGCACGCGCGAACTGGGCAATCTGGATGAGGAATGGGGCATGGGCGAGCGCGCCTGGAATGCCGCCTTGGACGACTACTTCGCCGAGCACAACGAAATCCGTCTGGACGGCGACGCCCGCAGCGCCGCGTATCTGACTATCGACGAGGGGCCGGAGCAGGAGGAGCATCGGTGGCACGTGCGCCAAATCTTCCTGGACGAGAACGCCGACGGCGACTTCCGCATCGAAGCCGACGTCGACCTGGACGCCACCCAGGAGCAGGGCGAAGTCATCTTCAAGAACTACCGCGTCGGGTTTGTAGAGGATTTGACGAACTAGGAGAGGTTCTCCAGACCAAGAAACAGGTATAGCTCCTGCCTACTATGAACGCCCAATTTTTTATAAATATTGTGGGTGTGCGTCTTCACCGTAGCGAGGCTTACCACCAGATCGTCGCTAATTTGCACTAACGTTTTTCTTTGGGCGAGGAGAAGGAGTACGTCTCCCTCGCGTTTAGTCAGAGAGCACTGCATGGCAACTGATGTGCAGGTTTCGGTAAGTATGGCGTAATAGCGTGCTGGATCGATGTACTGCGCCTTCGCTGGGTCGGCGTTTCTCTCGAGGCTTCCGTCTCTAAGGGGCGAAAGATAGACGAACGCGATGGCTCCTAATCCTGCGAGTAGGACGAGGGGCAAAGCATGCACGCCAGGCCCTACCGTGCCCGAGAAGGCTTCCCCTAGAAAAGCGGCGAGCTGCTCTGCAAGATAGGCAAGCGAGAAAACAAGGACTGGGTTGTTCCCTCTTCTCTGACAGAGATTGCAAAGTACGGTGAAGAAAAACGTTGAGAAGGTCATATAGGAAGCGTCGAGAAGAATCGAGGCGATTTCATAGGAGCGCCCGACTCCTATCGCGAAAACTATAATCGCCAGTTCCAGAATGGCGAGCGATGCATCATAGAGCTGCTTGATGCGAACGATCCTTCCGTTTACCGCAAGGGCGATTGAGGTAACTGCAATGGCGACGAAGAGCCCGAAGTAGGAAACACTGGCTACGGGTATGGGGGCAAAACCTTGCAGCGTTTGGATGGTAAAAATGATAAGCGAATAAATTAGTAGCAGTCGCGCAATGGGGAAGAAGCTGTGCGGCTCGATTTTGCCTGTCTCTTCTGGGGGCGGGGTAACCGTAGGAGTTTTGCGCCAAAGCGCAGTAGAGGATTTCCGAGTGAGGCAGAGGGCGATTGCGAGGGGCGCAATACAGGATATGGCAAGTGGCGGGAGCAAAGTTGAGAGTGCTCTCAGTACGCCTACGAAAAACTGCCAAGCAATGAGTGTTAAAAGACAGTCGACGAGAGGGAGCCCTGCAAGCGCCTTGAGGCACGAGATGAGCAGAGAGGCTTGGCAGAGCGCCGTTGCGCAAAGGCAAGCAAAGGGCAGGAATCCCCAGGGAGTCTCTGGCCGTAATGAGAACACCCAGGCGCCAAAAAAACCGAGGAAGCACAGCGAGCAGGAGGCAACGACGAACGCCTTGCTGCTGAGGAAAGTGCTGGCTTGACGGTGAAACAGAGCCAAGACGCCGAACGCGAGTGACGTTACAAGGAGATGGGGATATTGAGAAAAGGATATGAGCGAAGCGAATCCCGCCGGAATTGCAGCAGAGGGGTCGAGCATCCAGGCGCAAGCGAAAGCTAGAGCGAGAGCAAAAGGCACGTTGCGTATCTGGTTTATCGTCACTGCTTTGGCCACGTTCGACCTCCCGAGTGGTTTCGCATCATAGAACTGCCTTTCGACCTATTTTATATCGTTTAAGCATGGAGAACGCGAGGGGGAATCGCACTTTGAGGAAGTGGAGTGCGGAGGCGAAGGGTGGCTTGAAGTGCGTAATGTGCCTCATCAACCGTTTTTTCAACCCTTTCGCGCCTGCAATCAACCTCAATCTGCACTCTCAAAATCCAACACCTGCGTTTTTATACATAAGTGCGATTTGGAATAAGCGCTGTCAACGTTTTTCGCCGATAGGCAAATTGGGCGATAGCTTATGAGCCCAAAATCGCGCATGCGATAAACCAGTTAGGAAAGAGGAGGGTCAACAATGGGCAAGGGAATATCGCGCAGAGATTTTATTGTTGGGGGCGGAGTATTTGGTGCGAGTGTGGCAGCGGTCGGCCTCGCGGGGTGTGCTCCTTCGAATGGCGGTTTGCCGTCCACTGGCGCCGATGCATCGGGCACCAGTGCGAATAAGGGCGAGGATCGCCCTTATTCTTCGCGACTTGTCGAAGTGGATGAAAGGGATGTGACTCGCACTGAGGAATGCGATGTTGTGGTGTGCGGTTCGGGATCCGCTGGAACCTATGCCGCGATTAGAGCAGCTGAGCTTGGTGCTCGTGTTATCTGGCTCGAGAAAACAAATCTCAAGGGAGGAACTTCGACGGTGACGGAGGGCACGCTTGCCTACAACACCCAAGAGCAGCTTGACGCACAGGGGCCCGCAGACCTACAAGCTGAGTTCGAAGCTTACATGCAGTGGCACAATTGGGGTGCTTATGCACCGGGGATTTGGTGCTACCTGGACAATTCTGGAGAAGCTCTCGATTGGGCTATAAGCCATGGGGCTTCGATGTCGACTGGTGGTCAGGGCTCCCTTCTGAGCTGTTTTGACGAGGCAGGAAATTGGACAAACAACGGCGAAGGTATGCTCAAGCCGCTTTGGGCCTATGGGGAGACGCTCGATAATTTGGATTTTCGCCTAGAGTCTCCTGCCGTGAATATCATTCTCGATGACGAGGGGGTTGGGGGCGTTTACGCAAAAAGCGGAGACGATCTCGTGCGTATTAATGCAAAAGCGACGGTGCTCGCTACGGGTGGATTCGGGAAAAACCCGGAAATGTGCGCCGAGCGCCTTCGCGTTCCTAGTGAACGAGTTGTATTTCTGGGGTTTGATGGCCAAGATGGCGACGGTATCAATATGGCGCTGACAGCAGGTGCTCTTTCCCAGGCGCCGTCTGCGGTAATGTATGGACTTTCGAAGGCATGCGGAGAAAGTTGGAGCAGCATGCTGTCGATTTTTACTCAGTGGCCGCCCGCATATCGGTATCCTCTGGAAATAGGCAAAACGCTTCCCATGGTAAATCAGAGCGGCAAGCGCTTCTACAACGAGACGCTTGCGGAAGACGCCGATACCTCCCGTCTCAACACGGCAATTGCTTCCCAGTCGAAGGTTTTTACGTTGTTCGACGAGGCGCACGTTGAAGCCTATGAGGGCGAGGACAAGCTCAATGAATTCGTTGCCTTCATGGGTGTTGGGAGCGGAGAGTTCCGATCCTTGGTTGAAAGCAGCGACTTTGTTTGGAAGGCCGATAGTCTTGAGGAGCTTGCTGAACTCATGGGGGTTGATTCGGAAGCGTTGGCTGAAACGGTGGAAGACTACAATAATAGGGCAAAGGGGGACGGGACGCGTGACCCGCTTGGGGCCGACCCTGCGCTCATGACGCCGTTAGAGAAGAAGCCGTTTTATGCGGTTCAAGTCGAGGCTTGCGCCTATAGTACCTGTGGTGGCGTGCGGGGAGATTGCGAGGCGCGAGCGATTGGCCACGACGATCTCCCCATCAAGGGCTTGTTTGTGTGCGGCATCGACAATGGTTCCATGCAGTTTAACGACTATCCCTATGGGTTGCATGGTGGATCGGGGCAAGGTGCTGCTTGTACGACAGGATATGTTGCTGCAAACGCAGCTTGCAAAGATTTAGGTCTGCTGGCCTAGTAATCATTCGAAGGCGACCCTCGATTCCTCTGCTGCGGCATGGAGATCGAGGGTCGCCTTAAGACGCCAGTACTATATAGTAGCATGGGAGGGGCCGGGCCCGTCGGCAGGCCTCTCTGAACGCCGTCTTTTCCGCGGCCAAAGGCCGCTCCATAAAAACATGAGGGAGCGCAGCGCCTGAGCCGAAGGCGAAGTAGCGAAGCGGGTGGCCAGACGACGGGCCCGGCCCCTCCCGCGCGGACGGCCGCCGTGATCTGCCGCTGGCGGCACGTTCTGCGCCGCATGAAACGTTGGGCGAATTAGTTATTGATTGATAGCGTGTCAGGGCGCATAATAGGGCGGCATTATTTCTGTGAGGTCTTCGGGACGGAGCGCTGTGGGGCGTCCGAACCGGAGGCGGAGAAAACTCTGGAGAACTCTTAAGTGAGTGCCGAAGGTGCAAGGCCCGC
>CAJUFS010000097.1 GCA_910585575.1 uncultured Adlercreutzia sp. | reverse complement strand
GGGCATCGGCTTCATCATCGGCGTCATCCAGGACTCCTGCGAGACAGGCCTGAACTCCTCGTCCGACGTGCTGTTCACGGCCACGGCCGAGTACCGCCAGATGATCAAGGAGGGCAAAGAGGTGCGCATGGGCCACGACGCCTTCTCGGCGGACGAGCTGTCCTAGTCTCACATTAGCTTTGCTACAGTGAAGACCCGCTTCGGCGGGTCTTCTTGTGTGAAGTTATGGTCACGCGAAAAGCGTTGTGGCATAATAGCGAATCGGTGCGCTTCTGGGGGCTGTTTGTTCCGCAGACGCCCTAGAAGTGTCATGGACGGCGCGAAGGCTGCGCCGTGCAAGGAAACGATGGAGGAATATTTCGTGGAAACAAAAGTTGAGCCCTTGGAGGGCAGCGAAGTCAAGGTAACCGTCACCGTGGACGCCGCCGACGTCGACGAGCGCATTGCCAAGGCCTACAAGGACTTTGCCCGCAAGTACAATTTCCCGGGCTTCCGCAAGGGCAAGGCCCCGCGCCCGGTTATCGATAACGCCCTGGGTGCCGAGGCCGTGCTGGCCACCGTCACCGACGAGCTGGTGAACGGCGCCTACCCGCTGGCCATCGAGGCCGAGAAGCTCTGCCCGGCCAACAACCCCACGGTTAACGCCACCGAGCTGGTGGAGAACGGCAAGCCCTACGAGTTCGATTTCACCATCAGCCTGCGCCCCGAGGTCGAGCTCACCAGCTACGACACCGTGGAGATCGAGGTTCCCTTCGCCGAGGCCACCGACGCCGAGGTCGAGGAGCAGATGGACGCCATGGCCGAGCACTACACCGACTACGAGGACGCCTCGGCTGCCACGAAGATGAAGCCCGAGAACTACATGGACATGGCCGTCAAGGCCACCGATGCCGAGGGCAACGACATCCCGGCCATCTCCAGCGAGTCCCGCCTGTACGCTCCGGCTGCCGGCATGCTGTCCGAGGCTTTCGACGAAGAGATCATGGGCATGAAGAAGGGCCAGACCAAGGAGTTCTCCCTGGAGGTGCCCGCGGACGAGGAGGCCATTCTTCTGGCCGACCAGGCTGGCAAGACCGTTAACTTCGAGGTTACCTGCAACGTGGTGAAGAAGAAGGTCAAGCCCGAGATCACCGACGAGTGGGCCAAGGAGACCATGGGCTTCGAGAACGTCGAGGATATGCGCAAGCAGATCACCGAGTCCCTGTCCATGCAGAAGTCCCAGATGCTGCCCCGTATCAAGGAGAACGCCATCATGGCTCAGCTGGTGGAGCGCTTCGAGGGCGACGCCCCGGCCGTCATGGTGTCCGAGGCCGAGGCTTCGCTGCTGCAGGACTTCTTCACCCAGCTGCAGCGCGCCGGTATGACCTTCGATGTCTATCTGGGCAGCCAGGGCATCACGTCCGACCAGTTCAAGAAGGATCTGAAGGCTCAGTCCGCCGACCACGTGAAGGAGGAGCTGGCCCTGGAGGCCTGGGCTCGCCACAAGGGCTTCGAGGTGACCGACGAGGACATCACCGCCGAGTTCGAGAAGAGCGGCGCCGAGGATCCCGCGGCCCTGCAGGAGGAGTGGCGCAACGCCGGTCGCCTGCACCTCATCCGTTTGGGCCTGCTGCGCCAGAAGGCCATCGAGGATCTGATGGAGAACGCCGTGGCCACCGAGGTTGACTTTGCCGCCAAGGCCGCCGAAGAGAAGAAGGCCAAGAAGCCGGCTAAGAAGAAGACCACCAAGAAGAAGGCCGAAGAGGCTCCCGCCGAGGACGCCGAGTAAACGGTTCTCATCATTGGTTGACGCGAAGGGCGGGGGAGACCCCGCCCTTCTGCTGTGTTCGTTTGCGGGACGCTCTTGCGTTGCGAACGGATGTATAGCATCATACTGGTGAACTATGAAAAGGCCGCAGGTTGCGGCCCTCTTTGCGAAGGAGAGGCATCAATGAGCATCGAACGTATCGAGAGCATCGTGCGCCCCTATGGCGGCGGTGTCCAAACCCCCAGCAACGCCCTTATCCCCTACGTTATCGAGCAGTCGCCCCGCGGCGAGCGCAGCTACGACATCTACAGCCGCTTGCTGAACGACCGCATCATCTTCTTGGGCGAGCAGATCGACGATCATGTGGCCAACTCCGTGGTGGCGCAGCTGTTGCACCTCGAGGCCACCGATCCCGATAAGGACATCTCGCTGTACATCAATTCGCCCGGCGGTTCGGTCACGGCCGGTCTGGGCATTCTGGACACCATGAACTTCATCAAGTGCGACGTGTCCACCATCTGCATCGGCGAGTGCGCCTCCATGGCGGCCGTGCTGCTGTCCTCGGGCACCAAGGGCAAGCGCTTCGTGCTGCCGAACTCCATGGTGCTCATCCACCAGCCGCTCGGCGGGGCTCAGGGCCAGCAGACCGAAATCGCCATCGTGGCCGACTTCATGCTGAAGACCCGCAAGCGTCTGAACAAGATCCTGTCCGAGAACACGGGCCAGTCCATGGAGAAGATCCAGATCGACACCGAGCGCGACAACTACATGACCGCCGAAGAGGCCAAGGAATACGGCCTCGTCGACGAGATCATCTACCACCATGGCGCTATGCCCGGCGAGAAGAAGAGCGAATAACCTCTTATGAACCACCAGCACAATAATTTCGAGCCCCCCGAGGGCAACTATCACTGTGCCTTCTGCGGCAAGACGCCCCAGCAGGTCAATGCCATGATCTCGGGCCCCAACGGCATCTACATCTGTGACGAGTGCATCTCGGTGTGCGCCGATGCCATGATGCGCGACATGGGTTTTGCCATGGCCCAGGACATGGACCTCATGGAAGAGGACGCCCCCCGCGGCGCTTTCGGGCGCTGGGGCGCCCATGCTGCCCCCGAGCAGCCTCTGCCCATCGAGGAAACCGAGCCTGACCCGGCCGAGGTGCTGGGCGCGCTGCCCACGCCCCACGAGCTGTACAACCGCCTGTCCGAGCATGTGGTGGGCCAGGAAGAGGCCAAGAAGGCCCTGTCCGTGGCCGTGTACAACCATTACAAGCGCATCTCCATGGGCGCGGTGGCCGAAGAGGGCGACGTGGAGCTGGCCAAGAGCAACATCATGCTCATCGGCCCCACGGGCTCCGGCAAGACGCTGCTGGCCCAAACCTTGGCCCGTACGCTGCAGGTGCCCTTCGCCATCGCCGACGCCACCACCCTCACCGAGGCGGGTTACGTGGGCGAGGATGTGGAGAACATCCTGCTCAAGCTCATCACGGCGGCGGATTTCGATATTCCCCGAGCCGAGATCGGCATTATCTACATCGACGAGATCGACAAGATCGCCCGCAAGGCCGAGAACCTGTCCATCACGCGCGATGTGTCCGGCGAGGGCGTGCAGCAGGCCCTGCTGAAAATCGTCGAGGGCTGCGAGGCCTCAGTGCCGCCCCAGGGTGGCCGCAAGCACCCCCAGCAAGAGCTCATTCCCATCGACACCACGAACATCCTGTTCATTTTGGGCGGCGCCTTCGTGGGCCTGGCCGACATTGTGGCGCAGCGCGTGGGCACCACCTCGCTCGGCTTCGCCAGCGAGCTGCCCCAGTCGAAGAAGGAGTCCGAGGCCGAGCTGCTTTCCCAGGTGCTTCCCGAGGATCTGAACAAGTACGGCATGATCCCCGAGTTCGTGGGCCGTATCCCGGTTATCACCAGCCTGAATGAGCTGTCCGAGGAAGACTTGGTGCGCATTCTGGTCGAGCCGAAGAACGCCTTGGTCAAGCAGTACACGCGCATGTTCGAGTTCGAGGACGCACGCCTCGTCTTCGAGCCCGAGGCCCTTACGGCCATTGCCCACGAAGCCGTGGAGCACGGCACGGGCGCCCGTGGTCTGCGCTCCATCTGCGAGCGCGTGCTCCTGGACGTCATGTACCATCTGCCCGAATTTGACGGCCCGTCTCAAGTGGTGGTGCGTCCCACCGACATCACTGGCGAGACGAAGCCCGAAATTCAGGCGGTTCAAGTTATTGCCGCCTAAAGCGACAGCCGATCGGTTTCGAGGAATCGAGAGCGCTCAGGTATGCGATAATCGCAGGTATGCATCTTAAGGCGAGCGGACGAAAGGTGCCGTTCGCCTTTTCATTTCAACGAAGGGAAAGCGAGGTTGCGGACGTATGTCGGAGGACAAGAAGAAAGCCACTGATTACGCTGCCATGGAACGCCCCATTTTCGAGGCATGGAAGGACGCGGGCTATTTCCAGCGCACGCCGGGCTTCGGCGAGCACGCCAATGAGTCCTATACCATCGTCATTCCGCCGCCGAATATCACGGGCGTGTTGCACATGGGCCACGCTTTGAACGACACCATCCAGGACGCTTGCATTCGCCGCGCCCGTATGCGCGGCTTCCAAACCCGCTGGATCATCGGCACCGACCACGCCGGCATCTCCACCCAAACCAAGGTGGACAAGCGCTTGGCCGAGCAGGGCATTTCCCGCCTGGAAATTGGGCGCGAGGCCTTCATCGAGGAGTGCTACAAATGGTACCGCGAGTACGGCACCACCATTGTGAACCAGATCAAGGGCATGGGCTGCTCCTGCGATTACTCCGATGAGCACTTCACCTTGGAGCCGGCCTACGTGCGCGCGGTGCGCAAGCTCTTCGTGGACTGGTACCAGAACGACCTCATCTATCGGGGCAAGCGCATCGTGAACTGGTGCCCCAGCTGCACCACGGCCATTGCCGACGACGAGGCGGAATACGTGGACGAGGCCGGGCACCTGTGGTACCTGCGCTACCCGCTGACCGAGCCCGTGGACGGCCTGGAGTACTTGGTAGTGGCCACTACCCGTCCCGAGACCATGCTGGGCGACACCGGCGTGGCGGTGAACCCCAAGGACGAGCGCTTCGGCCACTTGGTGGGCAAGACGGTGAAGCTGCCCCTGGTGGATCGCGAGATTCCCATCTTCGCCGACTGGCACGTGGACACCGAGTTCGGCACCGGCTGCGTGAAGGTAACGCCGTCCCATGACCCCAACGACTGGGCCATGGGCGAGCGCGCCGGCCTTGAGCGCATCAATATCTTCGACGAGACGGCCCATGTGGTGGAAGGCTACGGGAAGTTCTCCGGTATGGACCGCGACGAGGCCCGCGAGGCCGTCGTG
Source organism: uncultured Adlercreutzia sp. (assembly GCA_910585575.1). GTDB lineage: Bacteria > Actinomycetota > Coriobacteriia > Coriobacteriales > Eggerthellaceae > Adlercreutzia. Next base: position 1,942 of record CAJUFS010000097.1, on the reverse strand, counting down.
GCCGCCTTCGACGAGCTGGGACTTTTGGACCACGTGGAGGATCATGACCACTCCGTCATGACCTGCTATCGCTGCCACACCAAGCTCGAGCCCTGGGAGTCCGAGCAGTGGTTCGTGGCCGTGGACGGCTTGAAGGAGCCCGCGGCCCGCGTGGTGGAGGACGGCTCCATTCAGTTCCACCCGGCTCGCTGGAAGCAGGTGTATCTGGACTGGCTGGCCAACCTGAAGGACTGGTGCATCTCCCGTCAGTTGTGGTGGGGCCATCGCATCCCCATGTTCTACTGCGACACCTGCGGCTGGGAAGATGCCTCGGTGGACGAGATCGAAGTATGCCCCGTGTGCGGCGCCCCGGTGCGCCAGGACGACGACGTGCTTGACACCTGGTTCTCCAGCCAGCTGTGGCCCTTTGCCACCATGGGCTGGACCGAGGAGGGCATGGACGCACCGCAAATGCGCACCGCTTATCCCACCCAGGTGCTCTCCACGGCTCGCGACATCATGGGCCTGTGGGTGGCCCGCATGGTCATGTCGTCCATGTACTGCTGCGACGAGAAGATCCCCTTCGAGGACGTCATCATTCACCCGACGGTGATGGCCGCCGACGGCAAGCCCATGTCGAAGAGCCGCGGCAACGGCGTCGATCCGCTGCGTTTGATGGAGGACTACGGCGCCGACGGCATGCGCTACGGCCTGCTCATGCAGGTGACCGGTGCCCAGGACATGAAGTTCAACGAGGCCAAGCTGGAAAGCTCGCGCAACTTCGCCAATAAGGTGAAGAACGCCAGCCGCTTCGTGCTCATGAACCTCGAGGGCTTCGAGTCCGGCGAGCCCGAGCCCACCACCCCGGCCGATCGCTGGATCTTCAGCCGTCTGGCGAAGATTGTGGCGGCCGTGGACGCCGGCTACGACAACTTCGAGTTCGGCGACATCACCCGCGAGCTCTATGGCTTCGTGTGGAACGAGTTCTGCGACTGGTACATCGAGTTCTCGAAGGCCCGTCTGGCGGCCGACGCCGACCCCGCCGATCGCTTGGCCTGCCAGCGCAACCTGGTGTTCGTGTTGGGGCAGATCCTGCGCCTGCTGCATCCCATCATGCCGTTCATCACCGAAGAGGTGTACGGCGAGCTGCCGCATGGTGAAGGCGACGCGCCCATGATCATTGTGGCTCCCTGGCCCGACGCGAAGGCTCTGGCGGCCTATGTGGACGAGGATGCTGAGCGCGCCATTGCCATGGTGTGCGAGGTGGTGGGCGCCATCCGCTCCACCCGCTCGCGCTACGGCATTTCGCCCAAGGTGGCGCTGCCCGTGGCCGTAAAGGTGGACGCCGAAAACGACGCAGCCCTGTTGTTGGCCCAGGCGCATCTTATTGGCCAGCTGGCCAATGTGGAGGAGTTCGACGTGGCCGTGGAGACCTCCAAGCCCGCTGAGTCCGCCGTGGTGCTGGGCACGGGGCTCGAGGTGTACGTGGTGTTGGCCGGGCACGTTGACTTCGAGGCCGAGCGCGCCCGCTTGGTGAAGGAGCGCGACGGCCTGGCCAAGGACGCTGCCAAGTTCGAGAAGAAGCTCTCCAACCCGGGCTTCCTCGCAAAGGCCGCGCCCGAAATTGTCGAGAAGGACAAGGCGAAGCTGGCCGATCTTACCGATAAGCTGCAGCGTCTGGAAGCTCAGATCGCCGAGCTGGGGTAGGGGACTGCTTGAACCCAATGAGGTGTCGACGCACTCTTAAGGGCGCGCGAGGCCTCAAGTTGTTACATGAGGAGGGAACCTGCGGGCTCCCTCCTTTGCTTGTAGCGCGCTATTTTCTCCTTGTTTCCGCATTGCTACCCTGCGAGGGCTGAAACTCTGGTTTAATAAGCAGAACGCCCTATTCGATGGGGGCGCGTATAAGGACGCTCGGGTACTCAACGCCCGGGTGGGAACCGCGCAGGTGCTCTGTGTGCAC
>CAJUFS010000096.1 GCA_910585575.1 uncultured Adlercreutzia sp. | reverse complement strand
CGATCTCGGCCAGTGGGATCGCGAGAAGTTCCTCAACGTGATCAGGGACGCCGCCATCTAACCTCTCATCAGATTTCCTCCACATTTCACCATTGTCACTAAAGAACCGAGGGTAAACTTACCCTCGGTTCTTTTACTTTGCATCGCCGTTTTCAGCAGCGGTTGAGCGTAGAGGTTTGGCACGCGATCTGGGTTCTACAAGAGATGGGCCAAGAGGAGACGTCGGGTGTGCCGACCGAGCGCAGTTTACCCCAAGGGTACTTGCTCGCTACGCTCGCAGCGCCGACACGCGACGAGAACAGTCCAGTGGGCTGTTCCCCAAAGCGAGGACTGTTTGAGCGAATCGGTATACCCGATGGCTCCGACAGGCGGTGACTTTCAAGAAAGGGGCAGGAATGACGAGGAAGTCCTTTACGACCTACGCGCAGAAAATGCGCCAAGCTAACCGAGAGGCCCTGGCCACCGTTGTGGCCCTCGTTGCCATTATTGTGGTGTGGTACGTGGGTGGCATCGGTTTGGCTGGGTGCGGCATTGAAGTGTTCTCGACGCCGCTGTGGATCATCGGCGGCACGGTGGGCACCTGGGTGGCGGCCATTGCGGCCGCGGTCATTCTTGCCAAGTGCGTGTTCGCCGACTTCAGCCTTGAGGACGAGGGGGAGAACGATGCCTAATTTCGCAGCTCTCATTCCCCTTATTCTGTTTCTTCTGGTGGCGCTTGTCGTCAGCATTGTGGTGCGACGCCGTACTATGGCAGCGGGTGGCGGCTTTGTGAACGAATACTTCATTGGCAACCGTGCCCTGGGAGGCTTTGTGCTGGCCATGACCACTATTGCCACCTATGGATCGGTGAGCTCCTTCGTGGGCGGCCCTGGCCAGGCCTGGCAGACTGGCTTCGGCTGGGTGTATATGGCCGTGGTGCAGGTAACGGCCCTGGTGCTGCTCTATGGCATCTTTGGCAAGAAGATGGCGCTGGTGTCCCGCAAGCTGAATGCGGTGACCGTGGTGGACGTGGTGCGCGCTCGCTATGGCTCGAATGCTCTGGCCAACTGCGCGGCCGTGGTCATCGTGCTGTTCTTCGCCGCTACCATGGTGGCGCAGTTCGTGGGCGGCGCCAAACTGTTCGAGGCGGTGACCAGCTACTCCTACTTGGTGGGCCTGGCTCTGTTCGGCATTGCTGTTATCCTATTCACCACCATCGGCGGCTTCCGCGGCGTTGCTGTCACCGATGCTTTGTGCGGCGTCATGATGTTAGCGGGCATCGTGGTGCTGGCGGGCGGCATCCTGTCGGCCGGCGGCGGCTACGAGAGCATCATGCAGTCCATCAAGGCCACGAGTCCCGCTATGTTGGAGCCCTTTAGCGACGGCACGATGCCTCCTTCGCTGTACTTCACCCAGTGGCTGCTGGTGGGTGTGTTCACCTTCGTGCTGCCGCAGTCGGTGGTGCGCACCATGGGCTACAAGGACGTGAAGTCGCTGCATTCGGCCATGATCTGGGGCACCGTGATTATCGGTGCCATGATGATTGGCGTGACATCGCTGGGCGTGCTTTCTGCTGGTGTGCTGACGGAAGACTTGGCGGCCTATGGCGGCAGTGTTGACAACATCATCCCGTCGGTGATCGTGGAGTCACTTCCGCCAGTGCTGGGCGGCATCGCTATCATCGGTCCCGTGGCGGCTTCTATTTCCACGGTGTCTTCGCTGCTCATCTCCTCGTCCTCGGCCATTATCAAAGACGTGTACCTGCACTGGTGCGATGAGCGCGGTACCGTCCCAGCTGAGCGCTCTATCGCGGTGTCTAGCCAGGCTATTACGCTGGGCATTGGTGTGCTGGTTTTCGTGCTGTCCATTGTGCCGCCCGACGTTATCTGGAAGATCAACATGTTCGCCTTCGGCGGCCTGGAAACAGCGTTCTTCTTCGTGCTGGTGTGCGGATTGTTCTGGAAGAAGGCCAACGCCACGGGGGCGCTGTGCTCGATGGTGGGCGGTGTGCTAGCCTACTGTGCCTGCATGGCCGGAGGCTTCAAGGTGATGGATCTGCACCAGATTGTCATCGGCATCACGGTGGCCGGCGTGCTGATGGTGGTCGGCACCTTGGTGGGCCGCCAGAAGCCCGCAGCAGACCTGAAGGTGTTCTTCCCCGAGTAGTTCAGCGGCGGCTTTCAAGATTGGTGTCCTCAGACCTGCTCAGGAATGATGTCTCAGCGCTTGCCTGAATGGCATTGTGAAGGCCGCTTCGGGGGGGGGTGATCATGACAGGCGCCAAAGCTATGCGTTGATGGTGCCTGTCATGACCTCCGCGATAATCGAGACACTCGAGACACTCGAGACACTCGAGACACTCGAGACATCACGCTCACTGCGATCGCCGCAATCACCACGACAATCGCGAAAATCTCAACCGCAACGATCATTGCAATCTCTGCGACAGTCTCGATCAGCACTATCGTTACGACAATCTCGATCATCACGACAACCGCGATGATCGTGCCCGCACTTGCCTCTCTGGATCTGGTCAAAAAGTGAGCGAGGCGGGACTTTTGTTCGAAATTGCGCGACTAAGGTCGAATATCGCTCGAGGCGGGGGTTTTGCGCGGAAAGCGCCCTCTATTTGGTAGTGAAATGGCCAAATAGAGGGCGCTTTCCATCAAAATGGACTGATAGCACCCTTGAAAGCCATGCAAAATCCCCGCCTCGAGGCATTTGCGACCTTAAAACTCAATTCTCAAACAAAAGCCCCGCTTCAAGCGATATTTGACCAAGCGGCAACGACCAAGCAATGGAGACGGCCAAGTGAATAGGACGGTGACCAAACGGAAAGGGCGGCGGCCAAGTACAAGAGGCGGCGAGCAACCGAAATGAGCAGCGACCAGCCAGAAGTGTGGTGACCGGTCGAAATGGGCAGCGATCAATCAGAAGGCTAGCGGTTAGGCATAACCTCCGCCTCAGGCGAAATTTGACCAAGCAGCGGCGAGCAAACAAAAGGGTCCGGAAGTTCCGGACCCTAGATGCTTCTGGTGGAGATACGCAGCAAGCGTGCTTCGTGAATGCGCGGCTGGCACGAACCCGCCGCAGCTACGAACGCGGTGCGTTAGGCACTGGCCACAGCTAAGATTCTGCCGCAGCTAGGAGCGCGTCGCTGTTACGAACGCGGGGCGCTGGGGCGCTGGCCGCGGGGGGCGCTGCCGGGAGCGCGGCGCTGGCGCTGCGGAGCGGGAGCGCCTACGGGGGTGGCGCAGTAGGGGCACACCGTCCAGGAGGGCTCAAGCGCATGGTTGCAGCGGATGCAGAGGTTCTTCAGCTGAGTGTGGCAGTTGGGACACAGCACGTAGTCGGCCTCAACGGGATAGCCGCAGGTAGCGCACTCGCCGTACTTCATAAGCTGACGCTGCTTGAGGGCGATTTCCAGCTCCTGCTCATCGCGATCGAGCTGCAGCAGAGGCGGACGCAGCAGGCAGTAGGCAATAAGACCGAGCACCGGCACCAGGGCCACGACGGCCCAAATATACCACTGGGCACCACGCATGTAGGCGTCGCGCACCACCCATACAATAGACAGGACATACAGGATAACCAGCAGTACCACGACGACGGTAAATGCCGCCTGCATTTCGGGGGTCCACAGCTGCGACAAAAGCTCGCTCATAGAAACCTCTTCTTCGTTTGGGGCCATCCAACGCGTAAGCGCGTGAAAAACCTGATCAGTGCTTGTGCCACCATCATCGATGACACGATGACATATTATAGCAAAGAAGCCGCAGCGCCAGAGATTCCCGAAAGAATGCATTCCCTTGTCCGCCACTGGCACAAGAAGGCCCCCGCTTGCGGGGGCTAAGAGTGGCTATGTCGTTAGCAATTGGACGGTGCGCGAGCAGCCGTCCGCCCGTGTGCACATTCACATCGGGTGCGAATCGGGCTATCGGTCAAGAATCGTTGCCATAGAGGAGGGCGTGCCGGGTTGCGGCCCTGGGATGGGGCGCGGTGGTTGCCCTAAGCTTCCTCAATAGCCTCTTTCGCCTCGAGGAACTGGGCAGCGTGCTCGGCGCAGATGGCGCCGTCGGCTACGGCGGTTACCACTTGGCGCAGGTCTTTGGTACGCACATCGCCCGCGGCGAAGACGCCGGGCATGGCGGTTTTGCCGTCGGCGCTCGCAATGATGTAACCGCCCGCGTCCAGGTCAAGATCGCCTTCCAGAAAAGCGGTGTAGGGCTTCATGCCAATGGCAATGAAGACCGCCGATGCGTCCAAGTCGCGCGTTTCTCCGGTTTTGCCGTTGCGAATGCGCAGGCCGGAAATGCGACCGTCTTCGGTGAGGAACTCCTCGGGCGTGCTGTCCCAGCAGAATTCCACGTTGGACAGCTCGCGCAGGCGCTCGTGGTAGATGGCCGTGGCGCGCAGCTTGTCGCGACGGTGCACCAGGTACACCTTGCGGCAGATGCGGGCCAGATAGATGACGTCGGCCGCGGCCGTATTGCCGCCTCCCACCACTACCACGTCCTTATCGCGGAAGAAGTTGCCGTCGCAGGTGGCGCAGTAGGAGACGCCGCGGCCGCGCAGTTCCTCTTCGTGGGGCAGCCCCAGCTGAGCTGCCACCGCGCCCGTGGCCACGATAACCGTGCGGGCGAAATAGGTGCCAAAGGGGGTGGTCAGCTGGTTGGGCTCGGCGGAAAAGTCCACCGAGGTGACGTCTTCCATAATGAAAGCGGCGCCGAAAGAGCCGGCCTGCTCGTACATGTCCCAGGACAGCTCGAAGCCGCTGGTGGAGCGCGTGTAGCCGGGATAGTTCTCCAAATGCTCCGTTTGCGCGCATTGGCCGCCCGGGGAGAGGCGCTCGAAAACGGCGCAAACGAGCCCAGCGCGTGAGGCGTACAATGCCGCGGTCAGGCCTGCCGGTCCCGCACCGATGATGGCCACATCGTAGATGGTCTGTCCTTCGGCCGGTGTTTGCTGGGCTTGACCGGGGTTTTTGGTGGGCTCGTTTGCGTCCATGGGTATCTCCTAGAGCATGGCCAGAATGTTCTGCTTGGGCTGGGCGCCCAGAGTCTGGTTCTTGATGGCGCCGCTCTCAAAGACGATGAGGGTGGGCACGCTGGACACCTGGTACTTAAAGGCCAGGTCGGGCGTGGCGTCGATGTCTACCTTGTACACGGACACCTGGCCAGCCTTCTCGGTGGCAATTTCGTCAATGACGGGGGCCACCATGCGGCAGGGGCCGCACCAGGTGGCGAAAAAGTCAACGAGCACCGGGCCCTGGGCATCCAGCACCTTGGTCTGGAACTCGTCCGCGTTCTTAATTACCTCAGCCATAATTTCCTCCTAAGTTTGGGTAGAGGGGAGGGCCGGCGGAAGCACCGCTGCCCTTCGCCTTCTTTGAGATGATAGTAAAAGGAGATGGCTCATTGATGGCCTGTCACAGGAATGATACGAAACCGTGGGCAACGCATCGTTGCTCTTTAACAAACCGTTGTCGCTGAGTCAGTGGCTCGGCTCTTTCTATTGATGCGTCGTATAGTAAGGGTTAGCTCAAATCGCGCACGAGAAAGGGAAGCACCGTGGTCGTTGACCTCACTTCGTTGGCATTTATCTCTTTGGTGGCGGTGCTGTGCCCGATCATTGCGTCGTTCATTCCCGGCAAGGCCATTCCGGAAACCGTGCTCTTGCTGCTGGCCGGGGCGCTGCTGGGGCCGCACGGCGCCAACCTCATTCAAATTTCCAACGCCATCTCGCTTCTGTCCGATCTGGGGCTTGCTTTCCTGTTCCTGCTGGCCGGCTATGAAATTTCCCCGAAGAACCTGACGGGCACCGAAGGCAAGCGCGGTGCCGCTACCTGGGTGGTTACCTTCCTGGTGGCCTTCCTTATTGTGGCCGTGTGGCCGACGCTTTCCGTGTTCGAGCTGGACGGCATAGCCGTCGTTATTGCGCTGACCACCACGGCTATGGGTACCTTACTTCCCATTCTGCAGGAGCGCGGCATCCTGGGCACGCGGGTGGGTACCGAGATTATCGCCTACGGTACCTGGGGCGAGCTGCTGCCCATCTTGGCCATGACGGTACTGTTGTCGACGCGAGCCACCTGGCAGTCGGTGGTCATCCTCTTTGCGTTCTTGGCCATTGCCTTGCTGGCGGCGGCCGTCCCGAAAATGGCCGCGAAGGTGGGCACCTATATTCATAAGTTCATTGTGGACAACGCCAACACCAACGCTCAGATGGTCATCCGCTCGGTGAACCTGCTGCTCATCGGCTTGACGGCTATTTCCGCCGTGTTCGACTTGGATATTGTGTTGGGCGCCTTCGCCGCTGGCTTCATCCTGCGCTTCCTCATTCCCGAGGGCAACCAGACCATGGAAATGAAGCATAATGCTATCGCTTACGGCTTCCTCGTGCCGTTGTTCTTCGTGGCCTCGGGGGCCAAGATCGACGTGCGCGCCGTGTTCTCCGAGCCGGAGCTTTTGGTGCTGTTCATCGTATTGCTGCTGTTCGTGCGCGCCCTGCCTATTTTCGTCTCCCTTTCCCTGGGGAAGGACTCGCGCACTATGGATGTGCGCGAGCGTTTGACCGTGGCCTTCTACTGCACCACGGCGCTGCCCATCATTGTGGCCGTCACCACGGTGGCGGTGTCGGCTGAGGCCATGTCCCAGGAAACGGCATCGGTGCTGGTGGCAGCCGGTGGCGTCACCGTTTTCCTCATGCCGCTGCTGGCTTCTTTGGCTACCCATACCATGAACGCCGATCTGGGACGGGCGGTGCGCAGCATTCGCCAGCATCCCGGTGATGCGGGCAAGGTGCTGAAGGAGCATTGGCAGCTAGAGCGCCAGCGCCATGCCCAGCTGAAGAAGCTTCCCCATACCTGGAGTTCCTACGACATCGATTCCCGGTGCCCCGGCGGCCATTGCGAGCGCCAGACACCGCCGACGGCGGCTCCCTCGCAGCCCTCCGACGGACACGGTTCCGTATAGTGCGCGCTGCCCCCGTTCTGCTACAATAGTCAGCTGCGCTTTCGGGCGCTTACCCTACCTAACCGTTTCACGCAAAAGGATGCACCCATGCAGGAAACTGATATGAAAGAAAAGCTCCAGAAGATCATCGAGGCCTACAACGAGCTGCAGGCTAAGATGGGCGATCCGGCCGTGCTGGCCGACCAGAAGGAGTACAACCGTCTGGCGAAGGAGTACGCTTCCCAGGGGCCTCTGGCCAAGAAGGCCGCCGAATACGTGCAGGCCATGGACGATCTTGAGGCGGCTAAGGAGATGCTCTCCGATGCCGACATGAAGGAATTTGCCCAGGAGGAAATTGCCGGCATCGAGGCGCGTCTGCCTCAGCTGGAAGAGGACATCAAGTTCATGCTCATCCCGGCCGATCCGGCCGACGAGAAGGACATTATCGTCGAGATCCGCGCCGCTGCTGGCGGCGACGAGGCCGCCATTTTCGCCGGCGACCTGTACAAGATGTACGAGCGCTTCGCC
>CAJUFS010000095.1 GCA_910585575.1 uncultured Adlercreutzia sp. | reverse complement strand
CGCCTGGCGGCCACCATGACCGAACCCGTGGATGCCGCGGCGCTCCAGCGCGCCCTCGATGCCACCATCGAGCGCTTCCCCGGCTTCAACGTGTGCCTGCGCAGCGGCCTGTTCTGGCATTACCTGGAGCCAGCGAAAACCACGCCCACAGTCCAGCCGGAAACGCTGCCGGTTTGCTACGGGCTGCACACGGGGCCCAAAAGCGTGCTCTTCCGCGTCACGTATTACCAGCGGCGCATCAACGTGGAAGTGTCCCATATGATTTCCGACGGCCGCGGAAGCCTCGAGTTCCTGAAGGCCCTGCTGGCCGCCTACGCCCATGAGCGCTACGACGCCCCCGTCAGCCAGCAGCCCTACCCGGGCACTGAGGCGGCGAAAACCGAGGATAGCTTCTCGGCCCACTACGACCGAGACGCGGCCGGAGCCACCGGCCAACCCAAGATCTTCCGGCTGCCCGGCTGGAAGACCGACGAGCACTTCACCTATCTGGAGCTTCACTATTCCGCGGCCGCCGTCCACCGTCGCGCTAAGGCGGCCGGCGCCACGGTGACCAGCTGGCTCATTGCCGCGGTTATTGCCGCCCTACGTGCCGAGATGCCTGCCTCGGAGCGCAACCGCGCTATCCATATGGACGTGCCCGTCGATTTGCGCTCGCTCTTCGGCTCCACCACCCTGCGCAACTTCTTCGGTCTGGCCTTCGTCAGCTACATCCCCGGCGACACCGACGAGACGCTGGCGCAGATTGCCGCCCAGGTGCAGCAGCAGATGACCGACGGCACGGAGCCCACGGCCCTGAAGCGTCGCATGATGACCATGGTCAAGCTAGAGAAGAACCCGTTTCTGCGCATGGCCCCCTTGTTCGTGAAGGACCTTGCCTTGGATCTTGCCGCTTGGAAAACGGCCCGGGAAGTTACCTGTACCGTTTCCAGTCTGGGGCGCATCACCGTAGATGAGGCCGCAGCGCCCTACGTCGAAGGCATCAGCGCCTTAACGTCGCCTGCTGGCCTGAACTTCATCATCAGCACCTACGGCGACGATTTGAGCATTGGCATCTCCAGCCGCCTCATCAGTCTGCGTGCCGCGCGCCATCTGGTACGCCTTTTGGCCGAGGAGGGCATCACGGGCTTCGCCAACGTGAACAAGGAAGCCGCAGAGGTGGACCACGATCTGAAAGAAGCCCAGTTGGAAGACCGACTTCTGGCCGCCGGAGCCGCATGGCAGCAGCAGAAGACCGCCGCGCCGCGACGCGACCAGGGGCGGGTGGGGAGACGCTCATGAAACGTTGCGACGCTTGCCATCTTGACTATACGGGCAACCTCGACTGCTGCCCCCTCTGCGGCACAGCCCTGACGGGTCCTGAAACCCCGTCGCCCTTCCCCGCCAACACCTTTGTGCGCACGGGTACCTTGGCGCGCCGCGTGCTGCTCATCGCCAGCCTAGTTATCGCTGCAGGCACGGTGGCCCTCGGCATTGCTCTGGGTTCCGCGCCGCTTTCCGTGGCAGCCGCCGTAATTGCCCTGGCCCTGAACTACCTGTTCGTGCGCAATATGATTGTGCATGCGCCGGACTTTCTGCGGCTCATCGAGCGCTACTTCCTGGTGCTTCTGGCCGTGGCCGCCCTGTGGTTCATCGCCACGGGCAACCTGGTCGTCACCACCTTCGTCATTCCTGGCATCAGTCTGCTCGCCATACTCTTCGACGCCGTGCTCGTGGTAGTGTTCCGCGGCACGTTCGTCACCGATTACGCGAAATACCTTATCTACGACGTAGTGCTGGGAGCGGTGCCGGCCCTTTCGCTGGCCCTGGGTCAAGTAACCTGGCCCTATCTGGCCTGGGCGTCCGTGGCTGCCGCCGTGTTGTTCCTGGCCGGGCTGCTGCTGTTCACCAAGGGCCGCTTCGGCCGTGAGGTGAGGAAGCTGTTCTCGGTGAAGTAGACACCCTACCCCAGCCGCGCCAGCGAGCGCTCGCAGAGCTCCGCTATGAGCGGGTGCAGGCGGCTACCAAGCTCGTCAATACCCGGCAGAGTCGAATGGTCGGTAAGCACCTCGTCCAGCGTGCCGGGTATGCGCTTGGCCAAGACCGCCATCTTTCCCGCCAGCACGTCTCCCGTAAGTCCGAACTCCTCAAGACCATTGTCGGCAGCGAACTTCCCCAAACGCCGGGTACTCAGGCGCCCGACACGGTTTTCCCCGGCCACGCCCATGGCCAACTTGATGTCGAAGGGTCGCTCAGCGTAGGGCAAAAGCGAGGCTACGTCATAGAGCGGGGCCAAATAGGCATCGCTCAGGCCCAATAGAAGCGAGTAGTTTTTGCCGTGAGCATCGGGCGCACCGATAAGGTAGTTGAAGAACAGCATATCCATAAACTGCGCGAGGTTGCGCGCCGCCGGCTCACCCGCGCGCTTACATACCGCAACGATGTCGCGCGCGCCAGGGCCGCCCTCTTCGGGATACTTCCTTTCAGGCAGTATGCCCAACACCTGACAGAAATCTTCCTGATGCAAGCGCACCACGTCGCCCTGGCCGTTGCGGGCCCGATCGTAGCGCGTGGCGATAATGGCAGGCTCGCCAGCAAACATTTCATAGGCCACTTCGCAGGCGGGAAGACCGCAGGCACGCGCCAGCTTCAGGCAAACGAACTCGTTCAGCGCACTCAGGCGCACGTCGGCAATACCGGGCTTGAAGATATGAGTGGTAGCCGCCGCCCCTTCGCAGCTGAACCAAGCATCGCCCTCGCGCCGCAGCGCGAACTTCGCCTGCTGGCCGCCGAGCGACCAACGCTCCTGACTGGTTTCCCATCGAGCCCTCCGATTACCGCGCCCTCGCGCCAGACGAGCGGCGATTTCCGCGTCCGTTATCGGCACGAGCGCGCTTTCGCGCTGCGATAGCCGTTCTTCTTCATTCTGCAAGCACAACTGCACGGCCCCCGGACAGTCCAGGCCGATATGCGCCAGAAGCGCAAAAGGGTTATCGGCCGACACCCCCCATTCCCGCCCGAGGCTTCTTCGCACTTCAAGGCTGTCGGGCAAAAGCCCGAACAGGAACGGCCTTACGAGCTTATCGCCGAATACTTTATTGGATACGGGCATCGCCAGAGAAAGAGGAACGCCAGCATAGTTCTCGAAGTAAGAGAAGGAGAGAGAACCGTTTGCGTCCTGCTTCACTACGCCAGTGCGCTCTCCAGCGATGCTTACCTGAAGTGCATTATTCGCCATCGTGGCCCCCGTCCGTCCAGCTATCAACCGTACGCAGAAGAAGTACAGCATATTCGTTCGACTGCGCTACGGGCTCTTGCCGCAACTCGCCGCCGTCGCACTCGAGATCGACCAAACGAAGATCGAGACTGAGCGGAGTCAGGATAAGCGCAAGTTTTTCCAGACCGATACCAGGGGCTTCCCCTGCCTCAAGAAGCCGGATCAAGCGTTCGGACACACCAGCCAGTTCAGCCAGTTGCCGCTGTGTGAGCCCGCGGGCAAGCCTGCAACTTCGTACCCTGATTCCGATAGAACGCGCCAACACCGTTGCGTTCATAGAGCGACCCCTTCTCGCTGATATACCAATAACGGCACTATTTTACCGAAATTGTAAAAGGTAAAATAGTGCCGTTATAGAAAGTGGCAAAAAATGTCGCAATCCGCTGGCGGAGCCTCCTACCCCACCACGGCCACGGTAATGGCAGCCGCGAGCACCAGCACGCAGACGGCAAGAGCGGCGTAGTCGGACGCGCCGAGGGGGTACTCCTTGTAGCCGCTCGCACGGGTGCGCAGGTTGAAGCCGCGCACTTCGGCGGCGATGGCGGCGGAGTTCGTCTTGCGCACCGAGCTGATAAGCAGCGGCACGCACAGGGGGATCATGAGGCGCACCTTTTGCACGATGGAGCCGTCGAAGGCCACGCCGCGGGCCGTCTGCGCTTCCATGATGCCAGCCATGTCGTTCATGAACACGGGGATGAAGTGCACCGTGCTGGTGAACGTGAACGCGTACTTATAGGGCACGTGCAACTGCTTTACGGCCGAGTTCGTGATGTCGTTCATCTTGGTGACGTAGAACACCAAGAACAGCGGAATGGCAGCGGCCATGAGGCGCACCATTACCGTGAGCGCCGCCAACAGGCTTCCGGTGCCGATGAAGCCCCAGGGCAGCGGCACGAGCGGCATACCGTAGGGCGTGGTCAGCAGGATCACCACGGCCAGGATGAGCGAGAACGCGAACACCGCCTTGCACAGGCCCGCTGTCTCGCGGCCCAGGCCGCAGGAAACGGCCAGCGCCAAGGCCGCCGCCAAAAGCACAACCAGAAACACAAGATTGCTGGTGACGAAGCAGGCGATGGCGAACAGCACGGCGCAGATGAGTTTCACGCTGGGGTTCATGCGGTGCAGGATGCTGTCCCCCGGCACATATTCCAGAAACTTCGCCATCTTAGCAGCCCTCCTCTTCGCTCGCGACCGTCGCCGCCGTCGGCGCCTCGTAATCAGCCGGTGCCTCCACGATGCCCGCCGCCGCGGCACCTTGCTCGGCAGCCAGCACTGCCAGCACATCGTTGGCCAGCGCCGCTGCTTCGGCCATATCCTGCAGCTCGGCCTGCTTCGCCTGAGCCACGGCCTCCACCATCTGGGGCACCGTGTTCGCCGCCGCCACGGCGGGGGCACAGCCGGGCTGGCGGCCAAGAATCATGGACACCTCGCTTACCTGGGGCGGCAGAATGTGAGCGGCCTTCAGCACCTCGCCGTCGCGCAGCACATCGAACGTGGCCCCGTCCGCCACTACCTGGCCCGCCGTCATGGCAATGACGCGATGGGCGAAGTCGCCCACCACTTCCATGTCGTGGCACACCATGATGACCGTGGTGCCACTCTCGTTCAGCTCGCGCACGATGTCCATGACCTTCACGCACTCGCGGAAGTCAAGACCCGTAGTGGGCTCGTCCAAAATGATGGTGGGCGGCGCCAGCACAATGATGGAAGCCAAGGCCAAAAGCTGACGAGTGCCGCGATTCAACAGGTAGGGCTCCGCGTCGCCATCGAAGCCGAAACGCTCGATCATGGCGTCTACGCGGGCCTCGGCCTCCGGTCCCTCCTCGCCCAACGCCTTAAAGCCAAACAGCAACTCCTCGCGCACGGTGTTGCAGCAAATTTGCCGATCTGGGTTTTGGAACAGGAAGCCGATCTTGCGGGCCAGTTCGCTGGTCTTTAAAGCCGTGGTGGGCACGCCGTCCACCAGCACTTCGCCCGACGTTGGCTTGAGGAGCCCGTTGGCCAAGCGCATGGTGGTGGACTTGCCAGCGCCGTTGGTACCCACAAAGGCCACGAAGTCGCCGTCGTTCACCGTGAAGCTGACATCGCGCAGCACCGCCAGCTCGCCGTCGTAGGACGCCGAGACGTTCTTGAACTCGATCATGCGAGCACCTCCTGAAGCGCTGCCGCCGCCTGGGCCACGTTGCGCACCGTGGGGCCGTCATAGAGCCCCTGCTTGCCCAGAGCATTCATAAGCGTCGTGGCACGCGGGCAGTTCACCCCCAGAGCTAGCAGCTCGTCGGAATGGGCCAGCACCGCATCAGGCGTGTCGGCGAAGCGAATGCAACCATCGTCCACGATGACCAGCAGGTCGGCGTAATCGGACAAAAGCGCGATCTTCTGCTCCACCACCACGACCGTCGTGCCATGCTCGCGCGCGTAGCGGGCCAGCAGGTCGAACACTGCCACCGAGGAAGCCGGATCCAACTCAGCGGTGGGCTCGTCCAGCACGAGTACCTTCGGATGCAGCGCAATCACGGAAGCCACCGCAACCTTCTGCTTCTGACCTCCGGACAGACTGTCGATGGTACGGTAGCGCAAGTCCTCAATGCCCATGGAGGCCAGGGCCTCGTCAACCCGCGCGGGGATCTCCTCCCGCGACACGGCGAAATTCTCCAGGCCGTAGAGAATCTCGTCCTCCACCACCGTGGACACCATCTGCGAATCGATGTCCTGGCACACGCTGCCCACCAGTCGCGACAGATCAGTCAGCGAGGTCTCCACGGTGTCGCAGCCCTCTACGCTGACGGCGCCGTAGAAATCGCCGGGGTAGCAGTGCGGGATGATGCCGTTGATGGCGTAGGTGAGGGTGGACTTACCCGATCCCGCCGCTCCGGTGATGCCGACGAAGGTGCCGTCGGGGATGGTCAGGGAGATGTCCTTCACCACCGGCTCGGCACCCTCGCGGTACCGGAAACTGAATTCTTTGAACTCGATCATTGCTGGTCTTTCTTGTCGAGGCTCTTCCGAAGTCGGAGCCACGGAGTACCCTGATTCGCTCAAACAGTCCTCGCTTTGTGAAAGTGTCCACTGGACACTTTCAGTCGCGTGTCGGCGCTGCAAGCGAAGCGCGCAAGTCCCCTTGGGGGAAACTGCGCTCGGTCAGGGCACCCCGTGTCTCCTCTTAGCTCGGCCTTTGCCGAAACCTGCACTAACCTGTTTAGCGCTTCAGCACCTTCTTCAGGGGGGTGGCCAGGATCTGGACGAAGATGCAGTTGAAGGTGGCGGTGCCCAGGACGATGGCCACATAGGCGGCCATGGCCACGGCGAAGTCGCCGCCGACGGATACCACGTTGATGTAGACGGACAGCGCTGCGAAGGTGAAGCCGGACACGCAGGTGGAGATGAAGGTGTTTACCAACGGGTTGATGTCCAGCTTGCCAATCTTCATGGGCACGTGAATGAGCAGGCCGCAGGCCAGGGCGCCAAGAAGTTCAGAGGGGATGTTCAGCAGCGGCGTGGCGTTCAGCATGGGGATCTGGCACACCAGACCGGCGATCAGGCCGATCACCAGCGACTGGGCCACGTTCGGGCGAATGATGATGATAGCCAGGCAGTAGGCGGCGATGATGAAGTTCGGCTTCATGCCGAAGGAGGCCAGCAGACTGCCCACGGTCAGCTTCAGCACGGCGCCGGCGGCCAGCAGCACGGCCACGAGGATGAGATCCTGGATGCCCAGGCCCTTCTTGTCCTGGGTGGCTACGGCACGCTTGGTGCCCGTAGCGGGGGTTGCGGTCTCGCCATCAGCGGTCATACGGAGTTCTGCCATTTCGATCAGTCCTTTCTTGGGCACAGGGCCCGGTTGCGCTTGCTTTCCGCAAGCTTTCCTTGTCTTCGCAATTGCCCTGCGCCGACGCTGATCGAGAGAGGCGACCCAACAAAAAAGGGATCTGTCCTTTGCTTAAAGGACAGATCCCTTAAAGATCTGCGGTGCCACCTTTAATTGGCTCGCGGCTGCGAACCCTCTCATGAACGGGCTATCACCCATTCTGCCTTTAACGCAGGCTCACGGTCCAGATACTCGGCCTCGCGGATACAAACCGCGCCAACCTTTCCCCTTTCCCTCGGCGATCCATTTACCATCTGGCGTTCTGCGGGAATCTCAGCTGCGCCCGCTCTCTGGGAGTGCCCGGATGGCTTGACTTTCGCCTCATCGGTTTCAGGTCTATTCAATTGCTGGGCCGTACTTTAGCACAACAAAGCAC
>CAJUFS010000094.1 GCA_910585575.1 uncultured Adlercreutzia sp. | reverse complement strand
CATGATGGCCATGGGCACCTACGGCGAGCACGCGGTGGACGACGACGAGGACAACCAGCAGCCCTACTTCATCAAGAATGTGGGCGCCGAGGATCTGGGCCTGACCACCGACGAGGAAAAGAAACAGGCCGAGGAAGCCACCGAGAGCAACGCCGCGCTGTTCGACGTGATGCGCGAGGCGCTGGAGGGCCGCGCCGAGCGCGTGGTGGTATCCACCCGTCTGACCGATGCGCCGGCGGTCATCACCAGCGAGGGCGGCGTGTCGCTGCAGATGGTGCAGGTGCTGAAGAGCCAGCCCGGCTCGGAGCAGCTGCCCGACTTGCATCTGGTACTCGAGGTAAACGACAAGCACCCCGTGTTCGCCACGCTGCAGGCGGCGCACGAGGCCGGCGACGACGACAAGGTGCGTACCTACGCCGGCATCTTGTTCGATCAGGCACTGCTGGTGGAGGGCATCCTGCCCGACAACCCGCTGGCCTTCGCCCAGGCCGTGGCTGACCTCATGAAATAGTCGCGAGACTTAGCCTTCTCTCTTCTCGGGGCGCTCTTCGGAGCGCCCCTTTGCTATGCGAAGGAAGGCGAAGGAGACGCCCATAAGAATGAGGCCGACGGCATCGAAGGTGATGAACAGATTGATGCTGGAGGCCAACAGCTCGTGACCGGCGGGGAGCGTGGCGCGAATAAGCGACTCGCCGATAAGCCCCACCACCTGTTGGACCAGGATGACAACGCCCAGGGCGGTGAAGCGCCGCGGGGCTGCAATAAAGGCCGGATAGGTGCAGTTCCACATAAGGAAGGCGATGCCGACACCCTGGGCCGCCACGCGACCGGGCACACCAGTCAGTTCGTAGGCGCCCATATAAGCCTCGGGCGTGAGGGCGAACCCCAGGGCGCACTGCACGTTCACGACGAAGACGAAGGCGAAGCACAGGCGCGCTATCCAGGTAGCGGCCGTCAGGAGGGACGAGTGCGAGGGAGTTTGGCAGGGCCCTTGCTTCGTTGGGATAGTTTTGCTCATACGTCGGTCCGTCCCAGTTTCGACAGGCGTCGGAAG
Source organism: uncultured Adlercreutzia sp. (assembly GCA_910585575.1). Classification (GTDB taxonomy): domain Bacteria; phylum Actinomycetota; class Coriobacteriia; order Coriobacteriales; family Eggerthellaceae; genus Adlercreutzia. The sequence continues at coordinate 6,451 of CAJUFS010000094.1, read as the reverse complement.
GCATAGAACGCCACGGCGCTGGAGGCGGCTACATTCAGCGAGTCGACGCCCGGGGCCATGGGAATGCGCACCGTGTAGTCGCAGCGCTCGATGGTGGCGGGGGCCAAGCCGTCGCCTTCCGTGCCGAAGAGCAGCGCCAGTTTTGTCGGCTTACCGGTAGCAGCTTCCTGGGCGGCCAGCTGCTCGTTCAGCTGGTCGGGGGTGATGGAGTTGTCGGACAGGGCCATGGCGGCGCAGGTGAATCCCAGGGCCTTCAGCTGAGCGAGGCCCTCGGCGCTCCAGGTGCCCTCGCCGGGACGGTTGGGCTCGTCGAGGTTCCCAATGCGCGTCCACGGCACCTGAAAGACCGTGCCCATGGACACGCGTACAGCGCGGCGGTACAGCGGGTCGTAGCAGGCGGGGCTCGCCAGCACGGCATCGACGCCCATGGCCGCGGCGCTGCGGAAGATAGCTCCTACGTTGGTATGGTTGGTAATGTCCTCCAGCACTGCCACCAGCCGCCCCGAGCCGATGGTGTCGGCCAGGGAGGGCAGGGGAGGGCGGCGGAAGGCGGCCAGTGCCCCGCGGGTCAGCTCGAAGCCCGTGAGGCGTGCCAGCTCGTCGCGGGGCGCCACGAACACGGGCAGCTCGGCTGCGTCGGGCAGGGCGCGCCGTCGCTCTTCCATCTGCGCAATGAGCGGCGCCATGGGCTCGAGCCATTTCTCCTCCATCAGCAGCGAAAGGGGCTCCATGCCACCCGCGAAGGCGCGTTCGATGACCTTGCCCGACTCGGCAATGAACAGCGCGCGCTCGGGTTCCAGCTTGCTGCGCAGTTGCGCCTCGGTCAGCCGTGCGAAGGCGTCGAGGCGCGGATCGTCGAGCGAGTCTACGCGAATAAGGGGCATGGATCCTCCTGACGGCGGGGGTAGGGCAGGGGCGTTTCGGGCAAAACAAAAGCGCCAGCCTATTATAGACTGGCGCTTGAGAAAGTAGGCGAATGTCGCTTAGGACAGGGCAGCCTTCAGGGACTGCATCTGGTTGGAGCCCAGACCCTGCAGACGACGCTCGGCCGGAATGCCCAGCTCCTCCATGAGCTTCTCGGTCTTCACCTTGCCGAAGCCGGGGAGGGCGTTCACGAAGGCCTTCACCTTCATGCGGCCGATAACCGGATCGTCGGTCTGGTCCAGAACCTCAGCGGGGGTGAGCAGGCCCATGGAAAGCTTGTTGGTGATCTCGGAACGCTTGGCGCGAACGATACGAGCCTTCTCGAGGGCGGCAGCGCGCTGCTCAGGGGTCATTGTCGGTGCGGGCATAATACACTCTTTCTCTCTCGTTCCCTGTTTCTTAACAGGGAAAACTTCCTAAGGATGCGGGCACAAGAAAGAGTGGTGCCGCGCGTCCTTGCTTTTGGCAGAGACGATAATACAGAATTTGGCCGTTTCATGCACGGTTTTTCCGCCGAAAGTGCGCGGATGTGGTCAAAAATGCACTTTTTAGGCTCCGAAATGGGGATTTAGTGACGAAATAGGCTTGTTGACGCTAAGACAGCGCGGGATTGCTAGGGCAGGAGAAGGTATAATCGGCGCTGTTGAGAAAACTAGAAGGCGCTGCGGGAAACCAGGCGTTTTCTGCGCGCTATGTCGCCCCTGATTTGAAAGAAGCTGTCATGACCGAAAAGCTTGTTGCTGAAGTTGTCGCTACCGATCATCCGTCCTTCAACGATTTTGTCGCAACCATCGAGGCCCTGCGTGCCCCCGACGGTTGCCCCTGGGATCGCGAGCAGACGCATCAGAGCATTTCCAGCAACATGATCGAAGAGGCCTACGAGGCCGTTGATGCCATTGAGTCGCAGTCGGTGCAGCATCTGCGGGAAGAGCTGGGCGACGTGCTGCTGCAAGTGGTGCTGCAGTCCCAAATCGCCGCCGACGCCGGCGAGTTCACCATCGACGATGTCTGCCGCGACATCAACGAGAAGATGGTACGCCGCCACCCCCACGTGTTCGGCGAGGCCCAGGCGGCCGACGCCAACGAGGTGCTGGACCTGTGGGACCAGGTGAAGATGGCCGAGAAGCAGGCGGCCGACAGTGCCGCCGAGGCCGACGCTGACGAGCCCGAGGGACTGCTCGACGGCGTGCCAAAGAGCTTCCCGGCCCTCATGCAGGCGCAGAAGATCTCGCGGAAGGCCGCCGCAGCGGGCTTCGAGTGGGAGAGCGTCGACGGGGTGTGGGAGAAGGTGGCCGAGGAGGTGGCCGAGCTGCGCGAGGCCTACGCCGCGGCGCCCAAGTCTTCTAACGGCAAGGTGGACGGCGACGCCGATCCGGCTGCCAAGCAGGCCGTGGCCCTGGAGTTTGGAGATGTGCTGTTCTCGCTGGTGAACGTGGCGCGCAAAATGGGCGTGAATGCCGAGGAATCGCTGCGCCTTACCTGCGCGAAGTTCCGCACCCGCTGGGCTTTCATGGAAGGCGCCGCCGCCGGCCAGGACCGCCGCATCGAGGACTTGAGCACCGAGGAGATGGAAGAGCTCTGGGCCATGGCGAAGATGCTGCAGGGGTAGGGCGGCTTTTGCTTGCGGGAGGACGGCTCCCGCTTGCTCGCCTTTGGCTCGCTCGCGGGTCGCTCCTGGCTTTCGGGGTCGTCCGCGGGCGGGGGCGGCATCCCGCTCCGGGCACGCGCCGCTCCGCTGCTCGCTTCGCTCGTGCGCTGCGCTCCCTCATGCTTTTACCTGGCGGCCTTCGGCCGCCTTTTCTTTTGGCGTTCAGACGGTGCCCTCCGGGGATGCCGCCCCCGCCCGCTACAGCGCCAAAGTTGGGGCGGGCGTAAAAGAAGGACGCCGCCTGGTGGAAAGCGGCGTCCTTGGGTAGACCTTTGAAAGGGTAGTGGGGTGAGCGCTCCTCGCTACTTCTTCGTCTTCACGGTCTTGGCCTTCGACCAGGGGGAGTAATAGGTCTTCTTGCCCACCTTCTTGTAGGTGCGCACCTGCACGTAGTATTTCTTGTTGCCCTTGAGCTTCGACACCTTGGCCGAGGCCTTCTTGGCGCCCTTGACCGTCAGCTTCTTCGCGCCCTTCATCGACTTCTTCAGCGAGTACCGCACCTGGTAACCGGTCGTCCACGTCTTAGACTGCTTCTTCCACTTCACGGTGAAGCCGCGCTTGGCCTTCTTCAGCTTGGAGATGGAGGTCGCCGGCGGGTTCGAGACGCGCGTCTTCGCCGACCAGGGGGAGTAGTAGGTCTTGCCGCCCACTTTCTTGTACGTGCGCACCTGGACGTAGAGGCTCTTGCCCGTCTTGACGCGCGGCAGCTTCGCTGAGGTCTTCTTGGCTCCCTTGACGGTCTTCGTCTTCGCGCTCTTCATGGATTTCTTGGTGGAGTAGCGCACCTGATAGCCGTCGGTCTGGCTCGCCTGCTTTTTCCAAGCGAGCTTGGTGCTCTTCTTGCCGAGTGTGGCCTTGCTAACGGTCGTGCCGGCGGGCAGCACGATGTACTTGACGGTGCGCGTCCACTTGCTCAGGCCCGTGCCCGTCAGCACGAGGTACGCCTCGCCCACCTTGTCGCCGCCGACGCGGCGCACGGTGAAGTCCACGCCCTCGACGAGCTTCTTGCCGCCCACCACGATGGACACCGGCGGACGAGTCCCCGCCGTGGCGGTGGGCAGGGAAGCGCCGCCGGCCCCCGCGCCGCCCACGGTGATGCCCGAGAGGGGAGGGGCCATCGCGGCGGTGGAGCTCCCGGGGTTGGGGGCGGTGCTTGAGCTGGAATCATTGCCACTGCCACTGTTGGATCCGCTGCCGCTGGAGCTCCCGGGCTTGGTGCCGCTCTGGTTTTCGGAGTTGCCGCCAGTAGTGGTGCCAGGCTTGGTACCGCCGGGTTGCGATGAGGAATCGGTGTCGTTGGGATTGTCGTCGCCCGTATCGGGTGAAAGTATGTTGAAGCTGGTATCGACAGTGCCCGTGTAAATGCCGCGGCCCGTGATCGTTACTGTCGCGGTTCCAGGCTCAATGTTATTGGCGTAGGCTGCCGTGAAGTCCTTGCCGGGCTCAAGCTTAACGGCGCCGTCCTGGATTACGAGAGATGGCGTAATTTCCTTTCCCGTGTATCGGGCGTCCTCTATTGGCTGAATCCATTCGGGTTTGATATCGTTTTCGATGATCTCGGGAATCCATTGGCCGTCGCTGCTCAGCCATTTTCCTGTAGCGCCAGGGATATAGAAAGAGTCAACGACGGGGAGCTCTGCTTCGAGCAGCTTTTTCCGGTCCTCGGAGACGGGCTGCTTGATTTGCTTGAGCGAGGTACAGCCGTCGAAAACCCCTTCGCACCTATCTGCTGAGAAGTTGACAGTTTCGAGCGAGGTGCAGTTTCGGAAAGCGCCAGATGCATAAAGCTTGGCATAATAACGATTAGTTCCACCTATGACACCACTGATACTGGGACTGGCAGGATTCGTGACCAAGGATGAGCATCCTTCGAAGATGTTGTCCATGTACACGGAGCTTCCGCACGATATACTTGGGAAAGTGCATGCCGTGAGAGACGTGCAGTCTTTGAACATCCTCGACATGTTCAAAGAACTGGCTGGATTTTGGAAGCGTATGTCTCCGGTTAAGCTTGCGACTTTGAGCGACGAGCATCCTTCAAACATGCCGTTGAGGCTCATAAACACGGTGCAGAGATTTGAGCCAAGCTTATCGAAGGGAAGATTCCAGTCGATACGCTCAAGTGCGGTGCAATCCTTGAACATTGAACCAAGGTTAATATAGGTTGTCGAGGATGTAACTAAAGGGCTGATGTTTATTTGGGCTTCACGTAGGTTTTTGAGGCCGGAAAAACAATCGGAGAGGCTGTATCGGGTAGTGCGACTACCGGCATCAGAAGTGCTGTAGCAGGTTTTTGCGACAGCTTTGGTGACTTGATCGTTAAGGCTTGGGTCTCCTACCGTGCTGCCGGTTCCCTCGATGGCGTAATCGCATATTTTTTCGCCATAGGTTTCATTTGCGCTGGAAAATGCCTGGATGACGAGTGTGTAGCCTTCTCGATCGGGTTCCTGATAGTAAACAGCGTAAGGCGTAGAAGCGGCCCATGCCTGCTTTGTGCTCACGAAGGCCTGCGCTGGCACGCAGGCGATACAAAGAAGTAGCGCGAGTGTGACTTTTAACACCCGATGTTGGTATCTCGAGCGTTTTGCTCTCTCCATTTCCTTTCCTTTCTCCGTGTTATCTGCGGGGAATGTGGTTAACTACGAGTTCTTGCGCGTGTGCGCTGTTCGGACCAGATGATGAACTCAGCGTCGAAGGGACGGATCGGCAGGGGGATGCCTTCGATCGAAAGGGTGCCCTCGGCGAGTTTGACGCGAATGCGTTCCTGGAGCATCGCGTAGTCTTCTTCGCTCAGCTTGCTCCACGATGATGCGCGAGCTCTTATTCCGTTTTTCTTGCACCAGCTGAGCACGTAGGCGTCAATGGGTATGTGGCAGAGGTCGAACCAGCTGCTGCGGCTGTCTATATCGCTGAAGCATGAAAGGTACTTGAAAAGCATGTTCACTAGCTTTTGAGCCTTGCCGTATGATTGGCTGCTGATGGAGGGCTCATTGCTGCGCTGCTCAAAGATGCTGTTGAGCCGGTTGAGGAAGTCGGTGCAGAGGGCCCGGTGAATCTCGTCAAAGGCCTCTTGGCACCGAGCTCCGCTGGGTGTGTTGCGGGCAATCGTGGTGGCAACTTCGCCTGCAGTGGCTACCGTGAGACGTCTAATGTCCTTCCGAGTTTTGTTGTTTGCGCTGCCCAGTCCTTTGATGGTGCGCGGTGTCATATCCAGGTATGCCTTGGTCGCAGCCCATTCTAAATCTGCGGGATTATTGGCTGTGCGACCACAGCATCCCTGGTCTTGGATAAAGGCGAATTTTGACTTGCTCAAAAGCAGGTCGGTGCGTGGATCGATCATGTGGAACCCTCCTTTCTTTGCCGTAGCGCTTTCTGCCGGTAAGAAGGGGCAGGGGCGAAGGTCGGCACCTTGGGATGACGGAGCCGCGCTTGCCTAGCGCCTCGCGGCCGATGGCAAGGCGCTGGTTATGCTCGGCTGAGGGGCATTGAGCTTCTGGCGGAACAGCTTTGAAGAGCAAGATGCCAGGCGATATAGAAGGTTTTAGCGGGGGATGTGGTACAGAATGGACGTCGATGCGGAGGACGGCTGTGACGTCTACCCTAGAATATGCGTTGGGGGGGGGGTGCTCACTGAATGTACGTTGCAGTATGTCGCTTGAGCGCGGGTCATGGCGTCGGATTCCCCAATCCCGAGAATGTCCCGTCGGGGCCCTCGCGCCGTCTCTCTCCGGCGCGCCCCTGGTCGGGACTCGAATTTCCTGATACGGCCATTATACCGACCGCCAACAGCCGCGGCAACGGCCGATTGGGGAGGCGCCCTTGGAGGACGGCGTGACTTTGATGGGGGCAGCATCCCCTCGATCTCCTACCAGCCCGTTC
>CAJUFS010000093.1 GCA_910585575.1 uncultured Adlercreutzia sp. | reverse complement strand
CGCGAGAAGGCTCAGGAGCGTCTGGCGAAGCTGTCCGGCGGCGTGGCCGTGCTGAAGGTGGGCGCTGCTACCGAGTCCGAGCTGAAGGAGAAGAAGTCCCGCATCGAGGACGCCCTGCAGGCTACCCGCGCAGCCGTCGAGGAGGGCATCGTCGCCGGCGGCGGCGTGGCTCTGGTCGACGCCATTGGCTGCCTGGACGCCGTGCAGGCTTCCGACAAGGACGAGGAAGTGGGCATCGACATCATCCGCAAGGCCATCGAGGCTCCTATGCGCGCCATCGCCCAGAACGCCGGCTTCGAGGGCTCCGTCGTGGTCGAGAAGGTGAAGAGCCTGCCGAAGGGCGAAGGTCTGAACTGCGCCAACGGCGAGTACGGCAACATGATCGAGATGGGCGTGAACGACCCGGTGAAGGTGACCCGCACCGCGCTGCAGTCCGCAGCTTCCGTGGCGGCCCTCATCCTCATCACCGAGGCCACCATCAACGAGATCCCCAAGGAGGGTCCGGACCTGTCCGCTCTGGCCGGTGCCATGGGTGGCGGCGGCGGAATGTACTAATTGGTTCCGAACGGCCTGACGGCCGTTCGGCACTGCCGACGCTGCGCGGTTCTGCCGCATTTTGCCTTGCCCCTTGTTTTGGGCACGGCGTGGCACGAAGGCCACTTGGCCCAAAGGCGGGTCAATTCAAAACACGGCAGAACCGCTCGCTGACTTCCTTGGGCGAACCGGGGAGATTGAAAAAACTAACTCGCAAGAAGGCATCCTTGGATGCCTTCTTTGTTATGGGTTTGATATCGCCAATATAAGCGAGTTCTTCTAAGATAGGGGAAGACGTTTTTCGCATCCCAAGGAGGTTTTCGTGGAGCTGATGGAGCAGCGCATTCTGCGCGATGGCGTGGTGAAGGCGGGCGGCGTTCTGAAGGTGGACGCGTTTCTCAATCACCAGATGGATATCGAGCTGTTCTCCGCCATGGCCGAGGAGTGGAAGCGCCTGTTCGCCGACAAGCCCATCAACAAGGTGCTGACCATCGAGGCCTCCGGTATCGGCATTGCCGCCGTGGTGGCCCATCACTTCGGGGTGCCCGTGGTATTCGCGAAGAAGACCCAGTCCATCAACTTGGACGGCACCATGTACTCCACACGCATCCAGTCGTTCACCCATAACCGCATCTACGACGTTATTGTGTCCACGCGCTTCCTCGGTCCCGATGATCACGTGCTCATCATCGACGACTTCCTGGCTAACGGCTGTGCTCTGCGCGGTTTGCTGGAAATATGCGAGAGCGCCGGCGCCACCGTGGAGGGCATTGGCATTGCCATCGAGAAAGGCTTCCAGGGCGGCGGCGACGAGCTGCGCGAGCAGGGCTACGACCTGCAGTCGCTGGCCATCGTTGAATCCATGGACCCGGCCACCGGTGCCATCGAGTTCCGTCACTAACCTTCACCGCACGTTGGCGGGGGCGAGGGCAGCAGGCTTCGCCCCCGTTTCTGTTGTCGACCAAGAAGAAAGAGAGTTCCTGTGAGCGACACTACCCGCACCGATGCTCCGGCGTCCCCCGAAGAGGAAGAGGTAGTTATCGAAAGCGAGGCCGGCGTGGCTTTTCGCGATGGGAAAGAAGAGGCTCTTCGCTCCCTGGATGGCTCTATTGGCTGGCTCGAGGCCTTCCCCTACGGCTTGCAGCACGTACTGGCTATGTTCGTGGCCAACCTGGCGCCCATTGCCATCATCGTGGGTGCGGCGGGGCTTTCCGAGGACATGCGTGCCGTGCTCATTCAGAACGCCATGTTCATTGCCGGTATCGGCACCTTCATCCAGCTGTTTCCGCTCTGGCGCGTCGGTTCGGGGCTTCCCATTGTCATGGGCATCAGCTTCACCTTTGTGACGGTGGCCTGCACCGTGGCCGCTACCCAAGGTTACGGTGCCTTGGTGGGCGCGGTTATTGTGGGCGGCTTGATCGAGGGCGTCCTGGGCTTGTTTGCCCGCTACTGGCGCCGCATCATCACCCCCATTGTGGCGGCTGTGGTGGTAACGGCCATCGGGTTCTCGCTGTTGGGCGTGGGCGCGGCCTCGTTCGGCGGCGGCACCGATGCGGCTGACTTCGGCAGTGCCCCCAACCTTATCCTCGGTACTATCTCGCTGGTGGCGTGCCTGGCCTTCCAGGGTTTGGCCAAGGGCGCCACCAAGCAGCTCTCGGTGCTTTTCGGCCTGGTGGTGGGCTATGTGGTGGCCATCTTCATGGGCAAGGTGGACTTCTCGGGCTTTGCCAATTTCGAGCTGTTCAGTCTGCCGGCTCTTATGCCGGTGATGCCCGAGTTCAACCCCAGCGCCATCGTGTCCATCACGTTGCTGTTCCTGGTGTCCGCTACCGAGACGGTCGGCGATTGCTCGGCCCTGACGGCCGTGGCGCTCAAGCGCTCACCCAGCGACAAGGAGCTTTCCGGCGCGGTTACGGCCGATGGCGTGGTCAGCACCTTCTCGGGCATCTTCGGCTGCTCGCCGGTTACCTCGTTCTCTCAGAATGTGGGCCTGGTGGCCATGACCGGTGTAGTGAACCGCCGTGCCATTGCCACGGGCGCCTTCGTGCTGGTGCTGGCCGGCTTTGTGCCCGTGGTCAGCCTGATATTCGCCTCGCTGCCCGAGGCGGTGCTGGGCGGTTGCACCATCATGATGTTCGGCAACATCATTGTGTCGGGCTTCCAGATGATTGCCAGCGCCGGCTTCTCCCAGCGCAACATCACCATCGCGGCGCTCTCGCTGGCCGTGGGCATCGGCTTCACCCAAATGAGCGACATATTCGTTATCTTCCCCGACCTGCTGCAAAGCGTCTTCGCCGACAACTGCGTGGCCATGGTGTTCGTGGTGGCCATTTTGGCCAGCCTGCTTCTGCCGAAGGACGAGAAGGTGCACGGGCCGCTGGTGGTGGAAGAGGGCCAGTCTCAACCAGGGGAAGACTCCGCCGCTTAGGAGTGACCGGTGGGGCAGTTTGCTGCGGCGATTGAGCCTGGCACCCTGGGGGTCGTGTCGCGTGGACCGTCCCAAGGTGTTCGGCTCCCGTTGCGGAACAGTTGACCGCGCTCGTGCCAAGGGAGCGTTATTATTCTTCCTATGGAAGAAATTGCACATATCGCTGAGCACGTGCTGGAGCATTCTCTGGCCGACACGCTCTATCTTATCCCGTTTCTGTTCGTCACCTACCTGGCTATGGAGTGGCTTGAGCACAAGACGGGCGCCAAAACCCAGAACGCCATCCGCCATGCCGGGGCTGCGGGTCCTATCGTGGGCGCTCTTTTAGGCGTGGTGCCTCAGTGTGGGTTCTCGGCTGTGGCGGCCACGCTGTGGGCTGGTCGCGTCATCACCCTGGGCACCTTGTTCGCCGTGTTCCTTTCCACTTCCGATGAGATGCTGCCCATTTTCCTGGCCGAGCAAGTGCCGGGCAACACCATCTTGTCCGTTATGGGCGCGAAGGTGGTTATCGGCATGGTCATGGGTTTCATTGTGGACGCGGTGCTGCGTCTGGCGCGTCGCGACAAGGACAAGCTGCGCATTCACGAGCTGTGCGAGCAGGACAAGTGCGGCTGCAACCACGACTGCGAGGCCTGCGAGGAGAACCCTGAGCTGGCCTATCAGCACTATGACGACGCGCAGCTGGCCGCCGCCACCGAGCCCGAAGGCCTGTTGGGCGATTTGGCCAGCGGGTCCAAGGCTCACCGCCATGAAGGCCATGAGGCCTGCGAATGCGCCCATGACCACGAAACACACGCGCACGACTGCGGCGACCACGACCACGCCCATGATCACGGCGGCTCTCACGACGCCGTCGCCTGCTGCCACCACGACCATTCCCACGATGCTGGTTGGAAGGGCATCGTGAAAAGCGCCCTGGTGCACACGGTGCAGGTAACGCTTTTCATCTTCATCATCACCATCGCCCTGAACATTGTGCTCGAAACGGTAGGCGAGGATGCCATTGCTCAGTTCTTGGGCGACAACCCCAACTTCTCGGTGTTCGCCACGGCTTTGGTGGGCCTCATCCCGAATTGCGCCGCCAGCGTGGTTATCGCCCAGTTGTACGTCGACGGCGTGCTGGGGGCCGGGGCCATGCTCGCGGGTTTGCTGGTATCGGCCGGCGTGGGTTTGCTGGTGCTGGCGCGCGCGAACCGCCACTGGAAACAGAACCTGGCCATCATCGTCATTCTTTACGGCACGGGCGTGTTCTGGGGTCTTATCTGCAACGGCTTGGGGGTTGTTTTCTAGATCCAGGCAGCCCGTGTCTGCGACTTTTTTGCGTTGAGTTAACCAGACCAATCGCGCTGAATTGTTGCGTGCGAAAGAGCAGAACGTTTTGCCTGGTCGCGGAATTCCTGCTTTCCTGCTCTGGTCAAAAAGGTGCCCTTGTTTATCGAGGGGTGTTAACAGACCGCAGATTTTGCGCAGAAAACAGCGACGGCCTTTCGTGGCTGCGGCGTGCGCGAGAGGGAGGGGCGCCTAGGAAAGAAAGAGGCCGTCTTGATGGAGGCCGTTGGGAAATGCCCCAACGGCCTCTTTCGTTTTCTAGAGAAAACTCCATCGCGTGCGAGACGGAATCTCGCTATAGTGTTTTCAAACGAAAACGAGGGAAAGCGCGCCGAGGGGGCGCTGCTAAGAGAGGAGAACTATGGCTGAGTTGAACGCCGGTATGTCCCGTGAGGCGGCTTTCGAGCTGCTGGCGGCCCACAACAAGGATCCGTTCCATATCGAGCACGGCGAAACGGTGGAGCAGACCATGCGCTACTTCGCCCGCGAGTACGATCCCGAGAACGAGGAGTTCTGGGGCATTGTGGGCCTGCTGCACGATTTGGACTGGGAAGAGCACGACGACGAGCCCGAGCTGCACACCATCTACGCCGCACCGCTCATCGAGGAGGCCGGCGGCACGCCCGAGCTCATCCGCGCCATCCAGTCGCACACGTCCGACTTCAACCCCGAGCTGCCCAAGCCGGAGCTGCAAATGGAGAAGATCCTCTTCGCCACCGAGGAACTGACGGGCCTCATCGGTGCGGCTATCGTCATGCGTCCCAGCAAGTCGGTCATGGACTTCAACGTGAAGTCGCTCAAGAAGAAGTATAAGGACAAGCGCTTCGCCGCCGGCGTGAGCCGCGAGGTTATTGCCAGCGGCGCCGAGATGCTCGGTTGGGAAATGGACGAGCTGTTTGCCCGCACCATCGAGGCCATGCAGTCCTTCGCCCCCGATCGGGACACGTTCCAGCCGGAAGCGTAGAGTCTCCGAACCAAACGGCCCATTCGCCGCAAACGCGAAGACGCCTGCAGCCATGCGCTGCAGGCGTCTTCGTTATAGAACGGCCGGAAGGGAGGGCGATCCCGGCTGAGTTCTTTTAGGCCAGGTCGCCGGCCATGTGGCGCACGGCGTGGCGGCTAAAGGTGAGGGTACGGCCGCAGGCGCAGCCCACGATGTACTCGGGGTAGTTGTTGGCGAACATCGAGCCGGAGCAGTCGCCGGCGGCGTACAGCCCCTCGATGGGCTGGTTCAGGGCGTCGAGCACCTGCATGTCGGCGTTAATGCGCAGGCCGTCGACGGTAGTCAGCAGCGAGCCGCCGTACCAGATGCCGAAGAAGGGTGCCTTGCGCAGGGCGGACAGGCGGTAGGCCTCTTTGCCGAAGTCGTCGTCCTTCTGCGCATCGTAGAAGCCGTTGTACTTCTCTACCTCGGCGAGGAAGGCATCCTTGGCTTCGCCGGCAAAGCCAAGCTTGTCGGCGAGCTCGTCGATGGTGTCGGCCATGACCATGGTGCCCTTCTCCAGCTGGTCGGCGTAGATCTCCTCGAGGGGCGTGGCCTCTTCTTTGGCCAGCAGCTGCTGGGTCTGGCGCGAGCAGCCGATGGTGGAGAAGCGCTTTACGTCTTCCTTCAGGTTGGAGTCGAACACCTGGCAGAACACGCCGCCCTCGTTGGCCGCCGCTGCGAAGCAGCAGAAGTCGTAGGGGGTCGACTCGTTCACGAAGCGCTTACCGTCGCGGGCGACCTTCATGAGCGGCTGGCTGCCCAGGTTGAACTGCTTGTCGGTACCGTTGAACGTCGCGGGCTGGCCGGCCTCGCTCGCGATGCCGGCGTTCTCGCCGGGAAGTACCGCGCCGCGGTCGAAGATCATCGGCGCGCCGATAGCATCTTTCTGGGCACCGGCCCACAGTGCGGCCTTGATGCCGTCGCCCACGTTGCTGGGAGAACCGTACTGCAGGGTGACGCAGCGGTCGACCATGGGGTTGCAGGCGCGCAGCATGTCGGCGTTGGAGGTGTAGCCGCCCGTGGTGAGCAGCACGCCCTTCTCGGAGTTGATCTGCACGTAGCCCTCGGGGGTCTCGAAGATGGCGCCCGTCACGCGGCCCGACTCGTCCTGCACGAGGCGCGCCAGGCTATGGTTGTAGGCGACGTCGTAGCCGCGCTCGTTGATGTAGGCGAGCAGCACCTTGTTGCGCTCGAGCGCCTCGCCGGCCTCGTCCTTGCCGGAGTAGTAGTGCTCCATAGGGGCCAGGTAGAAGTCGGTGCCGCCGGTCTTATGATCGATATCGTTATCGAAGGCGCAGGTCATGCCGGCAGCCGTGAGGATGGGGTCGAGCCAGTCGGTCACTTCGGCCGACTCGTCGATCCATACGCGCACCACGCGCTGGTCGGCCTGACCCGAGGCGTAGCGAGTGAACTCGTTCAGCAGCTTGGCGGTGTCCACCTCGGCTCCGGCGGCCTTGGTGTACTTGGTGTTGATGGCACCGAACCAGTGGCGCGTCTTCTGGATAGATTCGGTCTTCTCGCACAAGGTGAAGTCGAGGCCCAAATCGGCTGCCGTGGCGGCTGCAGCCATGCCGCCGTTGCCAGCGCCGATGATGAGCAGCTCGGTGTCGCGCGTTTCCACGATGTCGCTCTCGGCGATCTCGGGGGCGGCGCCCAGCCAGTCACTGCCGGTGGCGGCAAGCTCGCTGCCCTCGCTGGCGGTCTCGGTGGCGGCAGGCGCGGCGGCCTGGGGCGCGCAGCCGGCCATGGAAACGGCGGCCAGTCCTGCAAGGGCGCCGGCGCCGGTGAGGAAGCTGCGACGAGAGACGGTGGCAGTGTTCTTCATAAGGTTCCCTCCTAATGGGTCGTTGATGCGAGGCCCTCCCTGGGTCTTGCGACCCGCCTTGGGGCCGCTGCATCTGATAGTCCCATGTTGCCAGGCGAAAGCCCTGCCGTCCTCACCACCCAGGCACCATTTTCACGGGTGACACGGCCCCGTTGGCCCCTCACCCTTCTGGTACCAGATCGCACCTTTTCCCTTGTCAGCGAGGGGTGAAATGGCCTATGCTGCCCCCAAGGGGAATCGAATGGGAGGAAACGTGGCAAACAAGACAAGGGGAGTGCTGCTCTGGGCGCTGTGCTTCATTGCGTTGACGGGAGACGTCTTCGGCACCTGGCTCACGAATGTGTACCTCTATCCGAACTACCTCGCCGTATGTCCCGAGGCGCGCGATGTGTCCTCGGCGGTGGGCGTGACCGTTCTTATCATTCTGGCGCTCTGGGCGCTGCACAAGCCGTCCTCAATCAAAGAGTCGGTTATGACGCCCGTGGCCGTGGCC
>CAJUFS010000092.1 GCA_910585575.1 uncultured Adlercreutzia sp. | reverse complement strand
TGTGGAGCAGTGCGCGCGCCTCGACAGCGCCGGCATCTCCTACGCGTTCTTCTACCTTGTGGGCATCTCGGGCAGGGGACGCGGTATTGAGGGCGCAAGAAGGACGGCGGAGATCGTGAACCGCACGAACCCGTGGCTCATCGGTGCAAACATGCTCACGATCTACAAGAGCTCGGAGCTCTACCAAGAGATCCTTGCCGGAAACTGGGAAGAGGAGATGGAAGTGGAGAAGTACGAGGAGGTGAAGGAGCTGGTCGCCAGCCTTACGATACAAACTGAGTTCGCTATGCTAGGCGCTTCGAACCCCGTGATGCTGCGCGGCGCGCTGCCCGAGCACAAGAGTCAGATTCTCTCGGCGCTCGATGCCATCATCAACGACATCGGCGAGGAACGGCTGCGGGATTACAGGACGAACTTACGGCATCTGTGACAGCTGGGCTCTATCGCGCCCAGCTTGAACTGGTGCAAATTTTGCGCCAGTTGCCCCTCGAGCTTAATCATCGGAGCAGTTGTCGCAAATTATGAGACAACTGCCTTGGGACCCAAAAGGCTCCAGGACTCTCTTTACAACCGTACCGCCTCCGACATGCGCTCGGCCACAAGAGCAAGCAGGGCCTCCAGATCATCGGGGCCGATGTCGCCGGGATCGTCGTATTCGAGCAGCTCCACTACCTCGTACTCGAACCCTTCGGCACCGCGCTCGTTCCATAGCACCTGGAGTTGCTTGCAGCGGTGCAGGCCGCCATCGAGCCGTGCGCGCACGCCGTTCATAGCTCGATCGGCATCGACAGCCGCGCCCAGGAACACGTCGCCCGTCGCCGTGCACGTAACCGCGAACACGCCCATGTTGGGGCGGCGGCTCTTCCAGGCCGCCGCAATCTCCTTGCGCTTCGCCGCATCCATAGCCCTCGCTCCTCCTCTTCGTCCAATCAATGCGCGACATCGTAACACGACCCTCGAGCCTCTGGCGGTATAGGGTGCCAGGGGTGAGGATGCGGCGCTGCGAGACAACCAAATGAGACAAGCCAGACGGTTGGCCGTCTCGCTTTGTCGGCAAGCGCCACTTGATTAGATGCGCATCCATGGGACACCCCTTGGCAGGTTCATAACCTATCATGATGAGCTATAGACGCTACAGGAGAAACTCCAGTGACAAGCCTTGCGGTCTTTTCAATAAGAAAGGCCAGATCAGCCAAGTACGCTCAATTCGTTCATTGAGGTGTACGCTGCAGGCACCGAAGTGCTCGGGCGCTCGACGCGCTGTCGGTCCTTCTCCTGAAGCAAACAATCAAAATCAAGGCTCGTGTTAGGAAAAGCAATGGATTGGAACATCGTACGTAATAAAGAGGACGTGGCAAGACTGCTTGCCCGCGTCGAGGGATTCCATGATTGGTACGTCGCGGGATTCTCCTATGACCCGCTTGCGCAAAGCGAGGACGACGACCTCAATCTCGGTCGCTTCAAGGTCGACGTCGATGCCCTTACCATCACCTTCAGGTGGGATAGCAAAAGCAAGAGCGGCAAATGGCCAGAAGTGCAACTGGAGTTCAGAAACCTTTCCGAATTCCACTTCGGAAACTTCAGGGATCCGGACCCTATCTGGAACGGCGTCCTCGAGGAGACGCGTAAGGGCTGGGTGTTCGTTGACGACGACGGCGAAACGCTCAGCGAGGAGGAGCGCGCCCATCCAGAAACGATACGTTCCAGCTTACTGGTGATCTGCGGCGAGATTCGCTGGAGACCCCTGGCTGTTGTCACGACGGACGGTCCTGACTGGTGGAATAATTAGCAAGCACGAGCATGCACTTCAAATGTATTTGCGGACACAGGATCTCAGACACCACTGACAATCTGCCGTATGCGGCCCGAGTCGTCGCCGATGTCGATCTTGATGACTACTGGGAAGCGTGGGAGCGGAGGGGGCGCGGGCAAGGCCTGGGTATTCTTTCCGATCCGATGGACTACGAGAAGACTATTTATCAGTGCAAGGAGCTGTCAGAAGAAACCGTCCCATTACGTTGAATGCGAGCCGCTGGTTGTAACCGGCGGCTCTTCTTTTAGCTCCCACGGTCAGTTCAGCGAACGCCTCCTATCCTGAATGAGACAGACGGTTGGCTGTCTCACGAGCACGCCACCACCCCCACTCGCAGATACCCGCTTGGAAACCGATGGGTCGTGTGCCGTGACACTTGGCGGCGTTGGGTGATAATGGCGTCAGTTGCTCTTGGCGGTGAAACGGGAGGTGCGCGATGGGCGCGGTCACGGAAGAAGTCGATAACCTGCGTGAGCGCGTGGACCGTCGGGACGAGGCCGCGCTGGATACCTTTGCGCGTACCGATGCGGCGGCCACCCAGGAGAACGCCGCGAAGATCCAATTCCTCAGCGAGCTGGAAAAGAATCCGCAGCTGCTTCTCACAACGGCGGGCTCCTCCTTCGATGGGCTCCACGTGACAGAATACCTGGACACCATCAGCACGGACGGCATGGTGGGGTCCGGCATTCCTTCCGCCGTTGATGCGGTGGCGGCCGACCTCACAGGGCAGCGCTCTATGGAACTTGCCCAAAAGATGGAGCGGGCCAAGCGCATCGCGTGGGAAGAGCTGCTCTGGCGCGCCCATCAGCGGGGGGCCGACGGGGTTCTGGGCGTACGGTACGACGTGTACATGCCTTATGCCGGCCTGTTCGGGGCGTCGGTTACGGCCACTGCCGTCAAGCTCGACCGCTAGGCGCCCCCGACCAGCCTCGTTTTCATCACGCAGGCAACAAGCGCGGCAGCGGGACGCGGTCGTCATCGTCATGAACCTATAATGCCTCGTCGAAGGATAATATCCTGGCATTCCCCTATGAGTGAAGGTGGCATTTCGATGACTTCTCACAACACAACCCAGGCAACCGTCCGCGGCGAACTGAGCCCCGAGGCAACGCAGCTGTTCGCGGAAAATCCGATTCTCCGCCAAATGAGCCATCACCGCAGCATTCGCTCTTACACCGACGAGCCCGTCACCGAAACCGAGCTGCAAACCATTATCGCCGCCGTGGAGGAAGGGCCGAATTGGTGCAATTTCCAGCACGTTTCCATTGTGTCGGTCGACGACCCGGCGCAGCGCCAGCGCGCCTACGAGCTTTGCGGTAACCAAAAGCACGTGCTGGAAGCGCCCGTCTTCCTCATGTTCTGTGCGGATTTCTATCGTACGTGGCTTGCCTGCAACTGCAGCGAGGAAGCCTTCGACGAGGTGACGCGCGTAGCCGACAACATTATCGTGGGGGCCACCGAGGTGGGCATCACCCTGGGGTCGGCTACGGTAGCGGCCGAGGCACTGGGGCTCGGCACCTGCTGCGTGGGAGCCGCCCGTGAGCAGGAGCCCGCCATGCGGGAACTGCTGGGGCTGCCGCGCTATGTCTTCCCCGTCTGCGGCTTCTGCATCGGCCACGCCGCGGAGATTCCGGACCTGAAGCCGCGCCTCCCCGAACGCGCCGTGTTCTTCCGCGACCGCTACGACACCGAGCTGAAGCCCACGCTTAAGGACTACGACGAGGCCTACCGCCACTACTTGGCCACGCGCGCGTCGAACCAGAAGGACGGCACGTGGACGCAGGAAGTGGCCGACTACTACACCATCCCCTACACGCGCTACGAGGACATCCCCGCCATGCTGCGCCACCAGGGCTTCGGTTTCGAAAAATAACGCCACCGGGAAGCGACCGCCGCCCCGCATTCTCGCTTGAAGATCATAGTGGACGCCTATAACCGTGCTTGGGCGCCCGGCCCCTTCCCAAGGGATGGGGCAAGCTTTCGACGCAAGGCTGAGAATTGAAAATCACCCGAAGGGTGTCGGCCAACGCTTAAACCGCATGGCACTACCAACTACGAACTACGGAACAACCTCAACGGAAGACTCCAACGAAATCAAGATTCCGTAAGGAAACAGGCCTTGCGTCCGGAAAGGGCGTCTACAGGTCCACGGCGAACAGCTGCGTCTGGTTCGCCAGATCAATCTCCAATTGAAGCGCTGCAATGCGGTCGGAAAGCTCCCGATAGTCCTGCTCCGCCTGGGCCACATCGTAATTGGCGTAGAGGTACTCCACCGGCACCGGCGCGCCACCGTAGTAGCGGTCGCGCAGCCGCGTCTTCTGCTGCTGCTCGCTGAGGGCGCGTACGACGCTCTGCGCCCCGCTCAATTGCGCCAGCGCAATAAGCGCCTCGTCGATGGACAGGCCGCTTTCCGGCAGCACCGTTTCCAGGTTGAACCGATGAAGGGCATGGCGAATGGCGCGCATCTTGTCATCAATCTCGGAGACGGCCGCCCGCGTGGCCGCGTAGTCGTACACGGGAGGATCGGGCTCTTCGCCCTCGGCCACAATATAGGTCGATCGCTCGCTTTCGATGCGCAGAAGGCGATCCTTTTCATCTTGAAGTCGCTTGAGGTATTTATTGGCGCTTGCCGAGGTGAATTCCATAAGGGCCTCCTGTCGCGGGCTAACCGCAGAAAACGATACGCCTCGCAGGCCGTCGGTTCAACAAACGTAATGGCTTCATTTTGTGCGCGAGGCGAGGAAGGTCTCGGCCGCTTCCGCTCGCCGTGACCGCTTTCGTGCTACATTTTCACCCGTCAAAATAGTTGCACGTTCGGAAAGCGATCGCTATGAAAATCATTATCTCGCCGGCGAAAAAGATGACGGACAACACCGTCCTGCCCTGGGAAGAGCTGCCGGCGTTCATCGACCGCAGCGAAGTGCTGCTGGCGCGCCTGCGCGAGCTTTCCTTCGACGAGTGCAAGACCCTTTGGGGCTGCAGCCAGAAGCTGGCCGAGACCAACTTCGAGCGCCTGCAAACCATGGATCTGCGCGGTGACCTGGCGCCGGCGCTGCTCTCCTACGTTGGCATCCAGTACCAGTACATGGGTGCCGCCGTGCTTGATGACGGCTCCTACGACTACCTGCAGGAGCACCTGCGCATCCTTTCCGGCTTCTACGGCGTGCTGCGTCCCTTCGACGGCGTTACCCCCTATCGCCTGGAAATGCAGGCGAAGCTCGCGGTGGACGGTGCGGCCAGCCTTTACGAGTTCTGGGGATCGTCCTTGTACGATGCGGTGATGGACGGCGATCGCACTGTGGTGGACCTTGCCTCTGTGGAGTATTCCAAATGCGTCAGCGCGCATCTTCGGGAAGGTGACCGCCTCCTCAAAGTGGTGTTCGGCGAGCTCATTAACGGTAAAGTGGTGCAGAAGGGTACTCTGGCCAAGATGGCTCGCGGCGAAATGGTGCGGTTCATGGCCGCGAACCACGTGGAAGACGTCGAAGCACTCAAAGAGTTCGCCGAGCTGGGCTACCGCTTCGCCCCGCAGCTTTCCAGCGAAAACGAGTACGTCTTCTTGGCGGAATAAATTCAGGGAGGAGCGCCATGATTGAGCTGACGAAAGACAACTTCGACCGCGAAGTGACCGAGGCCGAGGGGCGGGTGCTGGTGGACTTCTGGAGCCCCGGCTGCGGCCCGTGCCACGCCATGGAGCCCGTGCTGGCAAGCGCCGCCTCCCGCCATCCAGACGTGAAGTTCGCGAACATGAACGCCGCCGAGAACCCCGATGTGGCCTGGGCCTTCAGCGTGGTGGCCGTGCCCACCCTCGTGCTGTTCGAAGACGGCCGCCCGATAGCTGACCTCACCGGAGCCGTCCCCGCCCAACGCATCGACGAGCTGCTGAGCGCCACCGGCAAGGGCGAAAGCGCTGAAGAGCGCTAAGCGGCATCGCCAGCGGCAACGGCACCAGCTAGCCGGAATGAGACAAGTCAGACGGTTGGCCGTCTCGCCGGTTGGCCTCGCATACGAGAAAAGGGGCGATCTTCTATACTGCGTCTGAAGCAATAGACGAACGAGAGGACGAAGCATGTCACTAGAGAGAGCGAAAGAACACCTGGCGCAATTCGGACGGGCGGACGACATCATGGAGTTCGACACGTCGAGCGCCACGGTGGAACTGGCGGCCCAAGCGGTGGGGTGCGAGCCAGCGCGCATTGCGAAGACGCTCTCGTTCGCCGTGGGCGACCGCGTGGCGCTCGTGGTATGCGCCGGCGATGCGCGCGTGGCAAACCCCAAGTTCAAGGAACAGTTTCGCACGAAACCCAAGATGCTGAAAACGGAAGAGGCCGAGGAGCGCATCGGCCATGCGGTTGGCGGCGTGTGCCCCTTCGGCGTGAATGATGATTGCGACGTATACCTGGACGAAACGCTCCGTCGTTTCGCCACCGTGTTCCCCGCCTGCGGCAGCTCCAACAGCGCCATCGAGCTGACTCCCGACGATCTGGAGCAGCTGACCCCGGGCAGCACCTGGGTCGATGTCTGCAAGTTGCCCGAGGAGTAGCGCGAGAGCCGTGCTTGGATACATCACTGCATCCAAGCACGTTGCAATCTTTCTTTGTCACCCTCCAACGAAGCGATGATCGCTCAGGCCTCCACCTTTCCCGAGCGCTTAAGCGAGACCAAGCACGCCACCCCCACCACAATGAACCCAATGCCGCCGATGATGCCCGTGGGGGCCGGGCCGATAAACGGGTTGGAGATCACGGCGAACAGGGTGGGGGCGTTGCCACAGCCGTTGAGGGCACCATGGGCGAACACTGCGGGTAGGCAGCTTTTCGCCCGCAACGTGAGCCAGCTGAAGAAGCTGCCCATGACCACGGTGAAGCAGCACATGGCAGCAATGCCAAGCACGGGCCAACCGGGGTACGCCAACCCGTAGTTATGCCCCAGCACCGTGATGGGTGCGTGCCACAGGCCCCAGATGATCCCGCTCACCACAATCGTGAACGTCACGGAATGCTTCTCCAACATATGCGGCAGCAGATACCCACGCCAGCCCCACTCTTCGCCGAAACAGGTGAACACGTTAAGGGCAGGAGCTACAACTATCAACGCCAACTGGGCATAGGCCATGGCGGCAATCTCGGAGTCGGGCAGAGCCGGCTGTCCCGCTGCCACCAGCTGCGCCTCCACCGTCTCCTTAAAGAACGGCATCGAGGGATCGAAGCTGCCCGGAGTCACCAGGAAGTAAAGGGCACCTCCCAGGGCCACCAGGATCATAGGGCCAAACCAGCCGAGCAGGTAGTACTTCCCCGTACCCTTGAACTGCTTTGGCTTGATCCACACATTGCGAAAACCCTCGCCCGTCAGAAGACGTGTCACCACAACGCCAATGGCCGGGAAAAACATACCCGCCCCTACGGCGAGCATGACTTCGAGTGAGCCCAGCGGATTGTCGCCTGCCATCAACGCCGGAAGCGCCTGCGGGTACACCGCTGCAAACCAGAACCCCCAGGTGAGCACAAACGTGACAACGCAGTAAACCGCCACGCGATGGCTCGCGAGCTTCTTCCTAACTGCCGCCATGACCCTCACCCGCCTTCACTTCGCACGCTCCGTGACAGGTGCCGGGCACGCATTGGCCGGGCGCTATCTCGATGGGGTCGGCATGATAGTGCTCCACGCACCAATCCTTCTGGTGACAGCAGGGACAGGTAAGTTTGCGCGTTCTCGGGGTATGGTTCGACCAGAAGTACGCGCCCAACTTCGGACGGAAATCCGCTCCGCATACCGGGCAAAGGTAGGTGGAGTGGGCGCTGTAGTACCGCACCTCCCAGGCGCCAATCAGCGCCAGCGCCACCGGGAAGGGCCACCAAATGCCCGTCACAATGCCCAGCACCAGCGTGCCAATCCAGGCCGCGTCCATGAACACGCCGATGATGATCA
>CAJUFS010000091.1 GCA_910585575.1 uncultured Adlercreutzia sp. | reverse complement strand
ATTCAGAAGGTTACCGTTGCCGGCGGCGGCGTGCTGGGCAGCCAGATTGCCCTGCAAAGCGCCTACAAAGGTTTCGATGTCACCATTTGGCTGCGCAGCGAAGGCTCGATCGAGCGTGCGAAGCCGAAGCTCGAGCGCTTGCGCGGCATTTACAAAAGCACCCTGGAGGCCCTGAAGACGAACCCGGCAGCGTGGTGCCGAGGCCTCACCGACTCGGCCGACGTGCCCGCCGAGAAGATCGACGAGCTTATTGCCCAGGTGGACACCGCTTTCGATTCCATCAAGCTTACCTGCAGCTATGACGAGGCCTTCAACGATGCCGATCTGGTCATCGAGGCCATCGCCGAAGTGCTCACGGAAAAGGAGGCCTTCTACGCCGAGGCCTGCCCGCATATGCCCGAGCGCACCATCGTCTGCACGAACTCCTCCACCCTGCTGCCGAGCGCCATCGTGGGCTACACCGACCGTCCCGACAAGTTCCTGGCCCTGCACTTCGCCAACAACATCTGGCAGAACAACACGGCCGAGGTGATGGGCCAGCCGGCCACCAGCCCCGAGGCCTACCAGGCCGTGGTGCAGTTCTCTCGAGCCATCGGCATGATTCCCCTGGAGCTGAAGAAGGAGCAGCCGGGCTACCTGCTGAACTCCATGCTGGTGCCGTTCCTCAATTCCGCCGAGGCCCTGCTCGCTAACGGCGTTGCCGACGTGGAGACCATCGACAAGGCCTGGATGCTGGGCACCGGCGCCCCCTTAGGCCCCTTCCGCATCCTGGACATTGTGGGCTTGACTACCGCTTATAACATTGTGGCCGCCAGCCCCGATGCCGCCAATCCCGACAGCATCGCCGGCAAAATTGCCGCTACCCTGAAAAGCTACATCGACGCTGGCAAGACCGGCGTGAACGCCGGCGAGGGCTTCTACAAGTACAACTAGCCGCATCGGCCAAAACTCACCGCTAAAGCCCGGGGGCCAAAAAGGACCCGGGCTTTTTGCTTGCGGGCCCGCTCGGCAGGCCACCCCCTAGTAAGAAAGCGCGTGGGGAATGAAGAGGCGCTGGTAGGTGGCCGTGGCGTAGCGATCGGTCATGCCGGCAATGTAGTCGGTCACCGCGCGCAAGTCGTCGCCCTCGGAAATGGAGCGATAGTCCTCGGGCACCTCGTCGATATGCTCCACGTAATAGTCGAACAAGTCGCTCAGCAGGTGCGTGGCCTTGTCCACCTCGGCCATGACCACCGGCGCCGTGTACACGTTGGCGAAGAGGAAGGATCGCAACTCCATCATGGCGTCCCACACCTCGGGACTCATGGCAATATCACCCGTGGCGGCCGACGTGTGCACCATGTCCCACACCAAGCGCTCGATACGTGCCGAATGGTTGGCTCCCAGCACCCGATGGGTGGTTTCGGGCAGATCGGTCTCGCTCAGAATGCCGGCGCGAATGGCGTCGTCGATGTCGTGGTTCACGTAGGCAATGCGGTCGGCGGTGCCCACAATGCGCCCCTCCAGAGTTTCCGCGCGCAAATTGCCCGTATGGTTGAGGATGCCGTCGCGCACCTCGGCCGTAAGATTGAGCCCAGCGCCCCCGTTCTCAATGCGCTCCACCACGCGCACGCTCTGCTCGTTGTGACGATAGAGCGTCTGGGCCCGGGGCGAAACGGGGTCGATGCCGCGATGCCGCGCCAACGAGGCGCTGAGCGCCGCCTCGCCGGTGTGGCCGAAGGGCGTGTGCCCCAAATCGTGACCGAGGGAAATGGCCTCGGTCAAATCCTCGTTGAGCCCGAGAGCGCGCGTAATGGTGCGGGCAATTTGGGCCACTTCCAGAGTATGGGTCAAGCGGGTGCGGAAGTGATCGCCTTCTGAGGCGAGGAACACCTGGGTTTTATGGGAGAGGCGCCGAAACGACTTCGAGTGCAGGATTTTATCGCGATCGCGCTGGTAATCGGTGCGCAGCACATCGGGGTCCGTCGACCGCTCGCGCCCCTCCGTGTCGGCCGCCCCCGCCGCATCCGGGGAAAGCTCACGGCGCTCCCGCTCTTCCTGGTATTCCCGATCGATCACGCGCATAGCAGCGTCCTTCCCTGCAGGGCCCCGCCCGAGCCGAGCCGTTGTTCTCCCAGTGTAGCAAACAAGAGGCCCTGGGACCGCCGTCAATGGTAACAGTGCATCGACTCCTGCCCCGCCCCTTCGCCTCCGGGGACAACCGCCCCGGAGGCTGGCGGAATGCCCTCGTTCGGCAACAACGAATCAACGGTGAGTTAAAGCCTTACTAATTGCCGAGCACCCCGCGGGGTGGGCAGGGTAGGCTGAAGTCACTGAACGTTTCGAGACTAAAGAGACTCCCATGGCATTCCTGAGGATTCACAAGGTAACGGAGCAGGACGAGATCGGCTATTTCGCACCCAAGACCTGGGAGTTTTGGCGCGCCCTGGCCGTGTGCTTCTGCCTGTGCTGCATTATCGGCCACTGGCTGGAAATGCCCTACTGCTTCTTCATGGACAAGTTCTTCGGCATTGTGGATGCCGACTACGCCGTCTGGAGCGACCCCTGGTACCACCCCTACTGGGTCTACGGTTTCGGCGCCGTGTTCATGACACTGCTCATCGAGCCTTTGAAGGAGCACTTCATCATGCGCCGCAAAACCCTGTGGGGCGCCTTCCTGGAATGCTTTGTGGCGGCCATCCTCATTGCCATGGTGCTCGAGCTGGTCATGGGGCTGCTGGTGAACCAGCCCGACCCCATCACCGGCGAATACCCCTTCTGGGACAACTCTCAGCTGCCGGGCAACGTGCTCGGTCAGGCATGGCTCGTGAACGACTTCTTCATCGGCCTGGTGTCCATGCTCTACGTATGGGTGGTCTTCCCCCTGGTGTGCGAGGGCTTCATGCACCTGCGCCCGCGGGTGGCCAACATCGTGTTCGCCCTGATCATTATCGGCTTCGGCCTGTGCTGTCTGGCATCCTACCTGGAATTGGCCCTGTGGGAGAAGTACTAGCTACAGCAAGCTGGCAATAAGCGCGGCGCGGGCCTCCAACACGGCGCCCTCGTCGGTATCGGCCACCGTGGCCGGACGGGGGTAGCGCTCGAGGACCCGACGGTCGGCCACAATGTCGGCGTTCTCCTTCACCGCAGCCTCCCGCGACGCCAGCGGTGTATTGGCGTCCAGGAACAACCCCTCCGCATTGGACACCAGCGTGTAGCCCGCCAAACCCGTGGTCTTCTGGTACGCCGCCGAGAAACCGCCATCGATGCACAGCACGCGTCCGTCGGCCTTCACCGGATCTTCGCCGTCCTTCGCCTTGACCGGCACATGACCGCACACAATGCGCGAGGCAGCCGGGTCCATGCCGAAGTCCTCGAAGATGCCGTCCACCACCGCCGCATTGTCGAGCAGTGAGTAGAAGGCGTTCTTCACCTCTTTGCGCGCCGCCTTGTCGGCAATGAGGTACAGCTCGAAGGTGGCCATCTTGCTTTTGGCGAAGAGGGGCGAGCCGGGGCCGAGCCACAGATACCACAGCATGTCGAGGCCACGTTTGCGCGCCTCGCCTTCCGCCTCAAAGGCCTCGCGGACGCAGCGGTCCACCATGTCGTAGAGGCTCTTGCCGCGGTACGTCTCGCCGAACAGGGTCACCTCCATGAGCGATCCGTCGGCATTCAGCGGCACACAGGCATGGAGCAGCAGGTTGCCGTTCTCTATTTTGTACAGGCTGCCATGCTCCAGGAAAAAGCCCATATGGCGCTGGAGCTTCTCGCTGTTTTGGAACGCAGCGCACAGCTGCTCGATAACCGCTTGCTCGCCGGGGGTAAGCTGATAGGGATCCTCCCAGTCCACCGTGGGAAAGACGGTGTCGATCAGTTCGTACTCCACGCCATCGACCACGACGGTACCGCGCTCGCGGTCCACCAGGTGCAGCAGGTTGCGGTCCTCCAAGCCAAAGCTGGGGTTCTCGGCAATGAGCTGGGCCTCCACCTTGAACTGAATGATGGCCATGGCCTTCTGGATCTTCTCGGTCAGCGTCGCTTCGGCATCCGTGAGCCCCGTGCGGTCTTTAAGCCCGAAGGCGGCACAGGGGTCGTCGGCATAGGCTTCGGCGGCGAAGGCGGCCAGCGGGCGCAGATTGATGCCGTAGGCGTCTTCCAAAATGTTCAAGTTGCCGTAACGGGCGCAGATGCGCACCACGTTGGCCACGCTGCCCGGCTGCCCCAGCGCCGCGCCCATCCACAAAATGTCATGGTTGCCCCACTGCACGTCCACGTTGGGGAACGTCAGCAGCTCCTCCATGATGAGCTGAGGCGCCGGACCGCGGTCGTACACGTCGCCCACCAGATGCAGCTGGTTTACCACCAAGCGCTGGATAAGGGTGCCCAAGGCCACGGCGAAGGACACTCCCTCGCCCGCCTCCAGATAGCCCGCCACAATGGCCGAGCAATAGACGCGCTTGGCCGCGTCGGCAGGATCGGCCGCTACCAGCTCTTCCATGAGCGCAAAATCCTCGGGGATCAGCGCGCAGACTGCGTCGAGGGAGGTCGAAGCGGCAGCACGACGGGCCACGGCCACGGCCAACGGCAGCTGCTCGGCCAGGTAAGCCTCGAGGCTGTTCGGCCCCGCCGCAACAAAAGCACACTTTTCCTGCGGGTAGAGGATAAAGCTGAGCAGCTCGGCCGCTTCATCGGCGGACAGCTGACCGCCGAACGCCTCTGCGATAAGCGCGCGCACGGCACCCGAGCCACCGCGCAGCACATGGGAGAACGCGTTGAACTCGCCGTGGATGTCGGAGGCGAACAGCTCGGTGCCCCGCGGCAGGGCACAGGTTGCCTGAAGCTCGACCAAAGCAGCGGCCGCCTCGGCCCGCGTGGGATACCTTTCCGCCAGCAGCTGACGCTGCGCTGTTTCCAGTGCGCTCACGGAAATCCTCCTTGGGGAAAGCGGCGCTGCTTTCTGCGCCGCGTCGGATACAGGGTTCGCTCTATTGTAGCGGTTCATAACCGCCATACTACAGGCATTCAACAGGAAGGAGGACAGTTTATCTGTCAGGTTTCGGGCGTTGCACACTTTCTCAATAACTCTCGTGCGCACCACGCTTTCGCCAAGCCGCTTGCTAATGTTTTCTCAATCCCGCGACCACGCTTTTCACGACCGAGAGACGGGCAGCACGGCCACGGAGTTCCTGGAGGTGAAAGAAGTGAGAGTTATGAGAAAACAGAACAGGATATCTAAGGCAATCTCCCTTGTGGCTGCGGCGCTCTTGGCGCTCTACCTCGTGCCGGCCACCGCCTTTGCCGCAAGCGACGACACCGCCGCGCAAGAAGGGGTCGACGACACCAGCGCGGCCCTGGTCCAAGTAACCACCGCCGATGGCACGAAGACGAGCTACGCCACCCTGGAAGAGGCAGTCGATGCAGCCCCGGCCGGCTCCACCGTCACGCTCCTTGCCGATCAGGAGGTAAGCGACATCCTCTCGATCAAGCAAGGCATCACCCTCGACGGCAACGGCCACACGCTCACGGCGCACAGCCGCGGCGTCTACCTGTACGGAGGCGACGACGAGGCTCACAGCGCCGCCTTCGTGCTGAAGAACCTCACCATCACGAACCCCGATGCCTACGGGCGCGTCCTCTCTACCCGCGATGGCTACAAGAGCTTGCGCCTTGAAGACGTCAAGCTCGTCGCGACCGGCGCGGGCAACACCCAGGTGCTCACCATCGGCGGCAACACCCCGCAGACCACCGACATTGCCATCGTGGCGAGCACGCTTACGGCCTCGAAGGCCGGTTACGGCATCATCACCTTCAACCCCGTCGACCTCACCATTGCCGACAGCCAGATCAGCGGCTACGCGGCTCTGTACATGAAGGGCCCCGATTCGTCCGCTGGATCCACCGGCTCGAAGGTGACCATCACCGACGGCTCCATTCTCAGCGGCGACGGCATTCCGGGTGTTACCAACAACTTCGGCACCATTGTGTTCCAGGGATGCGACGACATCGATATGACGGTGGATCATTCCACCATTAACGCCGACTCGCCCAACGAGAATCCTCCCACTACCCAGGCGGTACTGCTTTATTCCTCATACCCGGGCCCCGACACGACGCCCGCAAGCAACAACACCGTGACCTTCAAGGAAGGAACCACGGTCAACACTACGGGCACCTATAGCGCCTTGGCCTCCGGCAACGGCCAGAAAAACACCGTCGCCGCCAAGGACGGCACCTTCCATCTGGGCGGAAGCCTCTTCGATGCCACCCAGCCGGAGGGAGACGATCCGGCCCAGGGCACGAACCTAGTGGTAACGGGCGGCAGCTGGAACAAAGATGTCGCGCCTTACGCCCCTGCCGGCTACACCGAGCAGCGCACGGGCGGCGATGGCGACGCGCCCTTCACCGTCAGCAAGGCTACGCCGACCACCCCCGATACGCCCGCTACGCCCGACCAACCGACCAATCCGGATACGCCGAGCACCCCCGACACCCCGGGCACTACCGATCAGGGCACGTCCGACGATAGCGGCACCACCACCGGCTCCGAAACCACCCACACCGACGAGGGCACGCAAACCGACGACGGAACCGAAACCCACGTGACCGACAATCCCTTGGCCGACCACAACGGAGGCACGAACATCACCCACGCCACCGACACGGAAGACGAGCCGGGCACGACCGCGGGCGCCACATCTTCTACCCCGACCGTGCACCGCACTTCTACCGCCACCTCCTACCCGAGTCGCACCGCCTCCGTGCCCCAAACCGGCGATCCGCTGACGCAAGCCATGGCGCTGGCGGGAGCAGTTGCCCTCATGGCAGCCCTCGTGGCCGGAGCTTCGCTTATTCACCGCAAGCGCGCGAGCAATTAACCTCCCCTCCTCGCCGCTCTGCGCTCCTCTCTCACGGCGCGCCGCATTCGTCGGCGCGCCGTTTTTGTGCATACGCCCTGATCGATTCCGAAGAAGGCAGCATCTTTCAGCTACCGGCTGAACAAGCGCGCAAAAAATGTTCTCGCTCTCGACGACTTTATGGGCTACACTGCACTCTTGTCGCCTAATGCGCTACGAGAGGGGTGGTTGGTTTTGCGTGAGAACGAAGAGGTTCCCCTTGCGGAACGCGATCTCTTTCCCCCTACCCCGCCCGAGGGTTCTATCGGGCATTTGCGCAAAAGCAAAATCAGCGCTATCGGCATTGCCTTCATGCTCTTCTGCCTTGTTTCTGCCGGCGCCTTCGGCATCGAGGAAATCATCCCCGCTGCCGGCCCGGGTCTTACCCTGATCATCCTCATTGTGCTGCCCATCGTTTGGGCGCGCCCCATCAGCCGCCTTGTGGCCGAAGCCAACGCCATCCTGCCCCGCGAGGGCGGCATCTACGCTTGGGCCAAGGAGACCTTCGGCGAGTTCTGGGGCTTCCAAGCCGGCTGGTGGACCTCTATGGACACCTATATCTCCTCGGGAGCCTACATTGCCATGGTGGGCGGCTATACCGCCCAGCTGCTCTCGCTGGACGACGCCGGCACCTTCGGCGTGAAGCTTTTGGTAGTGGCCAGCTTCACCGTTATCAACTTGGTAGGCCTTGTTGAAGTGGAGCGCATCAGCTCGTTCTTCTCGGTGCTCATCATCATTGTGTTCGGCATGGCCGCCGTTTTCGGCTTCGTGAACTGGCAGACCAATCCCTTCGACCCCATATTCGCCGTGCCCGAGGCGCCCATGCAGTGCATTGCTGCCTCCATCAGCCTGGGCATTTGGATGTACTGCGGCTACGAGTGCATTGCCGCCATGT
>CAJUFS010000090.1 GCA_910585575.1 uncultured Adlercreutzia sp. | reverse complement strand
GCCAGCCCCTCCCCGCTTCGGCGTCCCAGTCCCATAATCCTCAAGGAGAAAAAATGAAGCATCTTCCCTCTCTGTCGCGCCGCTCGTTTGTGCGAAGCGCCACCATCGCTGGTGTTGGCGTGGCCCTCTTCGGGTTGCACGGTTGCGCTCCTGGTGGTTCCGATACCGCTAGCACCACCTACACCCCCGGAACCTACACAGCCCAAAGTCAGGGCAAGTTCGGGCCCATCACGGTAGAAACCGTGTTCAGCGATCACGCCATCGAATCGGTTTCGGTGGTTGACCACGAAGAGACAGCGCTTATCTCGGACCGCGCCTTGGAGGAGATACCCGCGTCCATCGCGGAGCATCAGAGTCTTGCCGTTGACACCATCACAGGAGCAACCCTCTCATCCATGGCCGTCCTGGCCGCCACAGAAGACTGTGTAATCCAGGCAGGTGGCGATCCCGCTCAGCTGCAGGAGGCACCGCTGCGCACCGCATCCACGGGAACCGAAGCACTTGAAGCCGAAATCGTTATCGTAGGCGCCGGCGGTTCCGGCATGGCCTGCGCTGTGGCAGCAGCAAAACTAGGCGTCGATAACATCATTGTGCTGGAGAAAAGCTGCACCATGGGAGGAAACGCCCTGGTTTCAGGCGGCTACCTGGAATACGTCAACGCTCCTGAATCGCTACGAGAAGCCATGACCGATAGCCAGCGTGCCCAACTTGAAGACGACCTGGCCGCCGCCGAAGGCCTCGTCCCTAACGATGCCATTGACCTCATTCGCTCTCAATGGGCGCAGTGGCAAGCCGACGGCAAAGAGACCTGCTTCGACAGCATTGAATTGCAAGCATTGCAATACACAATCGCCGGCGAGGGCGACTTTGAGGGCAATATGCTGTTCTGCCAGAATATCGCCGATCTCGACAGCTGGCTGTGCGAGGACGGCTTCGAGTTCAAAGAACTTGTGGGTATTGTCGGCTACTCGTGGCCCCGCTGGGCCTCTCCCGCCTCAGGCCGCTGCGGTCAAGGCTACTTCCAACACTACCGCTCCGTACTCGAAGACCAGGATCTTCCCGTCAGCATTATGCTCAACACACCCGCTACCGAGCTGCTGACGGAAGGCGATACCGTCGTGGGCGTCAAAGCCCAAGGAGAGGATGGGACCCCCTACGAAATTCGCGCCAACCGCGGCGTAGTGCTAGCCACGGGTGGCTTCTCCGGCAACCCTGACATGCTGCGCCAGTACAACACCCAATGGCCTTTTGATGAGAATTCCCCCATTCCCACCACCAACACGTACGGGCATACCGGCGACGGCATCACCATGGCGCTACGTCTAGGGGCCGGCGTGGCACTCATGGATGACCAAATGCCCTTCCCTATGGCCGACTGCAAGAATTCAAGCGACGAAACCACTGTTGGAGACGACATCGACTGCATGATGGTAAACAAAAACGGCCTTCGCTTCATGGATGAGGTGCGCGATCGCTATTCCATGACTGCCGACATCATGCAGCAGCCCGAGCAGATGATGTTCATGATCACGGATGCCGACACCTGCCGCGTAGAGGGCGACCTGAATCGTTATGGTCACCGCCTGCAAAGCCTCATCGACCAAGGGCAGCTGTTTGTCGCCGACACCATTGAGGAGCTCGCCCAGCAGATCGAATGCGATCCCCAAACGTTGGAAAGCACCGTGCAAGCCTACAACCAGGCAGCACGCTCTGGCAAAGATGAGGAGTTCGGGCGAACGAGCTTCAGCGATATCTCGCCTATTGAAAATCCGCCTTTCTATGCCTCTCCGCGCACCTGGGCGATGCACATCACAGTCGGCGGCCTTCTTTACGACGACAACTTCAACGTAACCACGGAAGACGGCGCCCCCATTCCTGGACTCTACGCCGTGGGTGAAACCATCGTCGGAAGCAGCGGCGTGGGCACCCAAGGCGAGGGCCTAGCCGTAGCGCACATTTTGGCCCAAGGCTAACCGCTGCGCCGCGTTCGCGGCGCCGTGCATGGCCCGTCGTAGCCCATCGCTCATAATCATCTTCGAGGGGGGTCGCGCTCAGGCGCGGCCCCTCTTTGCTGCCCTTGCAAAACGTCCCCTGTTGACTCTCTGTTCGTGCTACCCTGTTGCCAAGCGCACAAAGCGTGTCAACGACGACAAGGAGCCATCCATGACCAAGTTCGAAAACGTCATTGTCCGCCGCCCCGGCAAGTCGCTCTGCGACGGCATCACTAGCGCCCCTGAACTGGGCCAGCCCATCTACGAGCGCGCCATCGAGGAGCACGACGACTACATCGAGGCCCTGAAGCAGTGCGGCGTGGCCGTCACAGTGCTGCCGGCCCTGGAGGAGTTCCCCGATTCCTGCTTCGTGGAGGACCCGGCGGTCATCACGCGCTGCGGCGCCATCATCACCAACCCCGGCGCTGACAGCCGCAACGGCGAGAAGGAGGCCATCGAGCCCACCATCCGCCTGTTCTTCGACGACGACAAGGTCAAGCACATCGTGGCTCCCGGCACCCTGGACGGCGGCGACGTCATGATGGTGGGCGACCACTTCTACGTGGGCCGCTCCGCCCGCACCAACGAGGAGGGCATCCGCCAGTTCATCGAGATCCTGGAAGGCTGGGGGCTCGAAGGCTCCGAGGTGCCGCTGGAGGAAGTGCTGCACCTGAAGACCGGCGTGAACTACCTGGAAGACGGCAACATGCTGGTGTCCGGCGAGTTCATCGACAAGCCCGACTTCGCCGAGTACAACAAGGTGGTCGTGCCCGAGGACGAGGCCTACGGCGCCAACTGCATCTGGGTGAACGGCACCGTCATCGTGCCCGAGGGCTACCCCACGGTGCTCAAGGCCGTGCAGGATCTGGGCTACAAGACCCTGGTGGTGGATACTTCCGAATACCGCAAGGTAGACGGCGGCCTCTCCTGCCTGAGCCTGCGCTTCTAAGCCACCCTGCCCCGCAGACGTGCTGAGGCCCGCGCATTGTCGCGGGCCTCGTTTTATATCGCGAGGGCATCTCCCAGCCTAGCTGCGCCCGAAATCCACTCTCGTGCCATTGATAATCAAAGCCGCTATATCCTCGTAGTCCTCGAACGAGCCAATGGAGGAAAGCGTCACGTTCCCCTGCTCTAAAAGCGCCTCGGAATCCCACGTTTGCTCGTGGAACACCCCGGGGTACTCCACGGTCCTCCCGTCTTGATAGACAATGCTCACCTCAGGGCTGTTATCCCAAAACTTCTCTTCGACGCAATCGTGCACCAAGAACCCGATGGAGAACGGCGTGACCGTCACGGCTTCAATGGTGCCGAAATCCTCACAGGGAATGTGGGTAGTGGATTCAAGGGCATCACTGGCCACCGTCGAGGGCATGATGAAGGACAGGTTCCAGGTACCCTTGGTCTGCCAAGCCGAATAGGACGAGTGCACGCACAGCTCCATGCGGTCGAGCTTGTCCAGCGATGCAGGATAGAACGCCGAGTCAGTGTAAGTCCAGGTGGGCGAATCATCGATACGGGCAAGACCGCCTCCCGCCTTCGTGCCGTCTTCACCGTAATAGTAGGAAATGGAATACTCGCGCTCCAGCACTTCGCCCGTCGCAGGGTCCTTCAAATAGGGATATTCGTTACCGGGGTCCACCCCACCACTGCGCGTGAGCACGTGCAGCACACCGTCGCGCAGATCCACCCCCACCACCGACAAGGTGGGATCGCCCTCAACGGGCAGGTTGAGATCGCCGCTGGCCAGAACATCGGCAATACCCGTCAGACCGCCCTTGTCGGGATCGAAGAGCCTGCCTCGCATGCTCTCGCCCAACAGGCCAATCTCGCCGTCACGGGCCTGCAGCGCCGTCGGCCTCTTACGGTACGTGCCCGGAGTATCCCCTACCAGCTCGGACACCGGCTGCGCACTCACCACCACGTCAAACTCCTCGTCCTGGTCGCGAAGAGCCTCGATGGGCAACTCCACCTGGGCACCCGCTTCGATGGGCCCCTCGCTGGTCAGCACATAGGAGACGGTTTTCCGCTCCTCGTCATAGCTGATAGCCGTTTGGTTCGTGCTCAATGCCCTGCCGTTAGCCCAGAGCACCGCCCAAGCCAGCTCGGTGTGGTCGTCAAGAAGCCCCTGGCCCTCGTCATGAGCCTCCACCAGGAAATAGGCGTGGTTCGCGTCGGAAATGGCCGACACCACCTCGACCGTGACGCCCTCGTCCGTAGCCTGCACGCCCACGGCAGCCGCTCGTTCGGCGGCGTCGCTTGAGCGAAACCACTGGCGCCACAAATCCTGCCCCTGGGCGCCCACCGTAAAGCCTGTCAGCAACACAAAACCCGCCGCTGCCAGCGCCACCGCCCAGCGCACCGGACGACGCGCCTGCGTGCTGCGGCCGCGCGCTAGCCCATTCCTCACCGGCGAACCTGCATCCTTGGGCGCAGCAGCCCCCGCAGGCGAAGCGAGCGGCACCGGCGAGACATTCGACGCGTCCGACGTAGGCGCCGCGGATGACGCAACCGATCCCGAAGAGGCGGTCGCCACATCCACCGCAGACGATTCCTCAGTCCCAGCCACTCGGGCAAGCACGCTCTCCTTCAGGGCGTCCTTCATCCCATCGTCCAGCGCCACCCTATCCATCTCGCAGCGATAGGCGCGTCCCACGTCCTTGCCAGTGCTCTTCCCGTTATCCATGGCACACCCCTTCCAGCGCCGCGCGCATCTTCTTGCGCGCTCGGCTCAAACGCGCGCGAACGGCCACCTCGGAGCTGTCCGTCAGAGCGGCAATTTCGCGCGTGGAATATTCTTCGTAGTAATAGAGAAAAACGACTTCCCGATAGGCCGGAGGGAGGGTCAGCACCGCCTCGGTCACGGGACCGGGAGCCTCATACGATGAGGCCGCAGAATCATGCGTCGCGGGAAAGGCCACAGCTCCCGCCTCGGAAAGGGACGCAACCCCCGTATCGGAGACGCGCTCATCGAGCGCCACGGGCACCGCACGGCGCTTCCGCGCCCGCAGCGCGTCTTTGCCGGCATTGGCCGTCACGCGGATGAGCCAGGCCTTCTCGTGCTCCGCATCGCTGAACGACGGAGCGCCGGCAAACGCCTTGAGAAAGACCGTCTGCACCAGATCCTCGGCATCGGCGCGATTGCCGACATAGGTGTAGGCCAGGCGAAGCACCAGATCGGCATGGCGGTCTATCAGCTGCTCAAGAGCCGCTTCCGTCATGGGTGCCGCCGCGCGAACGTCGTCTTCCGGGTTGTGATCCCGTTTAACCACCGACATACACCTCCTTCAGTTGTCGGGCTTCGCAAGTTGCAACTCACCCAACAACACGACGGAAGGCATCATTTTGTGACAAAGCGAAGAGTATTTTTCCGAAGGAGACGAGAAGGAGCGAATGGGCGCCGCTAGACCACCGTGCCGTAGACCTGGCCCCAGGCATGGCCGGCCAGGGCGCTGTTCAGTTGGGTGCACAGGCGCTCACGGGTGTAATCGCCCGGCGGCAGCAAGGTCACGATGCGCAGCAGCTCTTCGGGCAGGTCGGCCGCCTCGGCCGCCAGCACCACGTCGAGACGCCGTACCTTCGCCCCGATGGCCTCGGCGATAAGCGGGTCCAAATCGCCGTACTCGGAGAACAGGCTGTCAACCACATCCTGGAGCGCCCCGTAGTACTCGCTGCGCTCGATATTCGTTCCCGTATGCTCACGCGCCATGGAAGGCCTCCTGTTGCTTCTGGATGATCAGCGCCTCAAGCGCCGGCAGATCGGTGTGCTCGAAATGATAGGGCACAATCTGCGGATCGCGCGGGTTGGTCGCCGAAACGTGCTCGATACGCAGAAAATGCGCATCCACCGAGGTGTAGCCCGCGCGCATGAGCGCATAGGCGTAACAGCTGGCCTGCAGACGGTGCTTGGCGTCCAGAGCCTCGGGGGTCTCTTCCGCGCTGCCGCCGGTTTTGTAGTCGATGAGGAACGCCGCCCCGTCGCCGTTGTCGGCCAAGCCGTCGATCTCGCCCTCGAGGAAGAACGGGGCAGGCAGCGCGCCGTCCTCCCCCACCGGCCCGTTTTCAGGCGCGGTGGCAGCGCATCCCGTCTCATCGCGCGCCGTGTCACCGACCCCTTCCGCAGAAGCGCACAGTTCTACCATGAAGGGCACCTCGGCACCGCGATGGGCGAAACTGGCGAAGCGCGCGGCCTCATCGCTGGAAAGCCAGCGCTCCAGCGCCGTGCGCAGCCGCTGCTGCTGGCCCGCAGACAGATCCTCCTTCTGGATTTGCGCCGCAATGGCGGCCTCGTCGGGGCGGAAGAGCGCCCCGTCCATGCTGCGCTCGATGGCCTGCTGGGCCAAGCGGTGGAAGGCCGTGCCCAGAGCCGTGGCACTTTCCGCAGAAGCGCCCAGCGCCGCTTCTTCGGACGGGAAGGCCAACGCCGCGTCGGCTTCCTGGCCCTCTTCGGGCTGCAACGTCGCGCAGCCAACGGCGAGATCGGGTTCGCTGTCGATCAACGACGCTTCCCAAGCAGAATCAAGCCCCGACCGCACTTCCCCCGTCCCGTCGGCGAGCACGACGCCGCCGTCGCTTTCGGCCGCGGGCTCATCAGTGTGCTCATGGACTCCCGAAAGCGAGGTGTAGGAGCACAAGCCCGCCCGCGCGAAATTGTGCGGCAGCATAAGCGGTTCAGGCAGCGGCTCGCGCACGGGCACCAAGAAGGGCGCCGGAACCGCGGCGTCGACGGGAGCCTCGGTCGCCTCGGCGTCCGTGGCAGCGTCGCAGGACGCCACGGCTTCGGCTTCCTTCTCACCCGAGCCATCCGACGCGGAATCTTCCTCTTCTTCAAACTGCTCGCCCCTCAGATAGCGCAAGGCCACCCGCGCCGGCGCCGTACCGCCGTAGTCGGCCATGGACACCGAAGCGTCCGCAGTCACGTCCCATTGCAGGGCCTGGTACAGGTCGTTGAAGATGCCCGCGTTCTCGTAGCCCTTCGACGGATCGCCGCCCCCGAGCACCGCCACGAACAGCGACTTGCTGGCGCGGGTGAGCGCCACGTACAGCAGGCGCCGCGCCTCGGCCAGGGCCTGATCCTGGGCGAAGGTCGCCAGCGCCTCGTGACGGACACCAGGCCCCAACGCAGCCAAGCGCTCCGCCACCTCGTCGGGAGCCAGTGCGCTTATCTCGAGCCGCTCATGCTCGTCGAGACCGGCGGCCTTTTTGGTCAGGTTATCGGCCACCTTCTTCCAATCATCGGGCGCAAACCGCGCACTGGCGTACGTAGCCTGACCGATGTTCTCCACCACGAGGCGACCGACGCTCTCGCGACCGTCCTTCAGCTCGGCAATGGCTACGTGGGGAAACTCCAGGCCCTTGGAGGCGTGCACAGTCATGATACGCACGAAATCGCCCTCAGCCGTAGCCAGGGCTCCGGGCGCCTCCTTAGCAGTTTCCAGGTGCGCATCGAAGGCAACGGCCACCGACGCCAGGCCCGTGGCCTTTGCCTCGAGACCACTTACGATGCGCAGCGCCTTCGCGTAGTTCGCCGCCGCGGCCAGGCCGTCCACGCCCTCGGCCTGCAGCCGGTCGAGCGCGCCCGTGGCCACCAGCAGCTGGCGCAGCGCCGCCGCCGGCGAGCCGCGATGAGCCCGCACCGTGAAGGCCCGCAGCTGGTCGCGGCAGATGAGCACCGCGCGACACTCGTCCTCGGAAAGCCCCATGACGCGCATCTCGTCTTCCAGCTGCGGCGAGCGGAAGCCGCGCGAGAGCCCGCGGCGCCTCCAGCCGCCCTCGTCGGCCGGCGGCGAGGCCCAGGCCAGCCAGCAGGACAGCGACATCAGGAAAAAACGGCGGCGGCTGG
>CAJUFS010000089.1:5491-7902 GCA_910585575.1 uncultured Adlercreutzia sp. | reverse complement strand
ACGCGCACGAAGGCGGTAGCGCCGGCGTCGATGGCTTTGTGGTTCATGTCCACCACGTCCTGGCCCTTCTTGGCGTAGGACTTCGTGGCGGCGTCCTTCATGTACTGGATGGCTTCTTCCTGGGGCATAACCTTGGCCAGGGTGAAGAAGGCCGACTGCAGGATGGTGTTGGTGCGCTTGCCCATACCCAGCTCGATGGCCAGGTCGATGGCGTTGATGAGGTACAGCTTGATGTCGTTCTCGGCGATGTAGCGCTTGGCCTCGGCAGACAGGTGCTGCTCAAGCTCCTCGGGCGTCCACTGGCAGTTGATGAGGAAAGAGCCGCCCGGCTTCACGTCGCGCACAATGGGGAAGCCCTTGGTGACGTAGGAGGGGTTGTGGCAGGCCACGAAGTCGGCCTTGTTCACATAGTAGGGGCTGCGGATGGGGCTGTCGCCGAAGCGCAGATGTGAAATGGTAACGCCGCCGGTCTTCTTCGAGTCGTACTGGAAGTAGGCCTGTACGTACTTGTCGGTGTGGTCGCCGATGATCTTGATGGAGTTCTTATTGGCGCCCACGGTGCCGTCGCCGCCGAGGCCCCAGAACTTGCACTCGATGGTGCCCGGTGCCGCCGTGTTGGGGGCCGGAACCTCGGGCAGGGACAGGTTCGTGACGTCGTCCACGATGCCAATGGTGAACTGGCGACGGGGCTCGTCCTTCTCCAGCTCGGTGTAGATGGCGAACACGGAAGAGGGCGGGGTGTCCTTCGAGCCCAGGCCGTAGCGGCCGCCCGTGACGGTGATGCCCGTGCGACCCTCGACGGCCAGGGCGTTCACCACGTCCATGTACAGGGGCTCGCCGATGGAGCCGGGCTCCTTGGTGCGGTCCATAACGGCAATCTTCTTCACCGTGGCCGGCAGCGCCTCCACGAACTTGCTGGTGACGAAGGGACGGTACAGGCGCACCTTCACCAGACCCACCTTCTCGCCCTGGGCGTTCAGGTAGTCAATAACCTCCTCGGCCACGTCGCAGAATGAGCCCATGGCCACGATGACGCGGTCGGCGTCTTCGGCGCCGTAGTAGTTGAACAGCTGATAGTTGGTGCCCAGCTTCTCGTTCACCTTCTGCATGTACTCCTCCACCACGGCCGGCAGGTCGTCGTAAAGGGAGTTGCAGGCCTCGCGGTGCTGGAAGAAGATGTCGCCGTTCTCGTGGGAACCGCGCATGGCCGGACGCTCGGGATTCAGGGAGTGCTCGCGGAAGGCGCGCACGGCGTCCATGTCGCACATGTCGGCCAGATCCTCGTAATCCCACACGGCAATCTTCTGCACCTCGTGGGAGGTACGGAAACCGTCGAAGAAATTGAGGAAGGGAACACGGCCCTTGATGGCGGCCAAGTGGGCCACGGCCGAAAGGTCCATGACCTCCTGCACATTGCCCTCGGCCAGCATGGCGAAGCCAGTTTGGCGGCAGGCCATGACGTCGGAGTGATCGCCGAAGATGTTGAGCGCCTGGGTGGACACCGTACGGGCGGACACATGGAAGACGCTGGGCAGCTGCTCGGCGGCAATCTTGTACATGTTGGGAATCATGAGGAGCAAGCCCTGGCTTGCCGTGTAGGTGGTGGTCAGCGCACCAGTGGCCAGCGAGCCGTGCACGGCACCGGCGGCACCGCCCTCGGACTGCATCTCGCACACTTTAACCGTGGTGCCGAAGATGTTCTTGCGGCCCTGGGAAGCCCAGATGTCGACGAAGTCGGCCATGGGGCTGGAAGGGGTAATGGGGTAAATGCCCGCTACCTCGGTAAACGCATAGGAGACATGCGCCGCCGCATTGTTGCCGTCCATCGACTTGAGTTCTCTCGTCATATTCCTCTCCTTTGTAATGACCCGCACCACAAACAACCGACCGGCTTTGCCGCGGCACTTTTCGCGTTGGTTGGGGTACTGTCGCGGAAAGGCTGGATCGGGCAGGAGCTCTCTGTGGGAGGATCGGGTTTGTTCTGCGAACAGAAATACCTTTTGGATATTAGCACGGGGGTCATCGCATCAAAGGCCGGCGTTGGCAACCAAAGCCCATGGCGGGTCATCCCCTCGGTGGACGGGGCGGCGCCGTCCGGGGCCCTGGGGCTTTTGCTGTGGGTTTTTCCTTGGGGGCGGCCCGACTTCGTATAATAAGGACAGTGTTCGCTATCCAAGGAGCCCCTATGCCCTTTCACCCGCTCAGCCGCCGCGCCTTCCTGGCTGCCTCCGCGCTTGCCACCATGGCCCTCGCTGGATGCAGCAGTCCCGATTCCACCGACGCGCCCGTCGAGGTGCCCCCCTCGCCCGACGCCATCGAGAACGGCGTCGCCGATGCCCTCACGGCCGCCTTGGCCTATGAAGGCACCGACTGCAGTCCCATCGGCACCGCTTCAGCCCTGTTCGTAGCCG
>CAJUFS010000089.1:0-5481 GCA_910585575.1 uncultured Adlercreutzia sp. | reverse complement strand
TTGAGGGCCTCTACGAATTGGACATGCATACCTACCGCACCGAGCCAGGGCTCGCCGCCGATGTGCCGGTGCAAATTTCGGAGATCGAGTACGAAGTCACGCTGCGCGAGAATCCGCTCTTCTCCGACGGCACGCCTGTTACGGTGACCGACGTCTGCAACGCCTTTGCCCGCAACATGGCCAACGATCTGTACGGCTCGTTCCTCTCCTTCATCGACAAGGTGACCGTCAAAGACGAGCAGACCATTCGCATTACGCTCAACTCGCCCATGGGCATTCTGCTCAAGGAGCGCCTTGCCCTGGTGCGTGTCTTCCCCGCCGCCCTCCCGGACGAGGCGCTGAGCACGCTGCCCATTGGCTCGGGGCCGTGGCGCTACGAGTCCATTGACGGAGCCGACGGGGGCGCCCTGTCCTTTGTGCCCAACGAGCACTACACCGGCTCGTTCCCCGCCACCTGCAAGCGTATGGTGTGGTCGGTGATCCTCGATGATAAGAAGCGCACGGAGGCCCTGCAGAACCGCGAGGTGCTGTGCATGGAGGCGGCCCCGGAAGTGCTGGCCGACCAGATTACCGAGAGTGGCGCCACCGTGGAATACGTCCCCGGCTTCAATGCGCCGTTTCTCATGTTCAACTGCCTGAAGGAGCCCTTCGACAATCCCCGCGTGCGCCAGGCGCTGCTGTACGCCATCGACGTGGACAACCTCATTGCCCGCTGCGTCGGCGGCCACGGTCGGCCCTGCACGTCGCTTTTGCCCGACTACTTCCGCGGCTACCATCGGGCCGCCACGGTATACAGCTACGACCCGGAAAAGGCGCGCGCCTTGCTCGCCGAAGCCGAGGTCGAGGAGCTGGCCCTCACACTGCGCTGCAACGACAACTGGGTGAGCGATTTGGCCGCCGCCATCAAAGAGGACTGGGAGGCCGTGGGCGTCGCCGTCACGGTGCAGCCCCAGGCTACCGAGGCGCTGTTCGCCGACTTGTCCGAGGTCCCCGCCAAGGGTGAGGAGCTCCCCTTCGACGTGGTGCTCTCCCCCGGTGATCCCACCTGCTTCGGCAACGATCCCGATCTTATTATGAGCTGGTGGTACGGCGACAACGTCTGGACGCGCGCCCGCAGCTGCTGGGCCACGTCGCCCGAGTTCAAGCAGCTCTCCCGCATGCTCACCCGCGCCCGCACCACCGACGACGAGAACGAGCAGCAAGACCTCTGGAACCTCTGCTTCGACCTCATTGCCGCCGAGGCGCCGCTCTATCCCCTCTTCCACCGCGAGACGGCCACCGCCTATTACGCTCCCAACCTGGAGGGCTACGACCCCATCTCGGCTACGGGGCTGCTGCTTCTGGGCACCACGCCCATGGAGGAAGCCACCACGCTCTAAGGAATGGACCCCTCGAGGCCGAAAGCCGAAGGGGCGCCCCTAGGCCGCGGAGCAGACAGAAAGGGCATTCCTAGGTCCAGAAGAGGAACGTTTCCAGAAGGCTCTGGTAAGCCCAGGGATACACGTTGGAGTACCAGCCGGTTTCCGGCACCACGCACAGAAGGGCGCTGTAGATAAGGCCGAGGCTCACCAGCACGAGCAGCACCTTCAACAGCAGCTGGTACAGCGAGACGGTCTGGGGAATTTGCTCGTTCACCACAAAACACAGGAGCACCGCTGCCATAAGGAACATCACGCTGAAGTCGGCGTAGTAGCGCTGCAAGATGCCCGCCAGCTCGGCGTCAAGCAGGGCCACGAGGATTCCCGAGACGAGCAGCACGATAATGATGCCCATGATAGTGCGCGTCGAGCGCTGGCGGGCGCGCATAGCCAGGATGCGACGGGAGAACGCCAGCACCCACAGCAGAGGGAAGCAGGCGAAGATGCCGCCAAAGGTGACTTCCTTGATGGTCTGCCCCATGTAGGTGGTATCAAACGGCGCAGGCTGAAGGAACGGGAACACGCCGGTCATCGAGGGCGGCTGCAGGAAGTAGGTGAAGAAGGCCGGGGCCAAGCGCCCAAGGTTCATGCCGCGCTTGGTCATGTCGTTGACGGTCAGATTGTAGTTAGCTCCGAAGTCGGTAAGCGAGCCGAAGCGCGCGTAGTTATAGGCCATGATGCCAGCAGCCACAAGCACATAGGGCGCCACCAGGCAGGCGAATTCGCGCACGCCCTGAGGCGTGAGCAACCGTCGCTTGGTAATGTAGGTGCGCCAGAACAGCGGGAAGGCCAGAAGCGACAGCACCAAAAGCTGCGGGCGGCAACCAGCCACGAGGGCCATGCACAGCGAGCCCATGAACAGCCAGCGGCACGGATGCTGCGAGAGCCGGCCGCGCATCCAGCAGTACAGGCCCCATACCGAGAAGGCTAGGCCGCACATGATGGGCAGCGAATAGAAGGTGGGGAACTTCACCAGGTACATGATGCCGCTGCAGAACACGAGGGGCATTTGCAACAGCAGGTAGATGCCCAGGCTCACCGAGCGGAAGTGATAGCGCGCAAAACGATCGAGGAGCGCCGAGCATCCCAGAATAAACGCGATGGCCATGACGAGCACGCCGATGGCCGTGGGAAAATTCGCCCCCGTCAGCAAGTAGAACGGCAGGTAGAACAGAAGCACGGGCACAACGCCGAAGTAGACATAATAGTGCCCGTCGTGGTAGGCCACGTCGAAGAGGTACTTCTCCCCCGTTTCCTTTTGCAGCTCGTCGCGGGCGCCCTTATCGTAGGGGTCCTCCATGGTCTTCAGCCAGTCGGGCGGCTCCTCGTCTAAGTAGAGCCGGCCCTCGGCCATGGCACGGGCCAACTCGGCGTATTGCTGGGCGTTGTCGCCTCCCACCTCGAAGGTGTTCACCAGCGAGACACCGTCCCACGAACCGTGGTTGTACGAGGACGTGGCCACTCCCACCAGATTGGACCCATAGAACAAGAACGCGGACACCATGACCACCTCAAGGGCCACAGCGAAGATAATGCCCGCCTTCGACTTGCGCGGGTTCTCCACCATGCGAATGCGATAGATAACCGAGCCCGGACGGAAAGCGTAAACGAGCAACAGCACGGTGATCGTGACGATGAAGCGCAGGATGTTGAACTGGAACGGATGATGGGCGTTCAGGTAGATGCCCGTCAGCATGATGGGATAGGAAACGTCATCCCCCACCACCTCGAGGCGCAAGTTCTCTACGAGGCCCGCTGTTTGCAAGTTGATGTACTTGCTCTGCTCATCGAAGGTGGAAACGTGCGCCAGCGGCACCC
Source organism: uncultured Adlercreutzia sp. (assembly GCA_910585575.1). Taxonomy (GTDB): domain Bacteria; phylum Actinomycetota; class Coriobacteriia; order Coriobacteriales; family Eggerthellaceae; genus Adlercreutzia. The sequence continues at coordinate 2,245 of CAJUFS010000089.1, read as the reverse complement.
CGACGGTGTACTCCGTTGAGTCGAAATAGGTTTGGTGGGCCGAATCGGTGAATTGGATCTTGACGTCGATGGTCTGAGCTGGCTGGTCGCGCTCGAAGTCGATCATGATGTTGTGAATCTCGGTATTGAGATGAGAGAACTCCAACACATGGTTGATGTCAGTCAGGCGAAAGCCGTCCCCTTCATCCTCTACTGCCGTAATACGATGGGACAAATCGATGGTGTCGTAGCCAGCCGAGGCGAAATAGTTGAAGTTGAACACGAACACCTCGAGCAGGGCGGCAATGAGCACCAGAGCCGCTACGGCCCGCACCACCCGCACCAGGGATGCGCGGTAAATGAGCCAGAAGCGCTCGAACGTGTACCCTATGTTTTCACGAACGGTAGGCATGTCCCCCATTATAAAGAAATCCCGCGCCCCCTGACGGGAGACACGGGATTTCTTGGATGACGGAACGGCACGAACCTACAGGTTCAGCGCCTCCTTCACGTCGGCGTACACCACGTTCGGGTCGCGGTCGCCGTCGATGGTGACGAGCAGTTCACAGCCGCGGTAGTAGTCGATGAGCGGGCTCGTCGACTTCTCGTAGACGTCGAGGCGGTTGCGCACCGTGGCCTCGTTGTCGTCGTCGCGCTGGTACATCTCGCCGCCGCACTTCGGGCAGGTGGCGCCGTCGGCCTCGGTGCCGATGTAGCCGCAGTCGCGGCACATGCGACGAGAGGTGAGACGGGCCACGATGACCTCGGGGTCAACGTCGATGAGCAGGGCCGCATCGAGGGGGCGACCCAGCTTGGACAGTTCGGCATCGAGCGCCACTGCCTGGGGCGAGGTGCGCGGGAAGCCGTCGAGGATAAAGCCGTTGGCCGTATCGGGCTCCTGCAGACGCTCGGTCACCAGGCCGATGATAACGTCGTCGGGCACCAGATCGCCGGCGTCCATGTAGGACTTCGCCTTCACGCCCAGCTCGGTGCCGGCCGCTACGGCAGCGCGCAACATATCGCCCGTGGAGATGTGGGGAGTCTGGAACTCTTCCACCAGCTTGGCAGCCTGAGTACCCTTGCCGGCACCCGGAGCCCCCAAAAGAACGATGTTCATGAAACATCCTTTCTCAACAGACCCGCAAGTCTGCCTTATTTAAAGAACCCTTCGTAGTTGTACATCTTCAGCTGCGACTCGATCTTGCTCATGGTGTCGAGGGCAACGCCGATCATAATGAGGATGGACGTGCCGCCGAACGCCTGGATGAGCTGATTGTTCGTGAAGAAGAAGATGATGGTGGGCACCACGGCAATAAGCGCGATGAAGATGCCGCCCGGCAGCGTCACGCGATTAATGACGTTCTTGATGTACTGCACCGTGGCCGTACCGGGACGAACGCCCGGAATAAAGCCGCCCTGCTTGCGGATGTTGTCCGCCGTCTCTTCCGGATTGAACACCATGGAGGTGTAGAAGTAGGCGAAGAACACGATGAGGGCAACGGTGAGCAACCAGTTCAGCCAACCCGTGGAGCACCAGTTCGCGAAGGTGGTCAGCCAATCAACGTTGAAGATGGCCGCCAGCTGCGCCGGGAAGTAGATGATGCAGCTTGCGAAGATGATGGGGATAACGCCGGCCGCGTTCACCTTCAGCGGAATGTAGGTGGACTGGCCACCCATCATCTTGCGACCCTGCACGCGCTTGGCGTAGTTCACCGGGATGCGGCGCTGCGCACGCTCAACGAAGATGATGAGCGGGATGCACACGAGCACCACAGCCAGAATGACGAGGGTCAGCGCAATGCCCGTGCCCAAATCGCTGGTGAGCGTCACCGACGAGAAGATGGCCGAGGGCACGCGAGACACGATGCTCACGAAGATGATGAGGGACATGCCGTTGCCGATGCCGCGCTGGGTGATGAGCTCGCCCATCCACATGATGAAGGCCGTGCCCGCCACCAGGGTGAACACGATAATGATGTTCGTGAGAGCCTCGGGCACCTCGGTGGAGAACTGCACACCGTAGGCGGGAGACTTGAACAGCAGCAGGTAGCCCACCGCGTTGATGAGGCCCAGACCCAGGGTGAGGTAACGCGTGACCTGCGTGATCTTGCGGCGACCCGTGTCGCCCTCACGCGCCCAGCGGCCCACCGCGGGAATAACGCCCTGCATCAGCTGCATGATAATGGATGCCGTGATGTAGGGCATGATGCCCAGCGAGAACACCGAGAAGTTCGACAGCGCGCCGCCGGTGAACAGGTCGAGCATG
>CAJUFS010000088.1 GCA_910585575.1 uncultured Adlercreutzia sp. | reverse complement strand
CCGCTGCTCGCTTCGCTCGTGCGCTGCGCTCCCTCATGCTTTTACCTGGCGGCCTACGGCCGCCTTTTCTTTTTGGTGTTCAGACGGTGCCCTCCGGGGATACCGCCCCCGCCCGCTACGGCGCCAAGGATGGACGCGTGCCCTCCGGGGATGCCGCCCCCGCCCGCTGCTCCAGCGGGGCAAGAAGCGGCACCGCGCTCCGTTCCTGAAGGTCCTGCGCTCCGTTCCTGAAGGTCCTGCGCCCCGTCCCTAAAGGTCCCGTGCTCCGTTCATGAACTAGGTTCCAGGAACGGGTGGTTTGGTATCCTTCGCGGTGCCAGAATGCGGGACTTTGGTTCCCCTGCGCCGCAAAACCCCAGGTCGGAATGTCGTCGCCGAGAGCGTCGGGGAACCAAACCGCCTCATATTGGAACCTACACCTGGCTGGGCCCCGAACGCGGGGCCAGCTCCCGCTTGCTTGAGCGGATGCTGCTCGCGAGAGGGTGCGGCTCCCGCCCGCTACGGCGCCAAAGGTTGGGGTAGGCAATTTCGCTGAACTGCCCTTCCCCGCTTGGGGGCGTCTTTTCCCGTGGCCTGGCTTCCGTTCGTGCAAACTGCCCTTATAATCGTCCAATCGAGAGACGTTTGACGATCCTGAGAGGACGTAGCATGGCAGTGAAGATTGGCTTGGTGGGCACCGGCACCGTGGGCGGTGGCTGCATCGACATCATTCAGAAGCACCAGGAGGCCTTCAAGCGCCACTTCGGTATTGATATCGAGTTGGTCCAAGTGTGCTCCCGCGAAATTGCCCAGGCTGAGGCCCATGGTGTGGCCGATATCTTCACCACTGACTTCAACGACATCATCAACAACCCGGATATCGATATTGTGGTGGAGCTCATCGGCGGCACCACTGCGGCCCGCGATGTGGTGCTGGGTGCTTTGGCTGCGGGCAAGAACGTGGTCACGGCCAACAAGGCGCTCATGGCCACCTACGGCAAGGAAGTCATGGAGGCGGCCGAGGCGGCTGGCAAGGAGCTGGCCTTCGAGGCATCCGTGGGCGGCGGCATCCCCATTATCGACCCGCTGAAGCACTCGCTTATTGCCAACGAGATTCAGACGGTCATGGGTATTGTGAACGGCACCACGAACTACATGCTCACGCGCATGGCCGACAACGGCCTGTCCTACGACGACGCCCTGCGCGAGGCCCAGGAGAAGGGCTTTGCCGAGGCCAATCCGTCGGCCGACGTGGACGGTTTCGATGCGGCGGCGAAGATTGCCATCCTGTCCTCCATTGCGTTCAATTCGCGCGTGACCTTGGACGACGTGTTCACCGACGGCATTACCAACATCAGCCCCGTGGACATCGAGGCGGCTCGCGATATGGGCTACGTCATCAAGCTTTTGGCCATTGCCCATCGCAAGGAAGACGGCATCGACGTGCGCGTGCATCCCACTATGATTCCCGAAACGCACCAGCTGGCCACGGTGAACGGCGTGTTCAACGCCATCTATGTAGTGGGCGATTTCGTGGGCGAGACCATGTTCTTCGGCGAAGGCGCCGGCGCGGGCGCTGCGGCCAGCGCGGTTATGGGCGATGTGCTGGAGGTGGCTCGCCATATTCAGCAGGGTGTGGCGCCCATCGTGGGCTGCACCTGCACTGACGAACTGCCCATCCTGCCTATGGATGACCTGGTCATGCGCTACTATCTGCGCTTCTCGGTGACCGACCGCCCCGGTGTGCTGGAGACCATGGCCGGCGTGTTCGCGCGCCACAACATCTCGGTGAAGTCCATCGTGCAGCGCGGCCGCTCCGGCGCCGAGCGCGTGGACCAGGTGGTGGTAACCCACCGCTGCCGCGAGCGCGACATTCGCGAGGCGCTGGAAGAGGCGCTCAGCCTGGATGGCGTGGTGCTCGCCGAGCCCAGCGTCATTCGCGTGGAAGAATAGCAAGCAAGGTAATCTTGCCGGTGGATTGTTCGAGGGCGGCGAAGGCCGCCCTCTTTGGTGGAAGGAGCGAAGGCGATTATGGAGGAGCAGATCGGCGTCATCTTCGATTGCGATGGCACGCTGGTGGATTCCATGGAGGCGTGGCACGAGGTGGATCGGCAGCTGTGCGCCGAGGCCGGCATTGCCCTGACGCCCCAGGATGCCGACGCCATCACCACCATGTCGCTGGAAGAGGCCAGCGCGTATTTGCACAAGCAATGCGGGCTGGGGGAGAGCGCCGAGGCCGTCATGGTCATGATCTTCGATCGCATGCGTGCCTTTTACGCCAACGAGGTGGAGGCACGGCCCGGGGCGCTGGCGTTTGTGCGCGCGTTGCATGAGCGCGGCGTGCCCCTGGCGGTGGCCAGCAGCACCTCGCCCGACATGCTGCGCGCCTGCCTCGATCGCTGCGGCTTCACGCCGTACTTGCAGGTCATCGTGTCGGTGGACGATTTGAATACCAGCAAGCGCGAGCCGACGGTGTACAACCACGCTCGCAGCTTCTTGGGTACCGATCGCACCCACACCTGGGGTTTCGAGGATGCGGCCTACGCCCTGGACACCCTGCGCGGCGCGGGCTATCGCACGGCGGCCATCTACGACAACGACATCTCCGGCACCCGCGAGGCGCTGCGCGAACGCGCCGATGTCTACTTCGAGGATTTCACCCAGTTGGATGTGGACGAGTTTCTGGCTCGGGCAAGCAGGTAAGCAGCGCCTTGGCCGGTGCCCTTGAGCGCGGTGAAGCAAAGGAAGGCTATCTCGCAGGCGAAGGCGCTTACGGATGATGGAGGCTGACAGTGTCGTTAGGGCTCTGGGAAAAGATGCGCGGCAGAGGTCGTCAGGCGTTTCCGACCATGTTCGGGGAGGCGACGGTGTACGCCATGCCGGCCGAGGACGGTTCGCTGGTGCGCATGCTGAATGTGGGCGGCGTGCTGCAGTCGGCCACCTACCTGGATGAACGCTGGGCCCAGTGCCCCTTCGCCTACCTGCGCTCTTTCGACCACATGTTTGAGGCGCAGCCGACGCTAACGGTGCGGCGCGTGCTGATGATCGGCGGAGCCGGGTTCGCCTACCCTAAGCAGTTGCTGGTGGAGCATCCCGGCGTGCAGCTGGACGTGGTGGAGATCGACCCCGCTATGGTGGATCTTGCGCGACGGGAATTCTTCCTTGATCGCCTCGAGGCGCAGCTGGATGAAGAAGATCGCGCCGGCGACCTGCGCATTTTCACCGAGGACGGCGGGTCCTTCCTGCGACGAGGAGCCTGCCGCGCTCCCTACGACGCCATCATCATCGACGCTTTCGTCGGTCGCGAGGCCGTGCCGTTTTTCGCCAGCGACGAGGGCGTCACCACAGCCAAAGTCTGCCTGTCACCAGGTGGCCTGTTCATGGCCAACTGCGTGGCGGAATACACCGGCGATGCCATGTATCGCCTGTTCTCGCAGGTGGAACGCTTGCGAGGGCATTTCGCCAACGTGTACGTTGTCGACGCCTCCGACGAGGAATTCGGCGGCGCCGACAACTACCTCCTCATAGCCACCGACGGCACCTACCCCTTCACCGGCGTCATCCCCTACGGGGATTAGCTTGACGTCAGGGACCAAAACTTCAATACAACAAATCCGTAAGGTGTGCGTGCAGGGGGCGTAAGACGGGGCTGTCATGATGGGGTCAGCGAAACGGAAAGCGAGCGATTCCGAAAGGGGCTGATGATCATGATGGCATCATTGTTGGGTGCGGTTCTTCTGACGGCAGGGGCGGTGGCGCTGGGAGCCTGCACGGTGGTGGTAGCGCTGTAGGCGGCGAAGATTTCCCAGTTCAGTGTCGCGTGTTAACAACCGTTGCTTGTGCGTCGGGCTGGTTGTGGTAGCGTGGAGGACGGAAAGCGGTTGCCTTTGCTGAAAGGCGGCGGACGGGCGGGAAGGCCACGTTCCGGGATCCGCGAACCGCGAACGAAGGAGCCTCCCATGCTAAAGGACGAGATCAAGCGGCTGCGCCAGGAGCGCGGCATGAGCCAGGGCGAACTGGCCGAGCAGGTGCATGTGGTGCGCCAGACCGTCTCGAAGTGGGAGCGCGGCATCTCGGTTCCCGATGCTGACACGCTGCGAGCTTTGGCCGAGGCGCTGGAGGTAACTCCCAACGAGCTGCTGGGCAAAGGGCCCGACGCTGATCCGGCTCCCGATCCCCAGGAGCTCGCGCTGCGTGCCAGCCTGTTGGAGGCGCGGGCCGCCCAGAACGATCATATGGATACCGTCTATCGTCGCACCAAACGAGTGCTCATAGCCGTATGCGCTGTAGCTCTTGTGGCGGTAGCGGTGGGGGCGGCGTTCCTCCAGGTGAGTAGGTTTATGGGCGGCGTAGAAAACGGTTTTGATCTTGAGGGCACTTACGGCTCTATCGCCGATCCCGGAAGTCCGGTGTATGCCTCGTTCGGATTGACGGAAGAGGACGGCGGCCTGTGGCAGTTGGCCGATTTCGGCGCTCCTGACCGCAATCCCGTCAATGGGCGCTTTGTCGCTACCGCCGATCCCAACTTGTACGAGCTGCAGGACGAAGAAGGCGCTTCCGTCGGTTGGGCAAGTCTTTCGAGCGTGTGGTCCTTCCTGGGCCAGCTCGATGGAGTTCTCTACTTGCACTATGGCGACCAGTCCTTTCGTCTGCAAAAATTCGACCGGGGCACGGCGCACTATGGCAGAGAGTTCATGCGTCTCACCGTGACGAACCTTCACAACATGGGAACCGTCGAGCAGCGCAAGGAAGAGGCCAAGGAGCGCCCGGAGGTCAACGAATGGGCCGAAGAATGGTTCGACCTCGACTTCGGCGACGATTGGGACGAGGGCTCCGAGTGAGGTGCTGGCACGGGGGCTTGCGCGGTGGCGATGCAGCAATCAGCGGAAAATTCCCAGGTCAGCGTTATATGTTAACAACCGTTGCTTGTGCGTCGAGTCGGTTATGGTAGCGTGGAAGGCGGAAGACGAGCAAAGGAGCCCCCATGCCAATGGACGAAAACGAGAACCTGCGCCAAGAGCGCAGCGCGAGCCAGAGTGAAGGCGCGCAGACACAGCGGTCGGATCGCGCCATCATTGCACTTAAAGGAGCTCTTTGCGGGGCAGCGCTCGTGCTGATTGTTGTTGGGCTTATCTGGGTGTCGCAGCAAAGGTTTTCCGGGGCGCTTTGGAACGAGCCTTGGGAGAATCCGAATTACACCAGCATCATTTACCGCATGGGCGACGAGGAGAAGACGTTCAAGCTCTACGTGGATCCCAGCGATTTGCCCCAGAGCCTCGATACAGTCATCGCTTATTCCGGCGATCACGATATCTCGGCCGCTGTCGATCCAGGGGACGAGCTGGGAAAGCCGGACAGCCTTGCGGTAATGGAGAAACGCGTCGATGAGGCCATAGAGAAACAGGGCGGCACGGTGCTGCGCCATGAGGTTTGGTATTCCTATGATGTAGCCTACGCTGTCACGCCTCCGACGGCGGAGGATCCCTGGAGCGATTGGTATAGCCACAACCAGCAGATTCCTATAAGCACGGACGTCTACGCCCAGTAGGGCCGCTGTACGGCTCCCGCTTGTGGAGTTTCCTCGAAGCGCGCAACAAACTGGGCCGCTGAAGCGTCTAACCCATAGAGAGACGAACGGCATCGAGGGAGCTTAATCCACGAGGAGGAGCCATGGAAAGGCTGAACGACGTTATCGCAGTGCTGGGCCTATCCGCCGTGTTCATGGGCATCGCCATCTTCATCGCCTGCTGGGGGTAGGATACGCACGGGATTCTATGGTCCCGCAACTTCACCGCTGCGCAACGGGGGCGTTGCGGGTTGGCGTACGTTGGGTGCGGTGGTCATCTTTTCCCTGCGAGGTTTCTATACTGCTGAATGAATAGGAATCTGCGGGAGGAGAAGCCATGACTCACCGTGAAAAGCATACGCCGAAATCCATCGAGCCAACGCCGGAGGCAACGGGACATGCGGCCGCAGAAGGCCCTCTTGGGAAGGCCGAGCACCTGGCGAAAGAAGCGGCCGATAAGGTGGAAGAGGGCCTGAAGGACGCCGTGGAATTCGAGCGGGCCGACCTTGCCGAAACGCGTCAGGAATGGCACGACCAGCTGCACAACGACGCTGCCGAGCTGAAGGCCGACGTAGCGCGTGACAATGAGAAGCTGCACGAGGCCGTTGACGAGGTACGCCACCCGGAGCAAATTGCCGAGGCCGTGGAGGCCAAGCTGGAGCACACGGCCGAAGAGGCGGTGGCTGCGGTGCACGCCGTGGAGCATCCCAGTGAGATCGTCGCCGACGTCAAGCGCGGCATTGCCGATAAGAAGCAAGCTTTCGACGAGACCACTGCCACTATTGCCGCCGAGTTCACCAGCCCCGTGGACAAGAAGCGACTGCCCGTGGTTCTGCGCATCTTCGGCGTCCTGCTCATTGTGGGCTCCGGCGCTGCGCTGCCGGGCATTGCGAAGTCCATCTACCAGGCGGTAACCATGTTCGCCTCGGGAGGCATGCACGGCGAGGGCACGTCCACCATTGTGGTCACCTTCGTGCATTTGGCCGTGCTGGTGGCGCTGGCCATTACGTTCATCGTCTTCGGCGTGCGCATGTTCCAGAACAAGCGGCGTTGGGCGGCGCTTATATCCTACGGGCTGTACGTGCTGATCATCTTGGGCGGCCTGTGCTCCATCATGCTTGAGGGCATGAGCATTGACTTGGTGTTCTACCTGGTGGTGCTCATTGTCACCATCGCCCTGCAAAGCTACTTGGACCCGTCCCTTTTGGAAGAGCGCCGGCGCCATCGCCAGGAGCGTGAGGCTGAAGAGCACAAGGAAGGCGAGGCCGGCACGCTCGGCCGCGACCCCTCGGGCAAGGGCTATATCACCCTGAACTTCTTCAACCTGTTCTGGATCTTCGTGGTGGCCAGCATCCTGGGTCTGTTCATGGAAGAAATCGTGCACTTCTTGTTCGTGGTGCCGGGTCAGTGGCAAGACCGCGCGGGGCTGCTGTTCGGGCCGTTCTCGCCCATCTACGGTTGCGGCGCGGTGCTCATGACCATCTTCCTCAACCGCTTCCATAAGAGCAACTTCGTGATCATCTTCTTGGTGGCGGCGGTTATCGGCGGTGCCTTCGAGGCGCTCACCAGCCTGTTCATGCAGTACGCTTTCGGCGCAGTGGCCTGGGACTACTCTAACATGCCCGGCTCGCTGTTCGGCGGCCGCACCTGCCTGCCGTTCATGGCCTGCTGGGGTCTGCTGGGTGTGGTGTGGATCAAGTTGCTGCTGCCCTTCATGCTGCGCTTGGTGAATTTCATCCCGTGGAACTGGCGTTATGTGCTTACCACGGTGGCGGCCTGCTTCATTTTGGTGGACGCCGTCATGACGCTGCAGTCGCTCGATTGCTGGTACGAGCGCCTGTCGGGCGACCCAGTGGACACCCCCATCCAGCAGTTCTACGACCACGAGTTCAACGACACCTACATGGCTGACCGCTTCCAATCCATGACCATCCATCCCGCCGACGCGGTGCGTGGGAAGTAGGAGCGCCTCTTGCGCCTTCTTGGGCGCGGGAAGTAAGACGCTCTGAGAAAGGGGCGAGATGCTTCTGTCCCGAGCGGGGCGGTCTACAGCAGAATGAATGATTTGCGGGTTCCGCCCCGCCGCCCTCGGGTTTTCCGATGGCGGCAGGGCGGAACTTCCTATGGTTCGTGGCCGATGAGGCGGTTCCGCGCGGGGCGCGGCTTCCTATAATGGGGAACAAACTTCGTACGTTTTCCCAAAGAAGGAGTCATGCATGACCGAGTCCCTTGGAACCACCTGCGTGCAGGGCGGCTGGCGCCCCGGCGACGGCGAGCCGCGTCAAGTGCCCATCTATCAGAACACCACCTGGAAGTACGACACCTCCGAGCACATGGGTCGCCTGTTCGACCTGGAAGAATCGGGCTACTTCTACACGCGCCTGGCCAATCCTACCAACGACGCCGTGGCCGCGAAGATTGCCGAGCTTGAGGGCGGTACGGCGGCCATGCTCACGTCGTCGGGCCAGGCGGCGAACTTCTTCGCGGTGTTCAA
>CAJUFS010000087.1 GCA_910585575.1 uncultured Adlercreutzia sp. | reverse complement strand
GCGCCCATCACCGAGTTCGACCTCGACGGCGTCGAGCCCACCTTCCATCCCATCGGCGACTTGTCCAACGTCCTGCGCGAGGACAAGATTCGCGGCAGCTTCACCCAGGAAGTAGCGCTGGAGAATGCCCCCAAGCAAGAGGACGGCAGCTTCCTCATCCCCTCCATCCTGGGCGAGGGGGGTGACCGCTAATGGCACGCACCTTCGGAGAAATGAGCATCCGCGAGATCCAGAGCGGCCTGGCGGCCAAGGAGTTCTCGGCGGCCGATGTGGCCCGCGGCACCTTCGAGCGCATTGCCGCGGCCGACGAGACGGTGCACTCGTTCCTGGAAACCACTCAGGAGCTGGCCTTGGATGCGGCAGCCCGCATCGATAAGGCCATTGCCGAGGATCGTCTGGCCGAGATGGGTCCGCTTGCTGGCATTCCGGTGGGCTACAAGGACAACATGAACCTCACGGGCACCCACACCACGTGCTCGTCGAACATGCTGCGCAACTACGTGTCGCCCTATACCGCCACCTGCGTGGAGAACACCCTGCGCGCCGGCGCTTTGCCCATCGGCAAACTGAACATGGACGAGTTCGCCTTTGGCAGCTCCACGGAGACGAGCGCCTTCGGCCCCACCCGCAATCCGTGGGACGTGGAGCGCGTGCCCGGCGGCTCGTCGGGTGGCTCCGCGGCGGCCGTGGCGGCGGGCTTGGTGCCCGTTACCCTGGGCTCCGACACCGGCGGCTCTATTCGCCAGCCCGGCAGCTTCTGCGGCCTGGTGGCCGTGAAGCCCACCTACGGCGTGGTGTCCCGCTACGGCGTGGTGGCTTTCGGCAGCTCGCTGGACCAGGTGGGTCCTTTCGCCCGTACGGTGGAGGATGCGGCGCTCACGTTGAATGCGCTGTCCGGTCGCGACGAGCTGGACTGCACGAGCCAGCCCTGCGATGTGGACTTCACCGCTAACCTGGCCGAGGGCGCGGCTGGCATGAAAATCGGCATTGTGCCCGCATTCATGGAAGCCGAAGGTCTGACCGCCGAGGTGAAGGCCAAGGTGGCCGAGGCCGCCGACCAGCTGCGCAAGCTGGGGGCCGAAATTGTGGAAGTGGAGCTGCCCCACGCCCAGGCAGCCATGAGCGCCTACTACGTGCTGGGTCCCTGCGAGGCCTTCAGCAACCTGGCCCGCTTCGATTCCGTGCGCTACGGCTATTGCGATCCGGGCCATAAGGATCTGGGCAGCCAGTACGAGGCCAGCCGCCACGAGGGCTTCGGTCCCGAGGCGCGCCGCCGCATCATGCTGGGCAGCTACCTGCTGTCTGCGGGCGTGTACGACAAGTACTACTACCCGGCTCAGCAGGTGCGCACCCTCATCACCCAGGATTACACGCGCGCCTTCGAGTCGGTGGACTGCATCCTGACGCCCGTGGCGCCGCGCACCGCCTTCAAGTTCGGCGAGATCGGCGATCCCACGGAAATGTACCTGTCGGACATGTTCACCATCTCCATCAACATTGCGGGTAATGGCGGCATGTCGCTGCCCGTGGGCCTGGGGGCCGACACGGGGCTGCCGGTGGGCGTGCAGCTTATCGCCCCGGCGTTCAAGGACAAGAACATGCTGCGTGCGGCCGCGGCTCTGGAGACCGTGTACGGCGCGGCGCCCGTTGCCCCTGGCTTCGCCGACGGAAAGGCGGGTGCCTAAATGAAAACGCTGGAAGAAGTGTTCGAAACCTGGGAGGCCGTCATCGGCCTGGAAATCCACGCGGAGCTGACCACCCTGGAAACCAAGATGTTCTGCGGCTGCAAGCTGGAGTTCGGCGCCGACCCGAACACCCACACCTGCCCGGTGTGCCTGGGTCTGCCCGGCGCGCTGCCGGTGCCCAACCGCGCGGCCATCGAGTCCATTGTGCTGGCGGGCCTGGCCACCAACTGCGATATCGAGAAGCACTCCATGTTCTACCGCAAGAACTACATGTACCCCGATATGGCGAAGAACTTCCAAACCACCCAGGGCCCCATCGCCTTCTGCATGCGCGGCCATCTGGACCTGGACGTTGACGGCCGCGGGGCCAACGAGCGCTACCGCCTGGACGCGCTCAAGCCCGGCGACACGGACGGCAACATTACCCGTACCGAGGACGGCTACGTGGCCCACGTGGGCATTACGCGCATCCATATGGAAGAGGATGCGGGCAAGATGATCCATCTGGGTGGCGGCGAGGGGCGCATTGCCGGGGCCACTCAGTCCCTGGTGGACTACAACCGCGCTGGCACGCCGCTTATCGAGTTGGTCACCGAACCGGATTTGCGCACGCCGGAGGAGGCGCGCCTGTTCATGCAGAAGCTGCGCCAGATCTACCTGGCCATCGGCATTTCCGACTGCTCCATGGAAGAGGGCTCTCTGCGCTGCGACGGCAACGTGTCGCTGCGTCGTCGCGGTTCCACGGGTCTGGGCACGAAGACCGAGCTCAAGAACATGAACTCCTTCAAGAATCTTCACGACGGCCTGGCCTACGAGATCTGCCGTCAGGCTGAGGTGCTGGAAGAGGGCGGTACCATCTACCAGGAAACCCGTCACTGGGATCCGTCGGCTAAGCGCACCATTGTCATGCGCGTGAAGGAGACGGCCGACGACTACCGTCTGTTCCCTGAGCCCGACTTGGCGCCCTACGATCTGTCCGACGAGTTCATCGAGGGCGTACGTGCCAAGCTGCCCGAGCTGCCCGATCAGAAGGCGGCCCGCTACAGCGCCGACTTCGGGCTTTCGGCCTATGATGCGCGTCACTTGGTGGACCATCGCGCCACGGCCGACTTCTTCGACGAGTGCATGGCTTTGGCCGGCGCCGAGGCCGACGGGTCGAAGTTCGCCAAGCCGCTGGCCAACCTCATCATCAACGACGTGACGGCCTATCTGAACGCCCACGAAGGCGAGGCCCTGTCCGACACGCCGCTGACGGCCGCCCGCGCTCTGGCTCTGGTGAAGCTGCTTACCGCCGATACCATTTCGTCGAAGCAGGCGAAGGAGGTATTCGCCGCCATCATGGACGAGGACAAGGATCCCGACGCCATTGTGGAGGAGCGCGGCATGAAGCAGGTGTCCGACACCGGCGCCATTGAGGCCGTGGTGGATCAGGTTATCGCCGCCAATCCTGATGAGGTGGCTCGCTACCGCGACGGCAACGACAAGCTCATCGGTTTCTTCGTGGGCCAATGCATGAAGGCCATGCGCGGCCAGGGCAATCCCAAGATCATCAACGAGCTTCTGGCGAAGAAGCTGGGGTAGGGAAGCGTCAATCCACTGGTTGCTTTGGGGCGGTTTCGCGGCGACGGCTGCGGAACCGCCTTTTCTTATGGGGATGCGTGGCGCTGCGACCTACAGCGCATCGGGGATGGAGCGCAGGCCGTTTTGGGGCTCGGGAGCCAAGGGGAACCAATACTTCCAAGTTTGGTAGCGCTGGGCGTGGTCGCCGCTGACCGTGCGCGCGTCTTTGAAGGCGTCCTTGGGGATGATGGTGTGCAGTGTGCGGCCGCTGTGGGTGTCGATGTGCACGTCGCCTGCGGCCAGGGCATCTTCAACGAAGTGCAGGCAGTTGTAGGTGAAAAGATCGTAGGTGCCCGGCTGCTTTGCTTTGGCGTCGGCAAAGGCGCGGATGGGCTCGTAGGTGCCTTGGGGCATGGCCAGGGCCAACGCCGCGTCCACGTGCTCGTTCCAGTAATTGCCCGGCTGTCCGTGCTGAATCCAGCCTGAGGCCTTCTGGATGGCGGAGAACGGCACGGGCTTTTCCAGCTGCGCCATGAGGGCCGGCGCTTTCACGGCGTTGCCCTGACGATAGAACGAGTAGGTTTCCAGCGGGCCGCCCACGGGGCCCAGGGCTAAAATGGCGTGGCCTTCGTCAAAAGCCGCCTCCAAGTTGAAGAGCACGTAGGCGGTGTACCAGTGATCAGGGATAATTGCCCAATCGCTAACGGGAATGGCCTCGGCCCGCTGGTCTTGATGCGCATGCTCCAGGGTGATGCGCGTGTCTTCTTCTGCGAACCGATTCATGGTGTCCCTCCGTTTTGGTTGATGCGCGGCGTTGGGCCGCGGTGATGGCGCGCCGCCGCCTTCCATTGTAGGGGGAGGGAACCAAACCCCTGGATTCTGACGCGAACTGAAGCCAAGTTGCCAAAAACGGCTGCTTTGGTTCCCTCGCCTCTTGAGGCTACTTGTTCCGAACTGGGAAAACGTCAAGGCACGGTACCAGACTGCCTTCTTTTGGCGGTCTCGAGGGTATCAAACCGCCTGATCTTGGAACCTTTGCGGCGATTGTGCCGGTTTCGGGAACCAAGCCTCCTGTGTTTGACGAGGGGGCCGGACGGGTGGGAGGACGGGAATGAAGGTGAGAATCGACTATGTCGTCCCGTCGCAGCCGAGGGGGTGCCAAACCGGCCGCTCTTGGAATCTCGCGGGACGTGGCGGCTCGCATGGTGACTCGCGTGACGTATGCGTTACAGGCCCAGGGTCCTTCAGGGGGTCGTACAAGGTCGTGCTAGAATGCCAAACAAAAGCAAGAAGATCATCTTTCCAAAGACGAACAGCGGCTTCGGCGGAAGTTGGCTGTGCAAGGAGGCGCACCCTATGGGTATCTTCAAGGACGAAAACGGGCGCAGCTATGGTGACTGGAGTCACCGCGGCCAAGGGCGCACGCGCGAGAACGCCAATCAAATTGCAACCCATGACGACGAGGGTCCGAAGTGGTACAACCAAACCTTCTGGATCATCTTCTTCTTGGTGGTCATTTGGCCCGTGGGCTTGGTGCTCATGTGGCGCAGCGCTTGCACGTGGAAAACGCCGGTGAAGGTAATTGTCACCATCGTGCTGGCCTTTGTCGTCATCCTGTCTTACCAGATGAGCCAGGCGGTATTGGCTGCTCAGGGAACAATCAGCTAGCCTTTGGCGAAGGGGGCTATCTCTGGCTGTCCGCGCGGCGGCGGGTCGGGGCCGCTTTTACTGCCATCGGTTTGCGCGATGGCGGGCGGGCTTGTTTCCATATGCCGTTTTCCCTTGCCCTGATCGGGCGTTTCTGGTTTCATACTGCATCGTGAAATAAACGGTCGCGCCGTGGGTTCGCGCGCCGTGGCGCCGACGCTTGCCCGGCGGGGCGCCCGAGAGACACGAAGGAGCAGTGATGGCGAAGAAGAACATCCCCTACGACCAGAAGTACTACGATCCGGAAATCGAGTGCATGCCGCGCCCCGAGCTTGAGGCCATGCAGCTCGAGCGCCTGCAGGAGATGGTCCAGTACGCCTACGACAACACGGTGTACTACAAGCGCTCCTTCGACGAGGCCGGCGTGAAGCCCGAGGACATCAAGACTCTGGAGGACCTGCAGAAGTTCCCCTTCATCGACAAGAAGACCGAGCGCGAGACCCAGCACGTGGGCTCGTTCTTCGGCGAGATGTGCTCGGTGCCCGAGGAGGATGTTATCTTCATGGCCACCTCCTCCGGTTCCACCGGCGTACCCACCGTGTCTCCGTTTACCCAGGAGGACTTCGATCTGTGGCAGGACACCGAGGCCCGTCTGTTCTGGCAGGCCGGTATGCGTCCCACCGACCGCTATGTGCACGGCCTGAACTTCGCCCTGTACGTGGGTGGCCCCGACGTTATCGGTGCCCAGCGTTTGGGTGCGCTGGCCATCTGGGTGGGTGCCGTGCCCTCCGACCGCCTGATTTTCGTGCTGCAGCAGTACCAGCCCACCATCATCTGGACGAGCCCGTCCTATGCGTGGACCCTGGGCGAGAAGATCAAGGAAAAGGGCCTCGACCCGCGCACCGACTTCTCCATTCACACCATCATCGTGGCCGGCGAGCCGGGCGGCTCCATCCAGTCCACCCGTGAGGCCATCGAGGACTTGTGGGATGCGAAGGTGGTGGACTTCTTCGGCCTGTCCGACATCTACGGCGCTTGCGCCGCCATGTGCGAGGCGAAGGACGGCCTGCACATCGTGGAGGACCAGATTCTCGTGGAAACCGTTGATCCGGCCACGGGCGAGGTGCTCGAGCCCGGCCAGGTGGGCGAGCTGGTGTACACCACGCTCATGAAGAAGGCCCGTCCCATGATCCGCTTCCGCACGGGCGACATCGGCTACTTCTCCACCGAGAAGTGCTCCTGCGGCCGTACCCTGGGCCGCATCCACATTACTGGCCGCAAGGACGAGATGTTCATCGTGGGCGCCGTGAACGTGTTCCCCTCCGACGTGGAATACGTGGTGCGCGCCGAGAAGGGCCTCACCGGCGAGTACCTCATCCGCGTGTACGACGAGAACTTTTCCACGCGCTACGAGGTGTCCGTCGAGCGCGCCCAAGGTTCCGACGAGCCCTTCGACGCCGTGGCGGCCCGTGTGTCGGCAGCCCTGAAGGCCCACACCGGCGTGAAGCCGGCCAAGGTGCTGGTGTTCGACGCCGGCAAGCTGGGCACTTCCTCCGAGCACAAGGCCAGCCGCTTCATCGACGAGCGCGACAGCGCGAAGTAGGAAAGCGAAATGAGACAAGTCGGCAGGTTGCCTGTCTCTGAGACAGCCAGCCGTCTGACTTGTCTCATGGCGGGGTCGTCGCTGGGCGACGTTGCTCCGCCGCCCTGTTTCCCGTGCTAAGATAACGTATCAACCATTTCGAAAGGGATGCCTTTATGACCGCTTACGACTTCGCTATTTCCGGACAGCACTACCTGTTCGATGTGCAGTCCTTCGCCCACACTGTGCTCGCCGCCGGTGGCGACGCTTATTCCTACGGCTTGCTCGATCGCACCACTCAGGGTGTCATCGACGACGTGGTGTCCGGCACGTCCGAGCTGGGTGTCGTCATGCAGACGTCGGCCACCGCGGATGCGCTGAATGCCGCCCTGGCTGAGGCCGGCCTCACCTTCCACGAGCTGGCCGTCTCGGCGCCTCTGGTGGCGTTGCCGGCAAGCCACCCGCTGGTGAACGCCAAGTCCCTGGCCATCGAGCAGCTGGCCGACTACCCCTATGTGTACTTCGCTCAGGGCGAAGATGCCCCCATCGCCTTCTACGAGGAGGCCCTGGCCGAGGTGCCGCGCGCCAAGAAGGTGGCCTGCACCGACCGCGCGTCGCTCACCGAGCTCATCATGGCCATCAACGGCTACACCATCACGAGCGGCATTCTGGTGGGCATCACCGACGGCAGCGCGCTGACCACCATTCCGCTGAAGACCTCCGTCCAGCTGCATCTGGGCTACGTCACCGCTGACAACCGTGAGCTCACCGTCATGGGCGAGCGCTTCGTCAGCCATCTGAAGCGCAGTTTGGACTACTACGCCCAGGCGTAGCTTTTGCCGCGGCCGCTGCATACCGAGAATACCTTGATCGGCGCCATCGAGGCTCTGTCTGAGACGGAGCGCTTGGTGGCGCCGAGTGGTTTTACGCCCTCCCATATGGCTGTGCTGCAGCTGCTGAGCGTTCGCGAGGGTCTTGGCAACCGCGCCATCGGCGAAGCCCTGGGCTTGTCTGCGCCTACAGTGAGCAGGATCGTGGAGCGTTTGGGGGCGGTGGGTCTCGTGAGGACGTCCATCGATCCGACGGACTTGCGGCGCAATCTCTTCCGCTTGGAGGTGCAGGCTCATGCCATTCTCTTCGAGCTGCGAAAATCACTGCTGCCCCATGGCTTGGACGAGGCGCTGGCGCTTCAGAGCGCCTTGGCGCGCACGGCGCGGCAGACGGGGATCTCTCCTGCGGCGTGCCGTGTTGCGGCGGCATCTCCGCAAGGTGGTGCCACGGTCGGCGAGTTGTCCCGAGCCGCGGGCCTTCGGCAGTCGAGCACATCGACGGCCCTCAAGGCATTGGCGGTAGCCCATATGATGCAGCCGATGGACCGTGGGGGAGAGCAGGATGGCCGCTGCCGTCGCTACACCCTAACTCATCAGGGAAAACTACTTCAGGATACCGTACGTGCCAGTTATAACTTCATCGTAAATGAAAATAGTTTTGCCAATTGACGCTCTGTCGTGCACGGTCTTTTTTCGCCCTCTATACTTCTCGATAACGTTCCGGAACAACGTTATCAGGAGTCCCGCAACGTGCGGGGGAGAGATTTGAAGGGGGAGTTATGGGAGAGAGTCTGACCCGTCGCAATTAGATCGGAAGAGCGTCGTGTAGGGAAAGAGTGTAG
>CAJUFS010000086.1 GCA_910585575.1 uncultured Adlercreutzia sp. | reverse complement strand
CGGTGGTGCCGAAGGCGATGCCGATGTTGAACGAAGTGGGCTCGATGGAGGCGGCCAGCACCAGCGCGCCGGGGTGATGCTTGCGGGCGATGTCCATGAACATGCTGATGGCCTGGATGGAAAACGCGTACATTAAAAGCGCGATAAAGCCCATGGCCACCAGAGCCGGCGCTACATTCGTCCCCGAAAGCCACAGTCCCAACAGTGCTGCGGTCAGCACCACGAATACCGGCGGCAGCGACTTCATGCCGAACTTCCCATCAAGCCAGCCCGAAAGCAGGTCCGAGAAGAAGCAGATGCACCCGAACGTCAGCAGCACGGTGCCCGATTGTCCGTTGTTGAGCCCCAGGTCGGTCTCCAAATAGGGCGTCACGTACCCGTAGAAGGCGTACACGCCGCCCACGCCGAACATGAAAATAAGCACGCCGAACACCACGGCGCGCTCCTTGAGCAGCCCCACCTGATGGCGCGGCGAGGTCAGGGTGGCCTCGCGCTTGCGCCCCCGCTCTTTCGGCAGCACCGTTACCAGCAACACGGCGGTAATAACGGAGAAAGCGAAGGCGGCCACCAGGGCTACGTGCCACGACCAAAGAGCCACCACCATGCGTCCCGCGCTGGTGGCCAGCACCAGGGCAATGGAGAACGCGGCGTACACCACCGAAATGCCCATGGAGGACTTCCATGGCCCCAGCAGATCGGATACATAGGTGGTACCCACGGCCAGCAGCGGTCCCGCCACGGCGCCCATAACCACGCGCGATGCCATCAAGATGCCCAGCGAGGGCGCCACCATGGCTGCGAAGTTGGCCGCCACGAAGACAAGCAAATAGATGGCCAGCAGTCGGGAGCGCTGGAACCGCGCCGTCGCAATGGCCAGCGAGGGCGTCGCGACGGCGTAGGAAAGCGCGAAGAGGCTGATGAGATCACCAATTTGAGCGAGTGAGCTGTGGTAGTGCTCGGCCAGCTCCGGTTCGATGCCAATGACCACGAACTCGGACACGCCCAGCGAGAACCCCAGCAGCACAATGAGCGCATAGCTGATCCGCCGACGCAGCGAGCTCAGGCCGGGGAAGGCCTCGGGTGCGGTCGATGCGGTGGTCGATGATGCGGTCATAGGGAAGCGCCTCCGAGTAGTGCGGGAATTGCGTTTTCGCCTATTGTAGTCCCTACGCCTTCGCTCCGCACGGAGTGCTTGCCTCGTCAAGCGCGGCACCTGCGGCTGCACCCGCTCCGGCTGCCGCGGCCTCAATCAGCTCTCGGTCGCTCGTCACCGCCTCGTAGTAGCGGTAGCCGCCGGCGAAGTTGTAGGGCTCGAAGCCGTGGCCGGCCAGGATGCGGCAGGCAATGTAGCTGCGCAGGCCGCTCTGGCAGATGACGTACACCGGCTTGCCCAGCTCCAGCTCGTCCAGCCTATCGCGCAGCTCGTCTACGGGAATGTTGCGGAAGCCGTCGATGTGCCCGCCCGCGTATTCAGTAGGGGTGCGCACGTCCAGCAACGTGACGCTGCCGTCGCGGGGCAGTGAGTCCAGATCCTCTAGATACCACTGCGCAAGCACGCCTTCTTCGATGTTCTCGGCCATGAAGCCAGCCATGTTCACGGGGTCCTTGGCCGAGGAGTAGGGCGGCGCGTAGGCCAGATCCAGCTCGGGCAGGTCGGTGACCAGCATGCCGTTGTGAATGGCGCAGGCCAGCACGTCGATGCGCTTGTCAACGCCGTCATAGCCCACAATCTGCGCGCCCAGCAGGCGGTTGGTGCCCTTCTCGAACAGCACCTTCATGACCATCGACTTCCCGCCGGGATAATAGCCGGCGTGGTTCATGGGGGAGAGGATCACCTTGTCCACCTCAAGCCCTGCCTTGCGGGCCGTGGCCTCGTTGATGCCCGTGGAGGCCGCGGTCAGGTCGAACACCTTGATGACGCTGCTGCCCAGCGACCCGCGATAACGGCTGTCACCGCCGCAGATGTTATCGGCGGCAATGCGCCCCTGCCGATTGGCCGGCCCCGCCAGGGAGATAAGGCTGTCAAGTCCCGTCACCACGTGCTGCACCTGCACGGCGTCGCCCACGGCGTAAATGTCCGGCGCGGAGGTTTCCATCCGCTCGTTCACCACAATGCTGTCCTTGAGGCCCAGATCAAGCCCTGCTTCCTTCGCCAGCGCCGTGTCGGGGGTCACGCCGATGGCCAGCACTACCATGTCCGCGTGCAGCGCGGGCTCGTCCTTCAGCAGCACGTCGACGCCGCCGTCCACTTCCTCGAAGCCCTCGACGGTGTGGCCCAGGGCCAGTTGGATGCCGTGCTTGCGTGCCTCGTGATGGATGAACGCGGCCATGTCGGGGTCGAAGGGGTTCATTAGCTGCTTGGGACGCTGGACGATGGTGACGTCCATGCCCAGCTCGCGCAGGTTCTCCGCCAGCTCCAGGCCGATGAAGCCGCCGCCGGCCAGCACCGCCGACTGGGGATGGTGCTCCTCGATGTACTCCTTGATGCGGAAGGTGTCCTCGACGGTGCGCAGGGTGAACACGTGGTCGAGCCCCACGCCGGGCACCTTCGGCTGCGTCGGCTTCGCTCCCGGGGACAGCAGCAGCTTGTCGTAGCTTTCCTCGAACTGCTCGCCGGTTTCCAGGTTCGTGACCGAGACGGTTTTGCGCTCGGGATGGATAGCCGTCACCTCGTGGTGCACGTTCATGGCAATGCGAAAGCGCGAGAAGAAGCTTTCCGGTGTTTGCAGCGTCAGCGCCGCCGGGTCGGTGATGGCGCCGCCGATGTAGTAGGGCAGCCCGCAGTTGGCGTAGGAAATGTAGCCCGAGCGCTCGAACACGACAATCTCGGCCTGCTCGTCCAAGCGACGGATACGGGCCGCGGCTGTGGCGCCGCCCGCCACGCCGCCGACAATGACTACCTTCATTAGCGCTCCACCTCTCCCGTGTAGCTGCTCATGCCGCCGATGTTCTTCGCGGCTGTATAGCCTGCACGCTGCAGAGCGGCCACGGCTTGTCCGCTGCGACCGCCGCTCTGGCAGTAGACGAACAGCGGCGTGGCCGGATCGGGCACGACGGCGGTAACGCGGTTCAGCTCTTGCAGCGGGACGTTCACACTGCCGGGCACGTGGCCCTGGGCGAATTCCTGGGGCGTGCGCACATCCAGCAGCACGGCTCCGTCGGTGTCGTGGTATTCGCGAACGCCCTCGTCAATGCTGGGGCCTCGCAGGAAATCGAACATTCCCATGGCAAACTCCTTACGTTCTTGAGCGCCGGCAGTGCATCCGGCGTCGTGATGCTTACCGAAAAGGTTACACCAGAAGGACGGATCGGGGGTGGTGAATCTGGCGGGTTAAAACTGTGGATCCGGCTGTACGGGGCTGGGTGAGGGCTCGTCCCTTCGTCAGATAACGGCGAACGAGCCAGGAAGAAACGACTGGTAAACCCTGCGCTAAGCGGGCGTCAAACGGGGCGTTCTTCTTCCTACCATAGGAAGGTAAACCCTCGGGCTCGACCTGCGAGCCCGTCCCTCTCTCCAAGGTGGCGATCTCTTGAGTACACCTAAAAGCACCATGCAAGCCACGGGTGCGAAACCCGCTCAACCCGCGAGTTCTCCGGCCCCTGCCGCCGCCTCTGCGCCATGCCCCCGTTCCGCTGCTATCCCGGCTATCCCCACGGGCCGGGCGATGTGGATCATGATGATCATGATGCTGGCCAGCAATCTGCTCGCGTCTTTCAATCAGTCGCTGATGAACATCGCTCTCGATCAGGTGGCCACCGATTTTCATGTCAGCCTTTCCGTGGCCAACTGGATGGTGCTCGGTTTTACTGTGGTGGCCGCCACGGTCATTACCATGGCGGCGTCGCTTCTGAAGCGCTTCGGCGTTCGCAAGGTAATGATGTTCGGCTACGCTGCGTCGCTCATCGGTTCGCTGTTGGGCTTTTTCGCGATGAATTTCCCCATGATGCTGGTGGCTCGCTTGGTGCAGGCGCTCACCGTGGGACTGTTCTTTCCCGTGGTGACCAGCGTTATTTTGACCATTTCGCCAGCGGGAAAGAAGGGCACGATGCTGGCCATCAACAGCGGCGTCATTGGCGTAGGCCTGGCTTTCGCCCCGATGCTGGCGGGTCTGATGCTGACGTACTTCGGGCTGAAGTCGCTGTTCCTTATCCCGGCGGTTCTGTCGGTGGGCCTGCTGGGGCTGGGCTTCTTCTTCCTGCACGACATCTACCCGCGCGAGGACCGCGCCATCGACGTTTTGAGCGTGGCCCTCAGCTTTGTCGGCTTGGGTGCGGTCATCTACGGCCTGAACGAGGTGTCCCGCAACCCGCTGCCTTCGGCGCTGGTCATGGTGGCTGGCGCGGCGGCGGTGGCGTTGTTCGCGTGGCGCCAGTTCCACATCAAGACGCCGCTGCTCAACCTTACTCCCTTCAAGCATCCCCGCTTTGTGTGTGGCGAGGTGCTGATGATGCTGGGCTACATGGGGTCCATCTTCATGAGCCTGCTGCTGCCGTTGTACTTGGAAGGCACGGTCGGCTATAGTGCGTTTGTTGCCGGATGCCTGCTGGCGCTGCCTATTCTTTGCTACGCTGGCAGCTGCTTCGTGGGTGGTCGCATCGAGGACAAGCACGGCATATGGCCGCTGGTGCCCGCCGGATTCCTGCTGCTCCTGGTTGGCTTCATTGGGGTGGAGTTCACCTCTTCGGCTGTGCTGGTTGTCGCTATGATGGTGTGCGCCGCGATGGCCTATGTCGGGGTTGGCCTGGTCTTTCCAACCCTGAAGGCCGCCGATCTAGAGGTGCTGCCAAAGGAAATCTACGCTCACGGCGCCGCCATCCATTCCACCTTGGTGCAGATAGCCGGCTCTATCGGCTCGGCACTGTTCGTGGGCGTCATGTCCGCCGACGTCGATGGCCTCATGGCTGCCGGCGCCACGAAAGCCCAGGCCTATGCGGCCGGATTCTCCCACACTCTCTACATTGACCTGGGCATTCTTGCAGTAGCGTTTGTGGTGTCCGTGATCTTCGCCCGCATCATGCGCAAGAAGCGTACCGGGAAGTAGGGACGGTGACAAGTCTCTGCCGCCCCAGGAACGAAAGCGGCCCCACGGTGGCAGAAATCGGGGGTTCTGACTAGGATTTGGGTGCCGCAAGGACGCTCGGTGCCTTGAAATGATCAAACGCTTGGAGATTTTCGCTACCCTGCGCTTCCGAGGCGCTTAAAATTGGCCTTTAGCTGGTCAGAACCCCTATTTTTTGCCATTGGGAAGCTGATTTTGTTTCTCGCCCTTGACCCTTCCGTAGCGTAAGGGGGTAAGCTGGCGTTGGGCAGAGGGAAGCGCTTCCTTGGTTGACCGCTCGCATTTCGAAGAAGGGATCTTGGCATGGAGTCGGTGAGTTATACGACCTCGCAGCTGGCGAAGGCCGCAGGGCTTTCGGTGCGCGCGCTGCGCTACTACGACGAGATCGGTCTGCTGGTGCCCCAGCGTGCCGCCAACGGCTACCGCAGCTACGGCCCCGAAGAGGTGCATCGCTTGCAGCATATCCTGCTGCTGCGCTCGTGCGGGCTTCCCTTGGCTGACATTGCCGAAGCCCTGGCGACGCCCACCTTCGACCTGGAATCTCACCTGCGCGGCCACTTGCTGGCGCTGCGTCGCCAAGCCACCGAGCTTGCCCAAACCATCCAAGTAACCCAACAAGCCTTAAACGGACTGGAGGAATTCAAAACCATGAACGACGAGCAGCGCTTCGAGAAACTGAAGCAGGAAGCGGTCGAGCGCTTCGAGGAAGAGTACGGCGAAGAGTCGCGGGCCCTCTACGGCGATGAGGTCATCGACGAGGCCAACGAGCGTATGCGCTCCATGAGCAAGCTGGCCTGGAATGCCAAGGAGGAGCTGGAGCAGCGCATCAAGGAAGTCCTGATAGCAGCTATGGCCACGGGCGATCCCGCGTCGCCGGAGGCCCGCATGTGCGCCGAGATGCACGCCCAGTGGATTCGCGTCCACTGGGGCGAAGGCGCCTACACGCCCGAGGCGCATCGTGCCCTGGCCGACGGCTACCTGGCCGATCCGCGTTTTATAGCCTACTACGACGATGCCTGCGGCGAAGGCGCCACGCAGTTCCTGCGCGACGCCATCCACGCCAACGTGCACTAGCGACGCAAGAGAAGCGGCCGTGCGGTACAATACCCCCTATGACCGCCGAGAAACTCGACATATTCGACTACGAACCGGCGCGCGAGCACTCATCCGAGGCCGCGCGTCGCCATTATTGGGCCGTGGCCATCGGGTTGCAACAGGTGGACGGTCTGGAGGTTTCTCCCTATCTGCGCAAAGTCGCGGGGGAGTACGTGGCGGGGAAGCGTGATCTGGCTGCAACCGGCGAGCTGGTGCGCGCCTATCATGGGGTAGGAGCGGGATCAAGGTCCCAGGGCGTCGTGCCCGACGGCGCAGACCGTGACGGCGCGTCGCGCGAAGCCGATTTGGTGGCCCAGCGCATTGCCGAGTTGCTGGCAAGCGCGCCTTTTGCTCTTGCGCCTGAGATGCTGCAGGAAATTCACCGTTATTTGTTTCAAGACCTTGATCCAGCTGTCTACCACCCGGGTCGGTTCAAGACCGAGCGCATGGTGAAGCAGGAGGACATTCTCAATGGCGATAGTGTGCTGTATACCGATCCTCTCGCTTACGACATGGCTCTCCGTGGTGCTTTCGCGGCCGAGCAAGCGAAATCCTACCGCGCCCTTGAGGGAGACGAGCTGGCGGAGTTCTGCCACTTCATTGCGTTCATCTGGCAGGTGCACCCCTTTGCCAAGGGAAGCACGCGCACCGTGGCGGTGTTCTCGGAGCTCTATCTGAACCAGCTGGGCTTCACCGTTGCTAACGAGCCGTTCGAGAAGCACACCCGTTACTATCGCGATGCGCTGGTGCGTGCCATGTACCGCAATGCCGACGCTGGCGTTTTTCCTGACGAGTCGTTCCTTGTGGCGTTCTACGAGAACGTGCTGGGGCGCGCCGAAAACAATCTGGACCGGGAGCGGCTTATCTGCACGGCGTTGTTCGAGAACCCCGCGCTCATTCGCAACGTTGATCCCATGGAGGCGCTCGACAAGCGTAACCTTGTTTAGAACGGGGTCGCGGATAAGCTGCCCGCAGTGGGAGTGCTTAATGGGGCGTCCTTTTGCCTCGATTCCAGGCAGCAAGGAGAGGACTAGAATGAAATCCGACTTTGAAATTGAACGTTTGAATGTGCCGTTGCGGGACCTTCCCGAAGAGGCGGCGGCGCTCTTTGTCCTGTGGGAGGCCTCGGTGCGGGCGACCCATGATTTCCTGACTGAGGCCGATATTCAGCGCATTGCCGCCTACGTGCCCGATGCGCTTTGCGGCGCAGAAACCATGCTTGTGGCGCGCGATGGCCAAGGGGCTCCTGTTGGCTTCTGCGGCATTACGGGTGACGAAGTGGAAATGCTGTTCATTCACCCGGACGCGCGCGGCCAGGGGGTGGGGTCGTCCCTCCTTCGCGTCGCCGTCAAGGAGCACGGCGCAACGCGGCTCGATGTCAACGAGCAGAATGCTCAGGCGCGTGGTTTCTATGAGCATGAGAATTTTCAGGTGGTCGGCCGCTCCGAGACCGACGGCATGGGCGATCCGTTCCCCATCCTGCACATGCGCTTGAAGGCTTGCGGCAAAGTGGGCCCTATCGAGCGCATCGCCGAGCACCCCGAGCTGATACCCCAGGCAGCGGCCTGGTTTGCCAGTAAATGGGAGGTGCTGGAAGAGTCCTATGCAGAGAGCATGGCGGAAAGCGTGCGGAACCCCAATGCTGTGCCGCAATGGTTTGTGGTGCGCGACGGCGAGGTGCCGGGCGCGCCGGTAATAGCGGGTTGCGGCCTTATCGAGAACGACTTTCACGATCGGCCCGATTTGGCGCCGAACCTCTGCGCGCTCTACGTGGAGGAGTCCTATCGCGGCGGCCATCTGGCGCGACGCCTGCTGGATGCGGCGCGCGCCGAGGCGGGGCGTCTGGGGCGGTCGCGGCTCTACCTCATCACCGACCACGATCGCTTTTACGAGAAGTGCGGCTGGGACTTCATCGGCTTTGCCCACGAGGACGAGGGCGGCGAAGTGCGCCTCTATGGCGTGGATACGATCAACGGTGCGGCAAAATTTGAAGCCGTATAGCCGAAAACGCGAGATTTGCCCCGTGCCTCATTTGAGGTACAATGCCCTTGCAATGTTTCGGCGGAGCCTTTGGCAAGCGACGCCTCGAGAAAGGTGCAGTGCGTTGAAGA
>CAJUFS010000085.1 GCA_910585575.1 uncultured Adlercreutzia sp. | reverse complement strand
ATGGCGGTCGCCCTGTGGGCGGCCTTCATCTTCTTTATGTCGGCGCACACCGGGGCAGACCTTGATGACGGCACGGGACTGGTGGCCGATCTTAAGCGCTGGCTCGTGTCCTTGGCAACGCCGCTTTTTGGGCCTGACACCGATATCGTCTCCGTGGCGGCCCATTTCACCGAATATCTGGTCTTTGGCGTGCTCCTGTTCCACGCCCTGTGGCGCAGTGTTCCGCAGCAGCGCCAGGGGCTGCTGGTTGTGGCAGCTGTGGTCATCGCCAGCCTCTACGGCGTGACCGACGAATTCCACCAGTCCTTCGTCCCCGGCCGCCTGTGCGACCCCGCCGACTGGCTTACCGACACGGTGGGAGCTAGCGTGGGGGCGCTAGCGGCCTGGGTAGTGAGCCGGCGCGCCGCGCGCAGGATGCCGTAAGGCACGAGGCGCCCACTCGTTTGGCTGCATTTGATCGGTTTTGGAACGCCGAGGCGCCTTTTGCAGGGGGAGGCGCCTCGGATTGGCTGCGGAACCACGGTTTTGGAACCGAAAGTGCTCGCGGACGTTCCAAAACCGTCGATCCCAAGCCAAACCATGCCCCTGCAGCGCGAATTCGGGGGTGCCCGGTTCCAAAACCGGCCTTTTGCAGCCAACAGACCCTCCGCACAGCCACTTTCGAAAGGAAGGCTCTCCGAAACGCAAAATCAAAGCCAGCAGGCCCAATGCCGGCCGCCGCTTCCTCTATAATTGTCCTCAGCTGGCCCACGGCCAGCGCCCAACGAGAAACCATTGCGGCCGAGGAAGGAAGCAACCATGGCTGATATTCATTTCGGAACCGACGGCTGGCGCGCCATTATCGGGGAGGATTTTACGCCCGACAACCTCAATCGAGTCATTGACGCCGCCGCTCGCGTGTTCAAGGAGGACGCCGTGGCGGCCGGTCGCGATGCCGACCATCCGGGCACGCTCATCGTCGGTCATGATTGCCGCCAAGATGCCCATGCCTATGCCCAGCTGGCCGCTCAGGTGGCCGCGGGCCATGGCTTCAACGTGCTGCTGACGGAAGACTACTGCCCCACCCCCACGTTGTGCTGGTCGGTGGCCCACAACGAGGACGCCGTGGGCGGCATCATGCTCACCAGCTCCCATAACGCTGCGGAGTACCTGGGCGTGAAGCTGCGCATGGCCGATGGGGGCGCCAGCCCGGCGGAGTTCACCGATCGCGTGGAAGCGGTGCTTCCGTCCCAGCCCACGGACATTCTCGGTCCTTTCACTGAGATCGACCTCATGACCGATTACCTGGCCGCCCTGCGCGAGCTGGTAGACGTCGAGGCTATTCGCGCTGCCAACCTGCGCGTGGTGATCGATCCGCTCTACGGTGCCGGTCGCCTGTACCTGGCGGGGCTTCTGCGCGACATGGGTGTGGAAGTGTGCGAAATCGACAATGCGGAAGACCCCACCTTCGATGGCCTGCATCCTGAGCCTATCCAGCCCTGGGTCGACCGCGGCTTGGCGAAGGTGAAGGAGCTTGGCTATGACGCCCTCTTCGTGAATGACGGCGATGCCGACCGCATTGCCGCCGGCGACTCCCAGGGCAACTTCGTGAACCCCCATCGCATCATCACGCTGCTTACCAAGCATATGGTTGATCGCGGCGAAACCGGTCGCGTGGTGTCCACCGTCACGGCCTCGGCCATGCTCGACCGCATGTGCCGTAAGCTGGGGCTGGAGCTGGTCAGCACGCCGGTCGGCTTCAAGTGGATCTACGCCGAAATGGAAAAGGGCGGCGTCATGATCGGCGGCGAGGAATCCGGCGGCATCGGCCTGCCGGGCCATGTGAAGGAGCGCGACGGCCTGCTCATGGCCCTGTTGCTTACGGAATGCATGGCCCAGTCCGGCAAGGATCTGGGTACTCTGGTGGAAGACATGCTCGAGGAGGTGGGCCGCATGGAGTTCGCCCGCCGCGGCCTTTCCATCACGCCTGAGCAAATGAGCCGCTTCCGTGCCGAGACGGTACCCACGTTCACCGCCGAGGAAATCGGCGGCAAGCGCGTGCTGGACGTCGACCGCCGCGACGGCGTGAAGCTGTTGCTGGAAGATGACGCCTGGGTGATGATGCGCCCCAGCGGCACCGAGCCCTTGGTGCGCGTCTACGCCGAAGCGGCTACCACCGAGGAAGTGGAGCAGCTGTTGGACGCCGCTGAGCAAGTGGTGACCAGCCTCTAGCTTTCTGCCCCGGACTGTCTCTCGCGCAGGAGCTCGATGAGCTCTTCGCGCGAGCTGACACCCAGCTTCTTGTAAATATTCTTCATATGGCTGCGCGCGGTATTGTTCGAGACGTACAGCACCTTCGCGATATAGCTCGACGAGTGCCCATAGGCCAACTCCTCGAGCACCTCCAGTTCGCGAGGAGTCAGCTTCTGCTCTTCCCCGATGCGTCGGCAGACGTCGGCGAGGTTTGGCGGTGCCGGAGCCAATTCTGGCTCGCTTTCGGCGCCTTTCGCATACAGAATGAGACCGTAGCCAACGCTTACGATGGCCAAAATAAGGAAGGCGGCCGTAACCAGGCCCAGGACGATGGTCGAGGTAATATCGTCCAGCAGCCCCGCCGCCGCTCCCAGGCCCAAGGCCCCGGTTGCTCCCAGGACAATGATGCCACAGGCCGTGGCCAGCTGCTCCTTATTGGCGATGCCGAAGAGGGCCAAATTAATCCAAAACGCCAAGAGCAGTACGATGAAGTACATCTCCATGAAGCAGGGAAAGATGGTAATGGAGAGCAGCTCAAGAGGGATCATTTTAATAGCGAACCCGAACACGGCCATCCCGGGCAGCCCGATGTTGAACACGAGAAAAAGCTTGCTGGTTGCTAGGTCGTCGCGGCGGTTGCGCATGGTGAACGCACAGGCGCCCAACACGACAAGCAGGGCCGCCGCGGCGAAGAAAGCGGTATAGGGTCGATCGGTGTTGCGCCACGCCACGATACCGATAGTGAAAAAGTACAGAAGCGTTCCCAGGTACGGAACGGACGCGAGTAACCCCTTCAGCCGTTCCTTGGCTTCCTCCGATGCCTCGTCTTCCGCAACAGAGGCGCGATAGGGGGAGTCCTCGCCTCCCGCCAACAGGGTGCGGTGGACAAAAAAGCTCAGGGAGCCCAAAACGAGCGCGGCTAGCAGGAGGGGCGAGAGCAGAGAGGGGACCAGCCGTGTGGTTACGAGGAAGAGGTCGAAAACAGCGAAGCCGACGACGCTGTTGACAAAAACGTCCTCGCGGGAACGTGAGGCGAAGGCCAGGCTCCAGGAAAGCAGCGAGGGCGCCGTGGCAAGACCCGCGAGCAAGAGCATGACCGTCAGGGCCGTCTCCCGGGCATCGACGTCAAGCAGCCCAACGGCAAGCGCAAAGGCGGCCCCAATCTGCAGCGTGCCGGTGGTAACAACGTGCCGCCGCGACCAACCCTCGGGGCGTTGCCTGCCCGAAAGAAGTACCGCGAGCGCCCCAGCGCCTAGTGCGCCCATGAAGACAACAGTGGTTGCGCTGGGGCCTGAAGACGAGCAGAACAGTCCCGGGTTGACGGCCAGGGCGAGCGTTCCCAGAAGAATGCAGGCCTGGAGACAGGCGGGCAGGAGCCGCGCCTGGAGCGAAACCGCCGCCGTGGGCAGCTCGTCGCGGCGAGGCCCTGTTGCCACGTTGGCCAGCAAGTCAAGTAGATATGAAGTCATGGTCCCTCCCCAAGGATTTCATGTTTCGATGGTAAGGGTTTTTCGGCCCATCGGGAGAAACGTTTGCCTCCCAATTTGAAAATCACCCAAAACGGTTAGACATTTACCAGGGGTTTTACTGCAATGCGGCGATTGTGGTGGAGAGCGCACGGCCGCTAAGGTGGGCTTCGCTCGCTGGGTAAGGCGAGCGGAGTGGATCGGCCGTCGCAGGCTGAAGGACTTCGGCTGTCGATGCACGGTTGGGCGACCCGGGAGGGGTCGCAGAGTTCCATGTTAGGAGAGGGTACATGACCAAAAGCTTTACGACGCCGTCGATTGATCGACGCAATTTTCTGAAGGGCGGTGCGCTGGTTGCCGGCGGTGCTGCCATGGCCGGCCTCGCCGGCTGCGCGCCAGCCGCTCAGGAGGCCAGCGCTGAGGATGCCGAGGCGCTGTCCGCCACGGGCGGCGACGCTGCGGGTGCGGTGGCTCCCGGCAACACCGTAGCGGGCTCCATCTGTGGCGAGGACTGGCTCGGCGCCATGCCCGAGATCGCCGACGACCAGGTGTCCGAGACCGTCGATGTGGACATCGTCGTGCTGGGTGCCGGTCATGCTGGCTGCCAGGCCGCGCTGTCCGCTTCCCAGGCCGGCGCCAAGGTGGCCGTGGTCGAGGCCCAGCCCGAAGAGGAGTACGTGTGCTTTGGCGACGACATCTGCGCCTACAACTCCGAGTGGGTGACCGAACAGGGTTTCGGCGGCTACGATCTGGGCGACATTACGGCCGAGTACTGCCGTCGCGGCCTGGGCCGCGTGTCCCCGGCCATCATCAAGCTGTTCGTTGAGAACTCCGGCGAGATGTTCGACAACATGGTGTCCATCATGCCCGACACCACCGACATGCTCGATCGCGAGGGCGGCCGCTGCATCATCCAGACCGCCTACGGCAAGGATAAGGGCACCGATTACCCGGTGGAGCAGTCGGGCTACAAGGCCTGGGCCACCACGGTGCAGACCATCCAGACCGTGAACCCCACCGAGGTCATCCCCGGCCGCCGTCTCACGCGCCTCACCGAGTTCGAGCACTATGCCCGTCTCGAGGCCGAGCGCAACGACGCCGTCTTCTACTTCAACACCACCGCCGAGGCTCTGGCCATGGACGGTGAGGCTGTGGTGGGCGCCTACGCGAAGAAGGCCGACGGCAGCTACCTGAAGCTGAACGCCTCCAAGGGCGTGCTGCTGGCCACCGGCGACTTCTCCAGCAATCCCCAGATGGTGTGGAACCTGCTCACCGACATCTCCGAGTGGGCTGCCCGCGTGGGGGTCAAGGAGGGCGAGCTGTTCGGCGGCGGCCGCGACGGCATGGGCCACAAACTGGGCTGCTGGGCTGGCGGTGCCATCGAGCCGCATCCGCGTCCTTCCATGAACATGTCTGCCGGCGTACCCGGTCCCTGGGGCACCTCGGCCTTCCTGACGCTGAACGCCAAGGGCAAGCGCTTCATGAACGAGGCCATGGCCCAGCTGTCCGGCGCTGCGGCCCTGCGCCAGCCTCTCGGTATCATCGCCTGCGTGACCGATGCCAACTACATGAAG
Organism: uncultured Adlercreutzia sp.; assembly: GCA_910585575.1. GTDB lineage: Bacteria > Actinomycetota > Coriobacteriia > Coriobacteriales > Eggerthellaceae > Adlercreutzia. Next base: position 3,485 of record CAJUFS010000085.1, on the reverse strand, counting down.
ACCGTGCAGGGCGCCGGCCTCGACCACGGTGCTCCCAACTGGGGCTTCCCCCAGGGCATCGAGGCGATGCAGGAGGCTATGGCGGCTCTGACCCCGGGCCCCGAAGGCGGCCAGGTGCCGGGCGTCGGCATTGCGGGTGTGAATGAGATCAACACGCACAACCCGAACGCCGAACCCTACGGCAGCGAGAAGAAGATGGGCAGCCAGGTGTTCATGGCTGACACGCTGGAAGAGCTGCTGGGCTACCTGGGCTACGAGGGCGACGCTCTGCAGACGGCTCTCGACGAGATTGCCCAGTACAACGCGTTGTGCAAGGCTGGTCGCGACACCGACTTCGGCAAAGAGGCCGAGCTGATGATCCCCGTCGAGAAGGCTCCGTTCTACGGCGCGACCCAGATGAACGACGGCACGACGAGCACCGGTCTGGTGACCCTCGCCGGTCTTATCACCGACGAGAACCTGAACGTGATGAAGGCCGATCGCAGCGAGCCCATCAAGGGCCTGTACGCAGCCGGCAACACCGTTGGCCAGCGCTACGGCATGGCCTACGCCACGCCGTCGGCTGGTAACTCCATGGGCATGGCTATGACCCACGGCTACATGGCCGGTAAGATCATGGCTGCTCTGTAAGCTGAAATCTCCCGTTTCCCGTTTGCTTAACGGCAACAGCGGATAAGACGGCCCGGGCGCCTCCCTCCCAGCGCCCGGGCCGTTGCTACACCAGCTTCTTAAGAAGGGCCCACGCCCGCTGCTTGTCAGCGGGCGTTTTCATAAGGGCTTCGAAATCTTCGAACACCACCACGGTGCGGCCCAGCACGCGGTTCTTGTCGTTCAACGCCACGGGCAGACGGTAGGCTGTGGAAACCAATTCAGCGGCGAAGGCGTCGGCCGCCACCGCAGCCACCGGATCAAGGCCCTCCACGATGGTGCGCACGTCTTCGGCGCCCAGAGAGCCCTCGGGCGTCTCAACGACGGCTACGGCAAGAGGCGCTTCTCCGAAGCCTAGGGAAGCTGCCGATTTCTCCAGGGCGGCAAGGGCGTCCGCACTGAGGGGCTTTTCCGTTACGACTAGCAAGGTGGAAGCGGGCGCGCCCGCTACGTGCGACTCGTACAGGGTGAGCACCGACTCGCCCGTCACCTCAAACATGTTACTTTTCACGGAATAAATCACACCCTATCTTGCGCCCGAAAGCGGTTCGGGTTAAAACATCCTTACTCATATAGTAGCAAACCTGAGGAGGCATCCCATGTGCACCAACGGAGTGAACACCGGTCAGTTGGAAATGATGATCGACCAGATTGACGACCATATCAAGCTTGAGCGTCGCTGGGCCCACAACTTGGCGCACACGGCTGCCGACGCGGGCTTTGCCACGGTGGGCGAGAAGCTTCACGCCGTACAGCATTTGCTCGACGACGTGCGTGCCGCCCTCGACGAGGCCAAGGACGCCATCGACGACGATGCCGTGGACGCCACGGGAGTGACCGTTGAGCTCGTGTAGGCCGCGCCCTTCCAGCAACGACCTCGTGCGCTTCTCGGTGGCCATGCCCGAGGGGCTGCTCATCGAGTTCGATCAGCTGGTGGCGCGTCGCGGTTTGGCGAAGAACCGCAGCGAGGTTGTGCGCGACCTGGTGCGCGACGCGTTGGTCGAAGAGGAGTGTGCCACGCCCGGATCACTGGTTATGGGCACGCTCACCATCGTCTACGACCATCATTCGAATGACTTGCAGGAAAAGCTGCACACCATCCAGCACGACTACTTCGATACCATTATCTCCACTATGCATGTGCACGTGGACGAGCACATGTGCCTGGAGGTGGTGGTCATGCGCGGCGAAACGGGCCTCGTGCAAAGTGTGGCCAACCTCATCTTGGGCACCAAGGGCGTGAAGAACGGCAAACTGGTGCTCACCACCACAGGAAGGTTCATGTAGAAAGTCTTCCAAAATCGGAGCCACGGGGTACCCTGATTCGCTCAGACAGTCCTCGCTTTGGAGAACAGCCCACTGGGCTGTTCTCGTCGCTGCGGAACTCGCTCGGTCAGGGCACCCCGTGTCTCCTCTGAAATCTCACTTTGCTGAATATAACAAGGAAGGTTCATGTAATGGCAGATGAGAAGGTAATGCTCGGCCACGGTTCGGGCGGCTCGATGATGAAGCGCATCATCGACGAGGTGTTCTTCGAGGCCTATGGCAGCGACGAGCTGCTGCGCGGCGACGATGCCGCGGTGCTGCCCCCGCTGGCTCCCGGCGAGCGCCTGGCCTATTCGACGGACAGCTTTGTGGTGACGCCGCATTTCTTCCCCGGCGGCGATATCGGCTGCTTGGCCGTGTGCGGCACCGTGAACGATGTGGCCACCTCGGGTGCCCGGCCGCTCTACCTCTCGTGCGCCTTTGTGCTGGAAGAGGGTTTTCCCATGGACGACCTTCGCCGCATTTGCGCCTCTATGGCCGAGGCGGCCAAGGAGGCGGGCGTGCGCTTCGTTACCGGCGACACCAAGGTGGTGAATCGCGGCCATGGCGATGGCATCTACATTAATACGAGCGGTGTGGGTGCCGTGCCCGAGGGCGTGAACTTGGGCGGCGCGCAGATTCAGCCGGGAGATGTGGTGCTGGTCACGGGCACCCTGGGAGACCACGGCATCACCATCATGAGCTGCCGCGAGGGCTTGAACTTCTCGGCGGATATCGAAAGCGATGCGGCGCCGCTTAATCATCTTATTGCGGAGGTGCTGGAAGCTGCCCCGCACACGCGCTGCTTCCGCGATCCCACGCGCGGCGGGTTGGCGTCCACGCTCAATGAGCTGGCTGCCCAATCGAACACCGACATCACCATTGAGGAAGACGCTGTGCCCGTGCGCGATGCCGTGCTCGGCGCCTGCGAGATGCTGGGTTACGACGTGCTGCAGGTGGCCAATGAGGGCAAGATGGTGTGCGTCGTGCCGGCCGATGAGGCCGAAGCGGCCTTGGCGGCCATGCACGCAAGCCCTTATGGAAAGGACGCGGCGCTCATCGGCACCGTGGCGGCCGCAGACGAGGCCCGCGGCCCCAAAGTGTTCCTGCGCACGGCCTTTGGCAGCACGCGCATTCTCGACATGCTCGTCGGCGAACAGCTGCCGCGCATCTGCTAGGTGCCGCTTACCGGCGGATTGGGCAGGGGCGAAAGCAAGCGGCTGCCGCCCCCTGAAAATTTTCCCATTCCTACTTGCGCGTCGGGGCTTTCATGGTATCTTGCGCAATGAAGCAAGAGGGGGCCTGAGGCCTATCGCTTCATTAGACGAGGAAATAAGTACCGAGAATAAAGGAGCTTCCCATGTCTCATCCGGTTATTGAAGCTGACGAGTGCATTGGCTGCGGCATTTGTGTCGACGCGTGCCCCCAGGAAGTGCTCGAAGTGGTGAACGGTGTTGCCGAGTCCGTCAACGACGAGGCCTGCATCGCCTGTGGCGACTGCGTCGAGGAGTGCCCCATGGGTGCCATCCCCG
>CAJUFS010000084.1 GCA_910585575.1 uncultured Adlercreutzia sp. | reverse complement strand
TTTCGGCGGAGCCTTTGGCAAGCGACGCCTCGAGAAAGGTGCAGTGCGTTGAAGATGTAGCAATGCCCTGAAGGGCACCCTCATTCTGACCGATTATCCCTGGTCGCGCTGGGTGCTGCATTGCTGCGTTCTCTGGTTCGCCGATGGTACCGCTTTCGTCCCGATGGACAAGCTTTCTGATGTGCCTGCGAAGGGCGCTTTTGCCCGCTGTCGTTAACGGTGAACTCTACCTTTGCCCGTGCCCGCGCGGCCTCCTGCGAAGGAGGACTGCCATGCAACTGAATCTTACCAACATCACATATACCTATCCCGGCGCATCGAACCCCGCCGTAGGGCCGGTGGCGGCCACGTTTCCGCAGGGCTGGACCGGCATTGTGGGGGACAACGGCTGCGGCAAAACCACGCTCGCACGGCTGGCCTGCGGTTTGGTGCGCCCCGATAGCGGCACGGTGGCGCCGAAGCTTTTCTCGGTGTACTGCCAGCAAGATTCATCGATGGTGCCCAACGAGTTGGAGGATTTCGCTGCCGATTGGGGGCGCGAGGCGCAAGAGTTGCGGCGCGTGTTGGGCATCGAAGACGAATGGCTCTGGCGCTACGATACGCTTTCCGGCGGCCAGCAGAAGCGCATCCAGATAGGCTGTGCGCTGTGGCGTCGTCCGGATGTCCTGGTCATGGACGAGCCTACGAATGACCTGGATGCGACGACCCGCCATCAGGTGACCAAGGCGTTGGCGTCTTTTTCGGGCATCGGGCTGCTCATCTCCCATGATCGCACGCTGCTCGATGCCCTGGTCTCGCAGTGCCTCCTGTTTGCCGGTGGTTGTTTCACGCTGCGCCCCGGCACCTATAGCCAGGCAGCGGGGCAAGCGGGGCAGGAGCGCAACGCGGCTCTGCGCGAACGGGAGAAGGCCAAGCGTGAGAAGCGGCGCTTGGAGGCGGAGGCGACGCGGCGTCGCGTGGAGGCCGATCGCAGTCAGGCAAAACGCAGCGCCCGCAAGTTGGACAAGCACGACAGCGATGGGCGCGAGCGGCTCGGACGCGCCATCGTGTCTGGCAAGGACGGCGTGGCCGCCAAGCTCTCGGCGTCCATGGCCGGCCGCGTGGCGAAGGCCGACGAGGCTCTGCAGGCCGCAACCGTAGAGAAGCGCTACGCCGGTCGGTTCCGATCCTATGGCGAAGCGGCATCCGCGAAGACGCTGATACACCAGGAGACGGGGGCGTTGTCCGCGGGCGACTTCACGCTCGACGTGCCGGAGTTGTGGATCGGTCCCACTGATCATGTGGTACTTACCGGCGATAACGGGAACGGTAAAAGCCTGCTGGTGCACCAGTTGCTCTCGCGTTGTCATGAGGGCGTGAAGACGGCCTACGTGCCCCAAGAGGTAAGCGACGCTGTCCGTGCGGAGGCGCTCGCCAAGCTGGCGCAGCTTGCTCCCGCCGACCGGGGTCGCGTCCTGGCCATTGTGGGCGGCCTGAACTCCGATCCCGAGCGCTTGGTGGACGGCGCCGACATCAGCCCGGGAGAGCTCAAGAAGCTGCTTTTGGCCGAACAGCTGGTGGAGAACCCGAACTTGTTGGTCCTCGATGAGCCGACGAATCACCTGGACATGGGCTCCATCGATGCGCTTGCGGCGCTACTCGAGGAGTTTCCCGGAGCGTTTCTGCTGGTGACCCATGACGAGTCCCTGCAGGATTCCCTTGAGGGCCGCCATTGGCGCATCGAGCGCAAGGGGTCGCGATGCCGGCTTGTGGTGTGAGCGGTTGGCCTATCGGCAGCGCAGCGCTATGGGATGTCGGCTCGCGGCGTGAGGGGGTCGCTCGCTCGGCGGCGTAGCGACGCAGGGTACCAGCTCGCGGCGCGAGCACACCAGCGCGGGCGCCCCCGACCTATCGCTGACCCGAACGGCGCAGGGAGGTGGCGACGGCGCGGCCCTTGGTGCGCGCCATGCCCATGACGGCTGTGGCGCCGCCGAAGTCCAGCCCGGTGATGATCTTCACCAGCTGCAGGAACAAGATGAGCACCAGCAAGGGCACCAGGCAGGAGGTGACAATCATGACCGCCATGGTGTCGATCATGGTGTTGAGCTGATTGCCCAGGCTGTCCAGGGCCTGCTGGGCCCCTTGGGTCAGATTGTCGATGCCGTCCTGCACCGCGTTGGCAATGCCTCCCAGCAGCCCCGGGTCTTCCTGGGGTTCCTGCTGGGTATTTTCCTGCAGCTGCTCGGTGGCCTCTTGGGCAGCGGCGTTGGAGGCGGCCAGCGATTCCTCGTAGGTGGCATCAATGTTGTTCGTCAGCCACACGCTTACGGGCACCACCAGGAACAAAGCCAGTCCGAAGGCGGTCAGCTTGGTACCGAGTTTTTGCAGGTTGATTTTCACCAGCGTGCCCTGTCGCTGGAAAACCGCTATGGCGAACAGCACGCAGGCCACGGGAATAAGAATGCCGAAGGAGAGGAACCCCAAAGTGGTGAGCAGGAATTTCTCCAGGTAAATGACGGCAAGGATGATCATGAGGTAGGAGCTGAAGTCCACTAATTTGTCGGCAATGGGAGTGCCGGTGTCGTTGGGCAGCGCCGAGATGGCGGCCGAGGCGGCTGTGGTGGTCGTTGCCAGGCCCATGACGTTCAGCTTCTTCTCGTCAAGGGTGGTGTAAATGCCCTGATAGGTTTCGGGGGAGGAGGCAAGATTCGCCAGGAAGATCAGAGACACCAGGGCGATGGCGGCCAAAATGCCGGCGATGATGGCCTTCTCCTTCAAGGGGCGCTCGACGGGCTCCCACACGGTCAGTTCCCGATCTTCGCGCACCACGCGGTCCTCTTGCACCGTGCGGTTTTCCCGCACTACGCGGTCGTCCCGTACCAGCTGGGTGCTCAAGCGCTCGTTGTCCATGACGCGTCCTTCCGCTCGGGGGTGTCGCGTTTCAGTATAGGGGGAGCGGGGGCAGCCGCTGGGGCGGCCGGGCATCCTGTTTCCCAGCGATAACGAAGGCCGCTACTTCCCCAGCCAGCGGTGCGGTACGGGCACAAGCGAGCCCAGGGCGGCGGCCACTAGCAGTACGGGAGCGCCAGCCAGGGGAAACACTAGGAAAAGCAGGACGGCCGTCATAAGGGGCTGTCGCATCACCGCGCCCATGAGCGCGCCCGTCACCGCGCACAGGGCGAAGACGGAGTCAATGCCCGTTAGGGTGGCCAGACCGTAGCCAAGGGCGATGCCCGCGAAGATAAGCGGGAAGAAGTGGCCGCCGCGCCATCCCAGGTTGAGGCAGAACTGCGTGACGATGACCTTGGCAAAGCCCGTGGCCAGCAGCACACCGGCGCCGATGGTGGTCCAGATGAGTGCCAGCTGCTCGGTTTGGGCCTCTCCGGCAAACAGGGCGAAGGGCAGCGCCGTGCCCACGGCGCCAAGAAGAACCCCGGCCGTAACCGCCTTCGCTATGGGGCGGTTCCCCAGGCGCGTGGCCAGGGCGCGGGCAGCGGCGCCGGCGGGGAAGTAGAGCCAGCCGGCCATCGTGCCGACGGCCATGAGCGGAAGCGCCCACGCAAGTTCGGCGGCACCGAAGGCAATCTCGGAAAAGTGCGGCAGGCCGCCGCCCGCGCCGAACCAGTGCCCCAGCAGGGCCATGGCGCCCAGGGCGCCCGCTACGGCCAGGACGTACGCGGCAATCTTCAGCGGCTTGGCCACGTCCAGACGAACCTCGCTGATGCGGCGCGGGCCGTCCGAGTCGTCGGCGGCACCGACGGCGGGCACCATCAGGCCAAACAACGGCGTTGCGAAAATGGCGGCAATCACTGCGGCGCAGCTGGCCTCGGCCAGCTCGCGCATTTCGGCACCGACGAAGCGCAGGCGATCGCCCACCCAGGTGCACAGGCCCGCAATGACGCCAGTCATCCCCGCCTCCGGCCCAATGGAGCCGCCGAACAGCAGCGGCAGCAAGGCTCCGAAAAAAGAGGCGCCCATATGGTCGTATTCGTAACGGCCCGTCTGCTTCACCGAGGCCATCACGGTGTTCATGTCAGCCGGGTAAGGCCCGAACTTCTTCGCGAAAAGCCCGATGACCACGCCGCCGATGGTGCAGAAGACAAGGGGATAGAAAACCGCCGGCAGCCCCTGCGCCGCCAGTGCGTTGGGCGCCGCTTCCCAAAGGAGAGCAATGCCCGTGTTCATAAGAAAGAAGAAGCCCCAGGCAAAGGCCCCAGCGAAGGCGCCGAAGGCAATGGTGAAAAGCGCGAACAGGACTTTCTTCGCCATGGATGTCCTTTCAGCGGGGCGGCCAGGGGTGGGTGGCAATAGGGCAATTATACCGAACGCGGCCTGCGGCACGTTCGACTGGCAGCTGCAAGCGGTCTACGCAGCCGCTCGGCTTACCGTCGAAGGTGACCTAGGCGGTTTTCTTGGCTTGCAGGTGATGGCCGACCAGCAGGGCGATGCCCGTTACGGCGCTGGTGAACAGTGCGAAGCCGAGGGCAATTTCGGGGAGGAGGGTTTTTGCGGTGGCGTCGATGATGAGACCGCCGACGAAAGCGCCGGTGGCCTTACCCATATCTCCGAAGAAGTACACTTCGCCGTTCACCACGCCCCAATGCTCCTTCGGCGTGGCCTTTGCGGTGATGGTTTTCACGAAAGGCGAGGACGTGCCCACCGAGATGCCGTAGCCCACAGCGGCTACCAGCAAGGTGGCGAAGGAGGGGGCGATCGCCAAGATGGCGAACCCGATAATCTGCACGGAAAGCAGCGGCCACAAAAGCCAGGTTTTATTGCTGTCGAAGAGCTTCCCGCCGCACAGGCGGCAGACAAGCGTCGTGGCACCGGCGGCAATGAAGAAGGCGGCGCCCATGGCAATGCCAGCGTGCTTGGCGAACACCAGCACAAAGGAGATGCACAACCCCTTGGGCACGCGGCGCGCAAAGGAAATAGCCAGGTAGGGAGCCACTTGCGGGAACAGGTAAGGGGCGATGAATGCATGCACCCGCTGCTTGAACGAGGGCTTTGCGGGGCGAGTAGTGCGGGAGCGGGCGGCCGCGCTTGCCATAGGCGCTGCGGCGGTGCCGGTCGCGCCGTCATGGCTGGATGTCGTTGCCTCGGCGGCTGCTGCGCCGTGCGCGCCTTCCTCCTCGGCGCCGGCCACGCTCTTGCGGTCGGCCTCGTCTGCCGCTCCCAGCCGCTTCGCCCGGGCGGCCTCGCTACGATGCAGGATGACCACGGCGGCGATGGCCACTACCATCAAGCCAGCGTAGAACAGGTAGAACCCCTGGTAGCCGGCGCTATCCAAAAGCCAGGTGGCCACCAGGGCGCCCAACATGGTGCCCAGCGAGGTGCCGGCGCCTTTGATGCCCACGCGCCGTCCCAGGTGTTTCTTCGAGGCCGAGCCCATGACGGCCACGGTCATGACGTTGGTGGCCAGAGCGAAGCTGGCGCCCTGCAGCACGCGGGCGCCCATGACCACGTAGAAGTTGTCCCACAGCGCGGGAATGGCCACGCCCAGCCCCAAGCCGGCCAGGCTGCCCAGCAGCACCTTGTAGTGGGGAAAATGATCGGTTACCTGACCGCCCACCAGACGCATGACCGTGCTTGCCAGCGTAAAGACCGCCACGAAGGTGCCACCGATGGTGGCCGAATAGCCGATGCTATCGTAGTAGAGCGGGATGCCGCTGTTGAGGCCCTTCATGTACAGGGCGGTGAAGAACGTGACCGCCACCAACACGATGAGCGATACGGTGGCGCTGCTCAGGGTGCGTTTGCCTTTGTCGCCCATGGGTGCTCCTTGGTTTTGCCGTCGGTGTTACCAGGAGTATGGCACCGGGCGGTCAACAGAATTTTCGCTGATCGCATTCGGTTTGCGAAGCGTTGTCTGTCCGTCAGCCGTTGCGATAAAATAGAAGTCACTCTCGACAGCGCGTCTAGGTTGAGCGCTGTTCGATGCGCAGTTCGGCTCGACCAGGGAGAAAGGGTATGAACGAGATCTTACACTGCTGCGAGCAGATCTTCGACCGCAGCACGCAACCCTTTGGCATTGCCCAAGTTCACTTGGATGCGGCGGGCAATCCTGCCGACGTTACCATCGAGTACTTGAATGCCGCCATGGCCGCCACGGCCGATGCCGCTCCCGCCGATTTGCGCGGTAAGAACGTCTACGAGATTTGGCCCGACGGCGATCGTGCGTGGCTCGAGTTCTACTACCGCGCCGCCTATGACGACGAGGCCGTCGAGTTTGAAACGGTGTCGGTGGAGTACCGCACCTTCCAGCATGTATCCATTTTCCCCATTGTTCGGGGCTATTGCGGCTACGAGGTGCAGGACATCACCTCGTGGATGACGCATACTCACACCGCCCTGGAAAGCGTGTCGGCGGGCATGTTCTTCTACGAGGCGCGCACGCATTTGCTGCTGCTTACCGAGCCGGCTCAAGAGTGCTGCCGCATGGCCTCGGGCTATTTGGATGTGCGCGATTTTGCCGATGCCTTCATCGACGAGGCCACGGCTCAGATGGTCTACGACGGCATCGTGAACTTCAACAGCGAACACGGGCGGATGCTGTGCGAAGGGCAGCTGAAAGACGGGCGTTGGATCCGTTTGAGCATGTCGCCCGGCGAGGCCACGGCGCGCTTCGCCACGGGTTTTCTGGAGGACATCACCTTGCTCAAAGAGGTGGAGGAGAAAAGCGCGCGTCGCTCCGAGATCATCGAGAGCCTCAGCTCGGAGTACTTCGCCCTGTACTTGGTCAACGCCAAGGCCGATACCATCGTTCCATATCTGCTGCGCAACGATGTGGCGCGATTCTTCGCCAGCCTCATCGGCGATGATCGCTCCTACCGGGCGTGGCTGGAACACTACTGCGACAACTACATTGCCGAGAGCGATCGCTACAGCGTGCGCACGCGACTGAGTCCCGCATCGGTGCGCGCCTTCCTCGACGAGCACCAGGCAGATTTCTCGCTTAGCTGTCGGCGCCTGTACCAGGGTGAAGAGCAGTACATCGAGCTGCGTCTGCTGCGTCTTTCAGGAACCACCGATGAAGTGGTGCTAGCGGCCCGCAACATCAACGAGGAAGTGAAGGATCAGCTCGATCAGAAGGAAGCGCTCCAGACGGCCCTGACGCTGGCCGAGCATGCCAGCGAGGCCAAGACCACCTTCCTGACCAACATCTCCCACGATTTCCGCACGCCGCTCAACTCCATCCTGGGCTTCTCCCATCGAGCGCTCGACCATGTCGATGAGCAGGATCTGGTGCGCAACAGTCTGGAGAAGATCATCGTCTCGGGCGATCACTTGCTTGAGCTGATCAACGACATTCTGGACGTGAGCCGCATCGAAAGCGGGAGGGTGGTGCTCAAGGAGCAGCCGCTCGACGTGGTGCAGCTTATGGAGGACTTGCAGGGAGTTTTCTCGAGCCAGGCCCTGGAGAAGGATATCGACTTCACCGTCCGCACCGATGGCGTGCGCGATGCGCGCGTGCTGGGCGATCAGCTGCGCATCAACCAAATTCTGGTGAACACCATCGGCAACGCCCTGAAGTACACCGATGCCGGCGGTCGCGTGGAGGTGGAACTGACCGAAGGCGATGTGGCGCCTCACGGGGTGGCCATGTTCCGCGTGGTGGTGCGCGACACGGGTTGCGGCATGTCGCCGGCCTTCGTCGAGCGCATCTTCATGCCTTTCGAGCGCGATGCCGCCAGCCGAGCCCGCACTGAAGAGGGCACGGGTCTGGGCATGACCATCGCGAAGAACCTCATCGATCTTTTGGGCGGCACCGTGAAGGTGACAAGCGAGCTGCGGAAGGGAAGCGAGTTCGACATTACCCTGCCGCTAAAGCTGGACAAGGAATTCCACGAGCGCGCCGTCGACGCCGTGCCGGAGGAGGACGTGCGCCTGCTGCGTTTCGAGGGCTTCCGGGCGCTGGTGGTTGACGACGACGAGCTCTCGCGCGAGATCCTGGGTGCCATTCTGCTGGACCACGGCTTCATTGTGGAAATGGCCGGCGACGGCGACGAGGCGGTGCAGGCCGTGGAGGACACGGCCATCGGCCACTACGACGTGATCATCATGGACATGCGCATGCCGCGCATGACCGGTGACGGCGCTACGCGGGCCATCCGCGCCCTGCCGCGCCCCGACGTGAAGGACCTGCCCATCATTGCCGCCACGGCCGACGCCTTCGAAGAGGGTCAGCGCCGCGCCCGCGAGGCCGGCATGACGGCCCATGTGACCAAGCCGCTCGATACGCGCAAGCTGCTGCTCATCCTGCGCGATTGCCTGCGCGGCCGCGGGCGCCAGGGAACGTCTCTGGGCTAGGGGAGGCGCCGCACCGCGGCCCCACGGCTGTGGCGGTCGGGCCCGGACGCCATCGGGCAGTTCGGCTTGCATCTACGCAACTCTCACGTGCTCCTTCTCCGCGTCGTTCCAACAAAAACGCCCCCGCCAGCTTGAAGCCGGCGGGGGCGTCGCTTTGCAGCAAGTGAACAGTTGCGTGCTAGTGCATCCACTTCTGGAGCATGCGCACCAGGGTCTCGATTTCCAGGGGCTTGGACATGTGGTCGTTCATACCCGAGGCATGGGCGTGGCGGATGTCCTCGGCGAAGGCGTCGGCGGAAAGGGCCACGATGGGAATGTCGCCCAGATCGGGACGGCCGCCGGCCTCGGCACGAATGGCCGTGGCGGCCTCGTAGCCGTTCATGACCGGCATCTGGATGTCCATGAGCACGATGTCGTAGTAGCCCGGATCACGCTCGAGCAGCATGTCCAGAGCCAGCTTGCCGTTCTCGGCGTGCTCCACGGCCGCGCCGGTCATGCCGATCAGCTCCTCGGCAATGGCCGCGGCCATCATGTTGTCCTCGGTGAGCAGGACGCGACGGCCCTC
>CAJUFS010000083.1 GCA_910585575.1 uncultured Adlercreutzia sp. | reverse complement strand
TCGCGAATCTGATTGATGTCCACGTAATCGTCCTCCTTGGTGGCGCTGGACTCCTGCTCCAGCATGAAATCGACCTTCTCGGATACACGGTGCTTGCTCAAATAGGTACGGGCCTCGTTGGGGAACAGAGCGTACATGAGCACGTCCTCTTCGCTTTGGGCCAGATCGCCAATTTCCTCGGCCATCTCGTCGTAGGTGGTGGTGACCAGCTTGCCCGGGGCAATGGACGGGTCGAGGATCTCGGCATCGCCGGCTACCTTCGCCACAATTTCCTTGTCCATGTTGCCCGGCGCCTTGCCGTAGTAGCCGCACACGTAGTCCTTCATTTCCTTGGAAATGACGCTCCAGCGCTTGCCGGTAAGCACGTTGAACACGGCCTGGGTGCCCACGATCTGGGACAGCGGGGTAACCAGCGGCGGATAGCCCACCTCGGCGCGCACCTTCGGAATTTCCGCCATAACCTCGGGCAGACGGTCGGTGGCCTTCTGCACCTCCAGCTGGCTGACCAGGTTGCTCATCATGCCGCCGGGCACCTGGTGCGAGTACACCTTCATGTGCATAAGCGAGGACACGCCGCGCTTGTAGTGGCCGCGCTTGCGCATTTCCTCCCAGTACTCGGAAATCTCGAACAGCAGATCGAGGTCGAGGTCGGTGTCGTAGCGGCTTTCCTTCAAAGCGGCCACGATCATTTCCACCGCCGGATGCGAGTTGCCGAAGGCCAAGGGCGCGTGGGCCGTGTCGGCAATGGCCACGCCGGCCTCAGCTGCCTTGATGATGTTGGCCGGAGCCATGCCGCCGACATAGTGGCAGTGGATATGCACCGGCAGGCCGATTTCCTCGTTGAAGGCCTTCACCATGCGCTCGGCGCGATACGGCGTGAGCATGCCGGCCATGTCCTTGATGGCAATGGTGTCGGCGCCCAGATCCTTCAGCTGCTGGCCGTACTCGAGGAAGGAGTCCAGCGTGTGCACCGGGGAGATGGTGTAGGAGATGGCGCCCTCGAACAGGCCGCCGCACTCCTTGATGGCCTCGGCGTTGTCCACGACGTTGCGGATGTCGTTCAGCGCGTCGAACACGCGGAACACTTCAATGCCGTTGCGGTGCGCCGCATGGATGAAGCGATGGACGATGTCCTTGGAGTAGTGCTTGTAGCCCACCAGGTTCTGGCCGCGCGAGAGCATGGCAAGGGGGGTGTTGGGCGTGTTCGCCTTGATGGCACGCAGGCGCTCCCAGGGATTCTCGTCCAAGAAGCGCAGGCAGGAGTCGAAGGTAGCTCCGCCCCATGCCTCGATAGCCCAGTAGCCGACGCGGTCCATCTTCGGCAGGATCGGCAGCATGTCGCCGATCTGCATGCGGGTGGCCCAGAGGCTCTGCTGGCCATCGCGGATCGTGGTATCCATGATCTGAAGCCGTGGCATGAACTCACACCTCCTCGTTCATAAGTTAGTCAAAGGTCAAGTTTGGAATTATAGGAGATGCCTACCATGGTCATGATGCTGAAGGGTCAATTTGCCGACAAGAAACATCAAGGAAACGGCGGAGGGTAGCTGCGAGGCGCTCCCCTCTCGGACAAGCCAACCGCCGGCCGCCCTTTCAGCCGACGGCCTCGCTCTCGATAAGGTCGATGAGTTCCTGATGGGAATGGATGCCCAGCTTCGCATAGATGTGCTTGACGTGCGCCTTGACCGTGTTGCGCGACACCACCAGCGCCTCCTCGATGTAGGCGCGATCGCGGCCGCGGGCCAGCATGGCGAACACTTCGGCCTCGCGCGGGGTAAGTCCGTGACGGGAGGCCACCGCCTCGCAACGATGCTGGAACACCTCTTCGGGGGCTTGGGCGGCCTGCTGCTCCCCCACGGGGGCCACGCCCTCGATGACTGCCTTGAACGTGAACTTCCGCAGGCCCAGGATGACATAGCCCGCAAAGACCAGCAGCAGCGCTGCGGGAATGGCGAAGCGCAGCTGGGGGTCGGCCACCACCCAGCCGTTGGCCACCATGCCGGCCGCCGCGCCCACGAGCGACCCTACCGACGAGGCGCCGTTGCCCCAGGCGATGACCGTGGCCGCGCCCAGCGGATTGCGCGCGGCAATGGCCACCAGCGCCAGTTGCGCCGTCATGGCGAACAGGCTGTTGCCGGCGTTCAGCAGGGTCACATCGCCCCACAGCACCGAGGGCTCCGTGCGCGTGGCTAGCAGAAAGCCGCCGATCACGGCCAGAGCCGAAAGCGACACCAGCACATCGGGCGAGAATGGCCGCCGCTTGACGAGCACGTAGGCCAGTACCAGCACCACCGGCAACGCCGACGCCTCCGACAGGCGCGGAGCCCCCGCTACCTCGTCGAAGCGCAGGGCGAAGCCGAAGGCCACCTGGAACAGAAACAAGCAGATGAACAGGGCCGAAAAGGGCGCCAGGAACGAGGTGGGGCGCGTCACGGCCAAATCGGCCGGGGGCTGCTGGGTCGCTCCCTTCCGAAGAAAGCCCACGGCGCGCTTGGCCGTAAGCCCCAGGGCCACCAGGGGAAGAACAAGATAGGCCGCCACGGCCACCGCCGGCGGCAGCAAGGAGAACCAGGGCGCCCCTATCATCTGGAGGGAGCACGCCGCGGCAATCACCGCAGCCGCCGCCCAGCCGCTCAGGGTCGCCAGCACGAGGCCCACCGTCACCGTGACGCAGGCCCGACCGCAGGCCACCAGGCTCGCACCGATGGTAAGCAGCACCGGGGAGGCCAGCGTCAGGCCGGCCGCCAGCAGGACTCCGCCTCCCACCAGGCATCCCAGCGTCAGAGCCAGGAAATGGCGCGGACGCAACCAGTGCGGCGCCCGCCACGCCAAAGCGCCCATGACCAGAAACGCCACGGCGCTGCAGGTAACCGACACGTCGCGGGCGAACATAAACACTGCATCGAACAGAGGAAACACCGCCGTATTCATCAACGATACCGCGCAGAGCAGCGCCCCATAGGCCACCAGCGCCCGCACGGCGGCATGGCGTACCTCGCGTGCTTCCCGCTTCTCTTCCATACCGGCCTTTCCTCCCCTCTCCGCTAGGACCCCATTGTACGCGAAAACCCCCGGCCTCGACAAAGACCAGGGGTTTCACTGCGCAAGCGGAGGAAGGAATCACGCCGCGCCTTAACTGAAGCACCGCCCTGGGCCGACCGGAGGCCGGCGCCCAAAAAAAACCAGAGCGGCGCGCGGGGAAAGCGTTGTTGGTCCGACGGCTTAGGCCTGGCCCGTGGCGGCCAGCATGCCGGCGCGGCGACCGAAGGTCATGGTGCGACCGCAGGCAAGACCGGTGAACAGGTTGGGATAGCTGACGCTGAAGAAGCCGCCGGAGTCGTTGCCCACCATGTACAGGCCCTCGATCTGCTCGCCGGTCTCGGTGACCGGGTGCATGTCGGTGTTGATGGACACGCCGTCGAGCGTGGCCAGAAACCAAGCGCCAGTGCGCACGCCGTAATAGGGCGGATGGGTCAGCGAGGTCAGGCGATAGGGCTCCTTGTAGTAATCCTCGTCAGCACCCTTCTCGGCTGCCTCGTTGTAGCGCTTCCAGGATTCCACCGTGGCCTCCACGGGAATGTTCAGCTTCTCCGCCAGCTCCTCCATGGTGTCGGCGCGCTGCACGTAGCCGTCCTCGATAAGCTTTTCCAGCATGCCGGGAATAGCCTGGATGGGCATGTTGGAAGGCGCGCCGTTGTCGAAGGGGTACAGACGGCAGCAGCCCACCTCGTTCAGCTGCTTCACCTGCTCGACGTAGTCGGAGTCCCAGATGTCCACGTAGGTGTGGTAGGGCTGCATGTAGGCCGAGTGCAGCATGTAGTCGTAGGGGCCCGACTCGTTGCAGAAGCGCTTGCCCTCGAGGTTCACCTTCATGAAGGGCTGCTCGCCGAACCAGAAGAAGCGGCCCACCACGCCGTCGCCCACGGTCTGGTCGGGCTTGACGCAGGCACGGTTGAAGGTGCAGGCCGCTCCCAGCGGGTCCATCGAGGCGCCCAACCACAGAGCGGCCTTGATGCCGTCGCCAGTGGGATTGCCGCCCATGCCGGGCACGGCCACGCGCAGCTGCTGGTTCCACGCCTGGCGATCCTCCATCATCTCTAGGTTGTTGCCGTAGCCGCCCGTGGAGATGATGACGCCCTTGCTGGCGTTGATGCGCAGGTAGTGACGATCCTTGACGTCGCGGGCGATAACGCCGGTCACGCGGCCGCTCTCGTCGGTTTCGCACTTGATGAACTCGGTGCTCCAACGGAACTGCGCGCCCTGCTCCTCGGCGTACTCCAGCAGCGTGACGCCGAAGGAGAAGTTCTCGTCGTCGGCCACCTTGTCCGTGGGATGGGGGCTGTGACCCGTGGCCCAGGCCTTGTCGCGGGCGCCTTGGCCCTCGGTGCCCACCGAGCCCTCGAAGGCCATGGTCATGCGGCCGTCGCGCTCGACAATCTCGGTGATCCAGTCCACCATGGCGCCGGACTCGTCGGCCCACAGCTTCACCAGGTCGTAGTTGATGAACCCGTTGGCATAGCGCACGATGTCCTCAACGGCTTCCTTCTTGTCGATCTTGAACTGCGGGAACTTCTTGAACGATTCCACCTGCAGCTTCGAGTTGATCGAGCCGATGTCCTCGCGCGGGTCCATCACGCGCTCGGTGCGGTCGATGCCCAGGGTCTGGGCGCCGTTCTCCGCCGCCGAGATGGCCGCCGGCAAACCGCCGGTGCGGCAGCCCACTACCAGCACTTCGGTGTCCAGGGTCTCGGTGATGTCGGACTCCAAAATCTCGGGCGGAGCGCCCAGCCACGAGGGGCCGCCGAAGTCGCCGGCGCTCAGGTTGTTAGGCGTTGCGGCCGCGTAGCCGTGACCGCAGCCGGACAGCGAGCCTGCCGCCAGGGCACCCAGGGCCGCCACGCCGGCGCCCTTGAAGAAGTTACGGCGAGAGACGTTATTCTGCATTGGGGGCCTCCCATCCTTCGGGCATGTTCAGATCGTGGCACTCGTTGCACATGAGCACCTGGTTCTCGTGAATCTTATGGCAGTCGCCGCACTCCAGGGCCAGGTCCTGATGGCTGGAGTGGGGGTTGTACTTCTCCTCGTTGCCCTCGAAGCCCCACAGGCCCGCGGTGATCTCGTCGAAGCTGGTACCCAGGTTGTGGTGGCACTCGGCGCGGGCGCAGAACTCCTCGGTGGCGAACTGCTTGCCCGTGGCCAGCATGGTGCCATCGTCGGTCATGGGGTAGTTGTCGGACACCCAGGCCATCACCTCGGAAATCTGGGTGGTCAGCTCGGCCGTGTGGCAGTTCAGACAGCTCTCGTCGGCCTTCGCATGGGCCGTCACGCCCAGCTGCGGATTATCGGATTCGTAGGTTTCCACGTAGTAGTCCATGGGGCTGTGGCAGATGGCGTTGCAGAAGCTGGGCTGCTCGTGCCAGACCCAGAAGCCCGCGCCGGCCACAATAATAACAGCGGCCACTACGCCGGCAATGATCCAGCCCTTGCGGCGCGGCTTCTTGGGGGCCGGTGCGCCGGAAGTGCCGGTCGCTGCGGCCGGGGCCGCGCTGTGCGGGGCGTCCGCCGCCGTCGGCGCTGTGGCCGCGGCGGCTGTCGTCCCCTTTTCCTCGTCGATGCTCATTTCTCAATCCTCCCTTCCTTGTTCGTTGAGAAAGAACACCGCGATTGTGCGCCCGGGCGCTGCCAAAAGCTATTACCCCGCTGGGGTAAACTTTGCGTTTAGCCAGGTAGATTGAGGGTTGCAAGCCGATAGCCCCCAGCCGATAAAAGCAGGCAATCAACCGTTCATTCGGTAGCAACAAGCGATCAAGCGGCAGGGCGCGCACCCGACAACCAGCCAGCGGGAGCAAGGAACGAGACGCTTGGCCACCCCCAGGTCCCGGTCAGACCCCCACCTCTCAATCACCACCATCCCACCACGCTCCGTCCAAGAGTGCCCAGCGGCCACGGCGGCACAACTTTGTCAATGACCCGTTTGCTCCTTTATTTATGAATTCGCAGACTGCTTTTGCGCGGTACCGATGGCACGCAGACGGTTGCACGATAGAATACTGAGAAAGATTTGAACGCCGAGTCGAAAAGTGGCAGCATGGTCCGCGCGGCATCGGCGCCTGTAATCAGGAGGCTAGCGTGAGCGTTCGCATTATCGTGGATTCGTCGGCGGACATGGAAACCGAGTACGCCGCCGAGCACGACATCACCATCATCCCCATGACCATCAGCTTCGGCGAGGAGGAATTCGCCGAAGGAGTGGATCTCAGCCGCACGGAGTTTTTCGAGCGCCTGGTAGAGAGCGACGAGCTGCCCCGCACCAGTCAAATCCCCCCGATGGTGTTCCAGGATCTGTTCGCCGAGGCCGTGGAAGCCGGTGACACGGTGGTGTGCATCACGCTGTCCAGCCGTCTTTCGGGCACCTACCAAAGCGCTTGCATTGCCGCGGCCCCGTTCAAAGAATCGGTCTTCGTGGTGGACAGTCTCAACGCCACCGTGGGCGAGCGCATTCTGGTCGAGCGCGCCTGGGCCCTGCGCGACGAGGGGCTGGAAGCCGCCGATATCGCTTACTGCCTCGACCAGGAGAAGCAGGACATCCGCCTGGTCGCCTCGCTTGATACGCTGGAATACCTGCGCAAGGGCGGCCGCATTTCCGGCGCCGCCGCCATGGTGGGCGGGCTCTTGTCCATCAAGCCCGTGGTTACCGTGGAAGACGGCGAAGTGGTGGTGGCCGGCAAAGCCCGCGGCTCCAAGCAGGCCAAGAACATGGTGTTCCAAAAAATCGACGAGGCCGGCGGCATCGACTTCACCCGACCCATCTGGGTGGCCTACTCGGGTCTGTCCGACAAGGCAGCGCGCAAGTATATCGAGGACACCCTCGCCCAGGCCGCAGCCGCCGAAGAGGCCGAGCGCGACGATGCTGCCGTGCCCGGCGACCTACCCCTCACCCTCGTGGGCGCCGTCATCGGTACCCACGTCGGCCCCGGCGGTGTCGCCTTCGCGTTCTTCGCCCGAGAGTAGGCCGAGAAAGCAAATGAGTCCAAACGCAAAGAGAGGATCCCGAAAGATCCTCTCTTTTTCTTTATAGAGCCTCGCAGATTCGCCCAAGGAAGTCAGCGAGGGTTCGACAGGTGCCTGGAATTGTGCTGAACCGCGGCTGAGCGGCCTTTGCGCCGCGAAGGAAAGCGGTGAAGTGCAAGGCCAGGTGCCTGTCGGAGCCGCAGCATCGGCGTGAACGTCGTTGCGTCAGCAACGACGGAACATTTAGACGCGCTTGATGAAGCGGCCGTCGCGGGTGTCGATCTGCAGCACGTCGCCGATCTCGATGAACGTGGGCACCTGCAGCTCCTTGCCCGTCTCCAGGGTGGCCGGCTTGGTGGTGTTGGTGGCGGTGTCGCCCTTGAAGCCCGGCTCGGTGTGGGTAACCTCCAGCTCCACGAACATCTGGGGCTCCAGGCTGATGAGCTCGTCGCCAGCGTAAAGCAGCGTGGCCTCGTCGTTCTCCTTCAGCCAATCGGTGGCGGCGCCCACGGTGTCGGTGGGGATGGCCATCTGCTCGTAGGTGTCGTTGTCCATGAAGTAATAGTCGGCCCCGTCGTTGTACAGGTACTGCATCTTCTTCGTCTCCAGGCGCACGGAGTCGAACTTCGTGCCGGAGTTGAAGGTGTAGTCAACCACGCGGCCGGTCTTGATGTCCTTCAGCTTGGTGCGCACGAACGCGCCGCCCTTGCCCGGCTTCACATGCTGGAACTCCACGATGGTGCACATCTTGCCGTTGTTGATGATGCACATGCCGTTCTTGAAATCGGCGGTAGAAATGCTTGCCACGAATGCTTCCTTTCATTGCACGCGGCAGAGCTTCTTCGCTGCTCGCACCGCGCCTGATTCACAAACTGGTTTATTATAGCCGCCCCAGGCCTTCTGCGCAAAGCCAGCCGCAAGAAGTCCACGGTCGAAGGGCAAAAGGCGGTCGCCCCCCAGCCGCTCGGCAAAAGCACCGCAAGCGAGACTACGCCGCGCCCTCTTCCTCAGCGGCCAGCAGCGGAACCGGCTCATCCTCCACCAGGCCGCGCCGCGCCGCAACTAGGGCGCGCACTTTGCCGTAGACGGCCATGTAGGCGTTCACGATAAGGCCGGTGCAAGCCGCGCACACGATGGTGCCTTCGCGCACGCCAGCCAAATGACCCATGAAGGCGAAACTGCAGATGATGGCCAAGGCCGCACAAGAAAGATCGAAGCACACCTTCCCCGTGCCGAAACGGATGCCCGTCTTGGTGACCACCGCCTGAACCACCGCCTCGCCACAGTTCATTACCGTGCCCGACACGACGGTCATCACAATACCCAAAGCAAGAATGGCCATACCGACTGCAATCCACAGCCACGAGACCCCGTAGCTTGCCGGGGCCGCATCGCCCAGCCACGCCATAAAGACATCGATGCAAACGCCGAAAAATACCGAAATGGGAATTTGCAGCAGGTCCACGGGGCGGAAGTCCTTGCGCAAAATAGCCACTTGAACCAGCACCAGAAAGCACTGCCAGGCCAGCATGAACGTGCCGAAGCTGATGGCGGGAAACGCCAAGCTCAGCACGTTGGGCGTGGCGGAAATGGGCGAATTGCCCAAATTGGCTTTCACGATGACATCGATGCCCAGAGCCATGACGGCAATGCCCGCCAGCATGAGCACCACGCGACCTATCAGGTACAACGTGAGGCGGGTACTCGAGGGCGTTGCGCGCGAGGCACTGCGTTCGTCAGGCTCCTCGCCGACGGCCGAGACCGGTTGCGACGGCATGGCCGCGCCCGAGCGCTCGCGCCCCATGGACTTTCCCTTGACCCGAATCTCGTTTCCGCGGTTTTCCGGTCGTGCCGTCA
>CAJUFS010000082.1 GCA_910585575.1 uncultured Adlercreutzia sp. | reverse complement strand
GCCGGCCGCACCGACCTCATCGGCTGGGACGAGAAAGCCCTCATCCGCCCCAAGCGCCCGAAGGCACAGGACGGTGCAGGGGAGGGCGAGAGAGGGTCCCGCGCTAAAAGTGGAGGCGCTAGAAAGCGCGCAGGTGCGGGAAAGCGTTCGGGTGCAGCCGCCGAACGGGGCGCCAACGCTACGAGCGGTCGCGCCGGCGACCGGCGAGCAAAGGGTTCGAGTGCAGCTTCTGAGCGAGGTGCCAAAGAAAGCCGTCAAACGGAGCGGCCGGCGGCTGGTAAGGGACGAAAGCGCGATCAGCGCGATACGGCCCCCGCCGCGAAGGGCTTCCCGAGCCCGGCCTGCTCGCAGCGCCCTGGCAAACCCCCGAAGGCCAACGGCCGCAAAGGCGGCATACGCAAAGGACGGTAGGCGTTGAGCGGCCGCGTGTTGTATTCCAGCTCTTGGATTAGCTGGTGGCTGGACTTCACTTTTGTGGCAGAGGAGGACCCGGTCGTTCTGGATCGGTCTTGAAAGAGAAGTATGGCGGGATCTGCGTGGGCGACAAGAGAGGGCTGGTCAATCAGCGGGTGTTTTCCATCGACGTTGTATCAACAATAGATTTTTAGCCAAATAGGAGGCGTTATCCGTCGATTTCCTGGTCAATCGAGAGGCGTTTTCCGCAACCCTTTTTATAGTGCCTGGTCAGCGGCTCATGACTTTTTCGATTCTGCTGAAGAAAGGCTCGAATCGTCGGAAAACGCTGCTTAATTGGCCAAAAAGTCCAAGAAAAAGGGCTCTCGATGGAAAACACCTTCTGATTGACCACGTTTTGCTGATGCTGATGGAAAACACCCTCCCGTTGACCACGCTCCGCACCCACCGGCACCCCCTCCTCGCCCTGTATGTGCGGGAAATGTGGCGTTTACCGAGCTGCAAAAATTTTCCTTGAGCCTCGAAACTTGCACACCTATAATGCTTCTTTGCGTCTGTGTGCCTATGGATACACCCGGGCGCGTGGTTAGACGGCGTCGCAGCGTAGAGCCTCCATCTGCGTTGATCGGCAATCGCTTGACCACTATTAGTAGGGGATGCCCGGTGTGCGGAGAGGCGCGCGAGCGGGTGTCCGAGGAAGCGGGTACGTGTCGTTTCTTGCCGTTACCAGGAAGCGCCGCCAAGCCCGGAAGTAAGAAAGGTTGTTACTGTGGGAATCAAACAGTACAAGCCGACGTCCCCTGGCCGACGTTTCCAGACGGTCTCTGACTTCGCAGAGATCACCACGTCCACGCCGGAGAAGTCGCTGCTTGCCCCGAAGCCGAAGAAGGCCGGCCGCAACATGTACGGCCGCATCACCACCCGTCATCAGGGTGGCGGTACGAAACAGCGTTATCGTATCATCGACTTCAAGCGCAACAAGGATGGTATCCCCGCTCGCGTGGCCACCATCGAGTACGATCCCAACCGCTCCGCCCGTATTGCCCTTCTGCACTACATCGATGGTGAGAAGCGCTACATCATTCACCCGAAGGGTCTGAAGGTGGGCGACATCGTTCTGAGCGGCCCCGACGCCGACATCAAGCCGGGCAACGCCATGCCTCTGGCCAACATCCCCGTCGGTACGCTCATCCACAACGTGGAGCTCCAGCCGGGCAAGGGCGCTGCTATCGCCCGTTCCGCCGGCACCTCCATCCAGCTCATGGGTAAGGAAGGCGGCTACGCCATCCTCCGTATGCCCTCTTCCGAGATGCGTCGCGTGCTCATCACCTGCCGCGCCACCATCGGCGAGGTGGGCAACGCCGAGCACTCCAACATCAAGATCGGCAAGGCCGGCCGTAACCGCTGGAAGGGCATCCGTCCCTCCGTCCGCGGTACGGTTATGAACCCGGTTGACCACCCGCACGGCGGCGGCGAGGGCAAGAACAAGTCCGCTGGTCGTCACCCGGTCACCCCGTGGGGCGTTCCCACCAAGGGCCATCGCACCCGCAACCCGAAGAAGGCCTCCAGCCGTCTCATCATCCGTCGTCGCAAGAAGTAGCGGAAACTTAAGGAGTCATAGTGAGCAGAAGTTTGAAAAAGGGTCCTTTCGTAGAACCGCGTCTTCTTGCCCGCATCGAGGCAATGAACGCGGCAGGCGAAAAGAACGTCATCAAGACCTGGTCCCGCGCCAGCACCATCTTCCCGGAGATGGTGGGTCACACCATCGCCGTGTACGATGGTCGCAAGCACGTGCCGGTCTATATTACCGAGTCTATGGTTGGCCACAAGCTGGGCGAGTTCAGCCCTACCCGCACCTTCAAGGGTCATGCGGCCGACAAGAAGAAGCGATAGGACGGGTGTGAATTATGGAAACTAAGGCTGTATCGCGTTACGTCCGTATCGCTCCCCGCAAGGCCCGCATCGTGGTCGACCTGATCCGCGGCAAGTCCGTGCCTCAGGCCCGCGAGATCCTGGCCTTCTGCGAGCGCGCCGCCGCTGAGACCGTCGCCAAGACGATGAACTCCGCCGTGGCCAACGCCGAGCACAACAATCACCTTCGTGGCGACAACCTGGTCGTGAAGACGGCCTACGTCGACGAGGGTCCCACCCTGAAGCGCATTCGTCCCCGCGCCAAGGGTTCGGCTTCGCGCATCAACAAGCGCACCTGCCACATCACCATCGTCGTCGCACCCCGAGAGGAGGCATAAATCCATGGGTCAGAAAGTAAGCCCTACCGGATTCCGCCTCGGTATCACCGAGGATTGGCGCAGCCGCTGGTACGCCGGCAAAGACTACGCCAAGACGCTTGAGAACGACCTTGCCATCCGCAAGTTCCTCGACAAGCAGCTCGCCCGTGCCTCCGTGTCTCGCGTGGACATCGAGCGCGCTGGCGACAAGATCAAGGTCACCATCACCACCGCCCGTCCCGGCGTGGTCATCGGCAAGAAGGGCGCCGAGATCGACGCCCTGCGCAAGAAGCTCGAGAAGGTGGCCAACGGCCCCGTCTCCATCGACGTGGTCGAGGTGAAGCGCCCCGAGCTGGACGCCAACCTCATCGCCCAGTCCGTGGCCGAGCAGCTCGAGGGCCGCGTGGCCTTCCGTCGCGCCATGCGCAAGGCTGTGCAGTCCGCCATGAAGTCCGGCGCCAAGGGTATCCGTATCCAGTGCTCCGGTCGTCTGGGCGGCGCCGAGATGAGCCGCCGCGAGTGGTACCGCGAGGGTCGCGTGCCGCTGCACACCCTCCGTGCGAAGATCGACTACGGCTTCGCCACCGCCGCCACCACCATGGGCTCCATCGGTGTGCAGGTGTGGGTGTACCACGGTGAGGTTCTGCCGGGCCAGAAGGCTCCGCAGCCCGCACTCGAGGGCTCTTCCCGCCCGAACCGTTCCCGTCGTAACGACCGTCGCGAGAGGGGTGACAAGTAATGCTCGTACCTAAGCGCGTAAAGCACCGCAAGGTGCAGCGTGGTTCCATGAAGGGCAAGGCCAAGGGCGGCACCCGTCTGAACCACGGCGAGTATGGCATCCAGGCCCTCGAGGCCCATTGGATCACCAACCGTCAGATCGAGGCTGCTCGTATCGCCATGACCCGTCACATGAAGCGTGGCGGCAAGGTGTGGATCACGATCTTCCCCGATAAGCCCATTACCTCGAAGCCGGCCGAAACCCGCATGGGTTCCGGTAAGGGCAACCCCGAGGGCTGGGTAGCTGTGGTCAAGCCGGGCCGCATCATGTTCGAGATCGCCGGCGTCGACGACGAAACCGCCCGCGAGGCTCTGCGTCTGGCCATCAACAAGCTGCCCATCAAGTGCAAGATCGTCACTCGTGAAACGGAGGGGCAGGCATAATGAAAGCAGCAGAGATTCGTGAACTTTCTGCCGAAGACCTGCAGGTGAAGCTGAAGGAGGCTCGTGCCGAGCTCTTCAATCTCCGCTTCCAGATGGCCACTAGTCAGCTGGACAACACGGCCCGTGTGAAGCAGGTTAAGAAGGATATCGCGCGCATCCAGACTGAGATGCGAGCTCGTGAGCTGAGCGCGTAGCTTAAGAAAGGTGCAAGAATATGACTGAAGAGCGCAATCTGCGTAAGATCCGTCAAGGGGTCGTGGTCAGCGATAAGAACGACAAGACCATCGTTGTCATGGTCGAGGAGCGCAAGCCCCATCCGGTCTACGGCAAGATGATGACCACCACCAAGAAGTTCCATGCCCATGACGAGAACAACGAAGCCGGCGTCGGCGACACCGTTCAGATCATGGAGACGCGTCCGCTGTCCAAGATGAAGCGCTGGCGTCTGCTGAAGATCGTCGAGAAGGCCAAATAGTTTGGGCTGTGCGCCAAGCTATTAGTAAGGAAAGTAGGAACATCACATGATTCAGATGCAATCCATGCTCGCCGTGGCCGACAACTCCGGCGCTCGCAAGGTGCAGTGCATCAAGGTCCTGGGCGGCTCCAAGCGCCGTTACGCGGGCCTCGGTGACGTGATCATCTGCAGCGTCAAGGAAGCGATGCCCAACGGCAACGTCAAGAAGGGCGAGGTCGTGCGCTGCGTGATCGTGCGCGTGAAGAAGGAAGTCCGTCGTCCCGACGGCTCCTACATCCGCTTCGACCAGAACGCGGCCGTGCTGATCAACAACGACGGCTCCCCCCGCGGCACCCGTATCTTTGGGCCTGTTGCCCGCGAGCTGCGTGACAAGAAGTACATGAAGATCGTGTCTCTGGCACCGGAAACGCTGTAGGGGAGGTGTCAGAATGGCTCAGAACAAGATGACGATCCGCAAGGGCGACACCGTCAAGGTGATCTCCGGCAAGGACCGCGGCAAGACCGGCAAGGTGCTGCGCTCGGTTCCCGAGAAGTCCCGCGTGGTGGTCGAGAAGGTGAACATGGTCAAGAAGGCCATGCGCCCCACCCAGCAGAATCCCCAGGGCGGCATTTCCACGGTTGAGGCTCCCATTCACGTGTCCAACGTGATGCTGGTGTGCCCCAGCTGCAACGAGGCCACCCGCGTGGCCCGTCGCCGCGAGGACGGCAAGCTTGTCCGCGTCTGCAAGAAGTGCGGCAAGGACATCCCCGCCGTTACCGAGTAAGTTTTTACCGAAAATCCGTCCGTTCTTTGGAGCGGACGGATTTTCTCTTGGATAAAGCCCCGCAGTGTGGGACAATATCCAATCGCGCGTCAAGCGCCATGGCCCTGGGAAGGTCCCAGGGACACCGGGTCGGAAATCCGGTGTTTAATCCATCGAAGAAAGGCTTTATGACATGGCTACTCCTCGTCTGAAGGAAAAGTACCAGAAGGAAGTTGTTCCGGCTCTCGTCGAGCAGCTCGGCATCAAGAACATCAACTGCGTGCCGAAGCTCGAGAAGATCGTGGTGAACATGGGCGTGGGCGCCGCCGCTGGCGACTCCAAGCTCCTCGATGCCGCTATGAACGACATGCGCATCATCACCGGTCAGCAGCCCTGCGTCACCCGCGCCAAGAAGTCCATCGCCGGCTTCCATGTGCGTGAGGGCCAGGCCATCGGCTGCAAGGTCACCCTGCGCGGCGACCGCATGTGGGAGTTCATGGACCGTCTTCTGGCTACCGCCCTTCCCCGCGTGCGCGACTTCCGCGGTATTTCGCCGAAGAGCTTCGACGGTCGTGGCAACTACACGCTCGGCATCACCGAGCAGCTCATCTTCCCGGAGATCGAGTACGACAAGATCGACCGCACCCGTGGTATGGATATCACCTTTGTCACCAATGCCGGTGAGAACGAGGGTGCCTTCGCGCTCCTGAGCGCCCTGGGCTTCCCGTTCAAGAGCAAGTAAACCGACAGCCCTCGTCCGAGGGCTTTGTCGCGTAACCTCGGTATTTAGGCCTGCACGGAAAGGTTGCGGGCCTGGATAAATAAGAAAGAAGGAATGCATGGCTAAGAAATCGATGATCGCCAAAGCCAAGCGTGAGCCGAAGTTCTCGACGCGTCAGCATAACCGCTGCACCCGTTGCGGACGCCCCCGCGCTTACTATCGCAAGTTCGGCCTGTGCCGTATCTGCTTGCGTGAATTGGCCAACAAAGGCGAGCTGCCCGGCGTGACCAAAGCTTCCTGGTAGGAAACAAGGCTCACGTAATCGGGTGTGCCCGATGCTAAAGGCGGAGGCGCTATGGGCGCCGACGAACCGAGCGTCGAGGTTCATCACGGATCAAAGGAGAAAACACACATGACAATGACCGACCCCATCGCAGATATGCTTACGCGTGTGCGTAACGCCCAATCTGCCGGCAAGGACACGGTTTCCATGCCGACGAGCAAGAAGCTGGTCGAGATCGCGCGCATCATGGAGCAGGAAGGCTACGTGCAGCGCTACGACGTGATCGACGGCGAGCCCCGTGGCACCCTTGAGATCACCCTCAAGTACGGCCCGAAGAAGGCCAAGACCATCCGCGGCATCAAGCGCATCTCCAAGCCCGGTCTGCGCATTTATGCCGGCAAGGACGATCTGCCCCGCGTGCTCGGTGGCCTGGGCACGGCAATTATTTCGACAAGCCGCGGCGTTATGACCGACCGCGATGCCCGCAAAGAGGGCATCGGCGGCGAGGTCATCGCCTACATCTGGTAGGAAAGGGAGGAAGCGCATATGTCTCGTATCGGCAAGATGCCCATCGCCGTTCCTGCCGGCGTCGATGTGACCATTGACGGCAACACCGTGACGGTGAAGGGCCCCAAGGGCGAACTGACCCGCACGTTCCAGCCGTCCATGACCATCACCCGCGAGGGCGATGATCTGATCGTTACCCGTCCCGACGACACCCGCGAGTCCAAGGCCTATCATGGCCTCACTCGCTCGCTCCTCGCCAACATGGTCGAGGGCGTGTCCCAGGGCTTCTCCAAGAAGCTCCAGCTCGTCGGCGTCGGCTACCGTGCTGCTCTCAAGGGCAAGGACCTCGAGATGCAGCTGGGCTTCTCCCATCCCGTTCTGGTGGAGGCTCCCGAAGGCATCACCTTCGAGGTTCCCTCCCAGACCGAGATCGTGGTATCCGGCCCCAGCAAGGAAGCCGTCGGCCAGGTTGCTGCGAACATCCGCAAGTGGCGCAAGCCGGAGCCCTACAAGGGCAAGGGCATTCGCTACGAGGGCGAGCATGTCCGTCGCAAGGCCGGCAAGGCTGGCAAAGACTAAGTGCCTATTCGGTAGCTGATTGAAGGGATTAACCTATGAATAAGCAACAGAAGAAACAGGCCGGTCTTGCCCGTCGCCACCGTCGCGTGCGCGGTAAGATTTCCGGCACTGCTGCTCGTCCGCGCCTCTGCGTGACCCGCAGCAACAGCAACATCTATGCTCAGGTCATCGACGATGTGAGCCACACCACCATCTGCGGCGTGTCCACGCTCGGCCCGGCCTTCAAGGCCACGGGCAAGAACGGCGCCACCGTAGAGGGCGCTGCCGAGCTCGGCACCATCGTATCCAAGTTGGCTCAGGAAAACGGCGTGACGGAAGTTGTATTCGACCGTGGCGGCCACCTGTATCACGGTCGCGTCAAGGCTCTGGCCGACGCTGCCCGTGAAGCAGGTTTGAAATTCTAGAAGGGGTTTTAGCTTATGGCTCGTAAACAACAGGAAAGCACCGTCCCTGAGCTTCAGGAGCGCGTCGTTTTCATCAACCGCGTTGCCAAGACCGTCAAGGGCGGTCGCCGCATGCAGCTGACGGCCCTCGTGGTCGTGGGCGACGGCAACGGTCGCGTGGGCGTGGGCATGGGCAAGTCCCAGGAAGTTCCCACCGCCATCAAGAAGGGCGTCGAGGACGCGAAGAAGAATATGTTCACCGTTCCCGTGACCGCTGAGGGCTCCGTGCCCCACGAGATCCTGGGCGAGTACGGTGCCGGCCGCGTGCTGATCAAGCCCGCTGTTCCCGGTACTGGCGTGCTGGCCGGCGGTCCCGTTCGTGCCATCATGGAGCTTGCCGGCGTGCAGAACGTCATCACCAAGTCTCTGGGCACCAACAACGCCATGAACATTGTGAAGGCCGCCGCTGCGGGTCTCCAGAACATGGAGAGCCCGGCTGAGGTCGCCGAGCGCCGCGGCATTTCCGTGGCCCAGATGTTCGGCGGGAAGGAGCAGAACTAATGGCTGAGGCAAAGAAGACGCTGCGTCTGACCCAGGTCAAGAGCGCCATCGGTCGCGCCCCGAACCAGGGCCGCACCCTGAAGGCTCTGGGTCTGCACCACATCGGCGACACCTGCGAGCAGGTGGACAACGAGAGCATCCGCGGCATGATTTTCACCGTGAAGCATCTCATCACCGTCGAGGAAATCTAAATCCTCGCACCCACATTAGATGGATTTCGGCGTGTCCGCAAGGGCACGCCGTTGCCATGATACAAGGAAGTTTGTCGGCGGCGAGCTGCCGACGCCGATCAGGGAAAAGGAAATACCTGGTCGGAAAGCGAAAAGGAGAATGAATTACATGGAACTCAAGGATCTGCGCCCTGCCGAGGGATCGACGAAGAACCGCAAGCGCGTGGGCCGTGGCCCGGCGTCCGGCACCGGCAAGACCGCCGGCCGCGGTATGAACGGCCAGAAGTCCCGTGCCGGTGGCGGCAAGGGTGCCGGCTTCGAGGGCGGCCAGACGCCGCTCGCTCGTCGTCTGCCGAAGCTGCCGGGCTTCCGCAACATCAACCGCGTTGAGTACCTGCCCGTGAACGTGAGCCGTCTCGAGGCCAAGTTCGAGGCCGGCGACGTGGTCGATGGCGAGTCTTTGAAGGCCAAGGGCATTATCAAGCATGCCGATGCTCTGGTGAAGGTGCTGGGCGACGGTGAGATCACCAAGGCCCTCACGGTGCGTGTTGACAAAGTGTCCGCTTCCGCCAAGGCCAAGATCGAGGCGGCCGGAGGAAAGGTCGAAGAGCCTTGCTAAGCTCAATTATTGACGCATTCAAGGTTCCGGAGCTGCGTAAGAAGATCCTCTTCACGCTGGCTATTCTTGCGCTTTACCGCTTCGGTGCCTACGTGCCGGTACCGGGCATTCCGTTCCACGAGTTCGCCTCGGCGTTCCAGGACACGGGTGTGGCCATGACCATGCTCGACCTGTTCACCGGCGGCGCGCTGTCGAACTTCTCGGTGTTCTCGCTCGGCATCATGCCCTACATCACCGCATCCATCATCATGCAGCTGATGCAGGGCGTTATCCCCGCCGTGGGCCGCTGGGCCCGCGAGGGCGATACGGGCCGCCGCAAGATCACCCAGGTGACCCGCTACCTGACGCTGGGCCT
>CAJUFS010000081.1 GCA_910585575.1 uncultured Adlercreutzia sp. | reverse complement strand
AGCGCATTCCCGCCGACATCCGCGCCGCCGGCGGCGTCTCGCGCATGAGCGACCCCGCCATGATCAAGGGCATTCAGGCTGCCGTCTCCATCCCCGTCATGGCCAAGTGCCGTATCGGCCATTTTGCCGAAGCCCAAATTCTCCAGGCCATCGACATCGACTACATCGACGAGTCCGAAGTGCTCTCCCCCGCCGACGACACCTATCACATCGACAAGACGCAGTTTCGCGCCCCCTTCGTCTGCGGCGCGCGCAACCTGGGCGAGGCCCTGCGCCGTATTGCCGAAGGCGCCGCGATGATTCGCACCAAGGGCGAGCCGGGCACCGGCGACGTGGTGCAGGCCGTACGCCACATGCGCCTCATCAACAGCCAGATCCGCGCCGTACAGGCACTGCGTGACGACGAACTTTTCGAAGAAGCGAAGCGTCTGCAGGTTCCCTACGACCTGCTGCGCTCGGTTCACGAAACCGGCAAGCTTCCCGTGGTGAACTTCGCCGCCGGCGGCATCGCCACCCCCGCCGACGCCGCCCTCATGATGCAATTGGGCGCCGAGGGCGTCTTCGTGGGCAGCGGCATCTTCAAGTCGGGCGATCCGGCCAAGCGCGCCGCCGCCATCGTCCAAGCCACCACCAACTACCAAGACCCCGAGCTTCTCGCCACGCTGTCGGAAAACCTGGGCGAGGCCATGGTGGGCATCAACGCCCAGGAAATTGAGCTCATCATGGAAGAGCGCGGTCAGTAGCGTGAGGGTACGCAGCAAGACAAGCGCCAAGGGAGACGCATCATGACAACTATCGCGGTCCTCGCCGTGCAGGGAGCCTTCATCGAGCACCAGCAGCGCCTCGAAGCCTTGGGGTGCACCGTTCGCCAACTGCGTCACGCAACCGATATGCGCCACTCCTTCGACGGCCTCGTGCTCCCCGGCGGTGAATCCACCGTGCAGGCCAAGCTCCTGCGCGACACAGGCCTCTTCGAACCCCTGCGCGCGCTCATCCAGAAAGGTCTTCCCGTTCTCGGTACCTGCGCCGGCCTTATTCTGCTGGCCCAGCACCTCGAAGGCGCGGGCGACACGGCGAACCTCGATAGCCAGCTCGCCGCCAAGCGCACCGCCGTCGACGGCTTCCGCACGTTGCCCATCACCGTGCAACGCAACGCCTACGGCCGCCAGCTCGGCAGCTTTCACGCCGAAGGTCTTTGGTGGGAAGACAATCCACACGCCACGGCAAAACGAGCGACGCCCGTGCCCCTCACCTTCATTCGCGCCCCGCGCATCGAGCGCGTCGATCCCGCCGTGCAAACCCTCGTCGCCTATGGGGGTGGGCCGGTAGCCGTGCGCTACCAAAATCAAATCGGCGCCGCGTTCCATCCGGAACTCGACGCCGACAACCGGCTCTATCGACTTTTCCTCAGCCTCATCTAGACCACAGAGCCAAACGAAGGGCGCGGCCGCCCGAGGCGTGCCGCGCCCATTTCACCACGCTCTCTGCGCTCGCGCTTCGAGCCTACTTGCAACCGCACTTCTTGGTCGAGCCCTTGGCTTTGCTGCCCGACGCACAATGATGATGCCCAAAGCGATGCACGCGATGGCCATGATGACGATGGGGGCGCTTCTTGATCTCGGCATAGTCGACGCCCATATCCTCACAGGCCTCGCTCACCTTGGCACACAGCGCCACCAGCTGCTCCTTTTCCTGATCGGTCAGGTAAGAGCACACGGCATCGGCAGCCCGGTCCTCGGCGGCCATGCGCTTCTTGAGGATCTGCTTGCCTGTCTTCGTCAGCGAGATGCGATGTTTGCCGTCGCCCTTCTTCGTAATATCGACGTAGCCGTTGTCAGCCGCCTTCTTGGCCACGGCCATGGTCTCGTGGCAGCCCCAGCCCAGGGTGCGGCAGAGCTTCTTGTCGGAGATGCCCTTCTTGTCGCCGAATTTGGCAACTACTTTGATGAGGGCACCCTGACCGCGCTTGAAGCTGCGCGGACCTTCGTTGTGCATGGCCAGCTTGCTGTAATTGCCGGCGCGCTTCAGCGCAGCCAGCACTTCCGTTGATTGTGTCATAGCGACCTTCTTTCTTGAGAATGCGGAGGTACGGTCTCAGCTTACGAGCCGCAGGCGAAAAACTACCGCCCCGCCCGTCGACCCGCAACCAAACCGTTGCGCAGCCATCATCGACCCTCCGTCAACCCTCTGCGACCGTCTGCCCCGGCCGCCCGGTCATTCCACCTCCTCGGGAAATGCCTCGTCATAGGGCGGGTCGTCGGGACGCCGCACTGTCTCGTAAATCAAACGGCGCGTAGTCGGCAGCTCCTTCTTGCGCAGCTGGTGCTCCCAGAGCACCAGTACCCGCCAACCCTGCTCCTCAAGCGCCGCCAAATTACGCTCATCCCGCTCGATGTTGCGGGCGAACTTCGCTTCCCAGTACTCCACGTTTTTCTTGGGCACCGACAGCTGACAGGTGGGACACCGGTGCCAAAAGCATCCCCGCACCTCGATGGCGATTTTCCGACCGACGAACGCCACGTCGGGACGCCCCGGCGCTTTCGCCCAGTCGACGCGGTAGCCGGTAAAGCCCATCTCGCGCAGCATACGCCGCACCTTCATCTCCGGAGACGTGTCACGACGCTTGTTACCCTGCATGGATTTGCGTGTCGCCAAGGACACGACCCCGAAATCGTAGCGGCTCGAGGAAGCCTCGCTCAGCGCGCCGTCTTTCTCGGCTGTTTCTTCTGCAGCGCGGCGCGGTGCCTCTGCGGACGCAATCCCGTCAGCTTCTGCAACGCCCGCCGCTTCCCGCGCTTCTTTCTCCGAAGACGCCCGGTCCTGCTGTTTTTTCGCGTGCTTCTTTGCGCGCCCCACCGGCCAATCCTTTCCCTGGCACCACGTTCGAGTCGTATTATAGCCCCTCCGGTGCCAGCCTCTGCTTCTTCCCGCCAACCTGCTACAATGACCCCGTTACCTGCCGTCTCCCCGAAAGGATTGCCCATGTTCCCCAGCATGCGCCGCTCCAAGCAGCTGCTTCCCACCGATGTCTGCACCGCCATTTTGAACGAGGGCGTTTACGGCATTCTGGGCACCGGCGGCACCGACGGCTATCCCTACGCCGTGCCCCTCAGCTACGCCTTCAACGCCGACGCCGACGCGGACGGCGGCGCTCCCGCCGGCCGCATCTACCTGCACTGCGCTACCGCCGGCCACAAGCTCGAGGCCCTGCAGGCCAACCCCCACGTGTCCTTCACCGTGGTAGGCCGCAGCGAAGTGGCTCCCGAAAAGCTGGTGAATCAGTTCCGCAGCGTCATCGCCTTCGGCACCGCCCGCCAGCCACGCTCCGACGAGGAGAAGCTCGAGGCTCTGGTGGCCCTGGGACGCAAGTACTGCCCCGGCCTCGACGAGTTCGTCGCCGAGGAAATCGACAAGACCCTCGGCCGCACCGGCGTCATCGTCATCGACCTGGAAGCCGTCACCGGCAAGGAATCCCTCGATCTGGCGAAAGCCCGGGCCCACGGCGAGACCATCGCCTAGCGCTCCGACCTCACCGTCTACTTGACGCCATCGTCCTTCTCCCTCGAGGTGCTGCTCGGCACCCCTGCCGCCGATTACGGATCTACCTTCGACGCGCGGGGCGTTTCCGACCAGGAGCTGGACGACCAGCTGGGCTCTCTTAACAATTAGTAAGAACTGCACCTTCTTCACGTCATCGTCAGATTTCCCAGGTAAGATGAGCCCATCGAACGCTCGAGAGCTGGCTGGAAGGAGGCATCGTGGCAGAACAGTCCCCCGCAGCGACCCTGGCCTCCAAGGCCCTGGACGCCGCGGCCGCGGTACCCCTTACCCGGCGTCAGCTGCTGGCCGCCCTGGGCGGCGCCGCACTGCTCGGCGCGGTCGGCACGGCCTCGTGCGCCAGCGCCGGCGCTGCGGCCGCCCCCGTTTCCACCAGCTCCTTCCACCTGGCCCAGGCCCTGGCCGCCGACAGCCCGGCCAATCCCGTCGTTCCCGGCGGCGCCACCGACACCGCCGTTGAACTGGGTCTGCACGGCCCCGTGCTCACCTTGGACGATCTGCCCTGGAACCTGCGCCTGGTAAACGCCGAGCATCCCCTGCCGAAAGATTTCGAAGTGCCCGCGCTGCGCACTTTCGCCGACGGCGCCCACGCCATCGACAAGCGCGCCTACCGGTCGCTGCAGGCCCTGCTGAAAGCGGCCCGCAAGGCCGGCGTGCATCCCGTGGTCTGCTCCTCCTTCCGCACCCACAAGAAGCAGAAGGAGCTCTACCAGGCCCGCGTGCAGCTGAGCAAGGACAAGGGCCTTTCCAGCAAGAAGGCCAAGGAGGAGGCCGCCTTCTGGGTGGCGCGCCCCTATACCAGCGAGCACGAGGCGGCCCTGGCCGTCGATCTGGTCGACGAAAGCTACCAGGAACTGGACAAGAAGCAGGAGAAGACCAAGGCACAGAAGTGGCTTATGAAGCACTGCGCCGATTACGGCTTCATCCTGCGCTATCCCACCGACAAAAGCGCCGTCACGAACATCGGTTACGAGCCCTGGCACTACCGCTACGTGGGCAAAGAGTACGCCCGCGCCATCACCGACAGTGGCCTGTGCTTTGAAGAGTGGCTCGAGGGCTACCTAATGAACGGGGAAGGGCAGGAGTAGCTCCTGCCCTTCCCGAAAAGAAATGAAGCTTCGGGGCGCCCGAGGGGGACGGACGCCGCCAGAAGTCCTAGAGCATCCAGGGCTGCACAATAGTAATGGGCAGCGCCGCCGATACAATCATGAGACGCAGGACGAAACCGCCGATGAGCACGCCGGCATCCGAGGCCGCGCTGACCATCTGGCCCGTGCGGGACGTCTCCAGCTGGTGCGTGGCAATCCACAGCATCCAGCATTCCAAAATGGTGGGAATCACCAGGCCGACGGCAATGAACAGCACCCAGAAGGCCACGGCCCAGTTGCCGGCAATCAGCGCCATGACGCTGGCCCAGCCGGCCGGGCTCGGATTGGCCGAGGTAACGAACAGCAGGGCCGCCACCAGGATAAGCTCTACCAACGGTAGCCAGAAGTGGAACTTCTTGAGCACCACCACTTGGTTGAACTCGTCCGGCTTGGCGAAAGCGCCGATGAGCAGCACGATGGCCATACCGGTAGACACCGCCGACACGAGGAACAGAATGGGCAGCAGCGCTGTGTTCCACAGCGGGAAGCCCTGGCACACGCCCAGCAGGCAGCCAGTGTAGGCGGCCACGCACAGGCCCATGACCGTGCCGAGAATGTCGAGCCACGCCGGCACCTCGCGCTTCATGAAGTCC
The DNA here is from genome assembly GCA_910585575.1 of uncultured Adlercreutzia sp. Classification (GTDB taxonomy): domain Bacteria; phylum Actinomycetota; class Coriobacteriia; order Coriobacteriales; family Eggerthellaceae; genus Adlercreutzia. The sequence goes on along the minus strand of CAJUFS010000081.1, from coordinate 4,470 downwards.
ATAATGGCCACGATAAGGGCTACCACCACGAAGGCAGCCAGGAACACCACGCCCCAGGTCATGACCGACCCGAAGTTGGTCAGCAACAGGGCGAAGCGCAAGGGATGCTGGAAGCCCGCCATGGCGTCGAACATCAGCAGCACCAGGCCGATGCACACGGCCACCGGGGCCACAATGCGCCCAATGCGCATCAGCCCGCGGCATTCCGGATGGCGGAAGCGGATGAACGTCGAGGTGACGAACGCACCGCCGCCCAATCCGGCAAGGAAGAGGTACCACGCGATGATGGCGCCCCAAATGGGTTCGTAGGTCATCTCAATCACCTCACGTAATAGACTTTGGCCTGGGTCAGGTCGCCGGCGATGGGCTTGGCGCCCTTCTCGACGATGGCGCGGGCCAACTCGGAATCAGGATCGTCCAGGTCGCCGAAGATGCGGGCATGGGCGGGACAGGCCTCCACGCAGGTGCAGGTGGTGGTACCCTTCTCCGTCTGCACGGCGCAGAAGCGGCACTTGTCCACGGCGCCGGTCTGGGAGTTGCGCACACGCACCTGATAGGGGCAGGCCGACATGCAGTACAGACAGCCAATGCAGCGCCCCTGGTCGACGCTGACGATGCCGTCGGCGCCCTTGTGGGCCGCGCCCGTGGGGCACACCGAGGCGCAGGGGGCGTCGTCGCAGTGCATGCACTGCAGCGGCACGGTCTCCACGCGCACGTTGGGGTACGTTCCGGTTTCCTGGCGCTCGAAGCGGACGAAGTCCTCATCGGGCAGCAAGTTGTTCTGACGCTGACAGGCCGTGCGACAGGCGTAGCACCCCACGCACTTCGTCGTGTCAATGAGCATTCCGTAGCGAGTCATCATGCACCTGCCTTCCCGACGGTCACCATGGTCTCCTGCAGAAGCGGGGCACCGTAGGCCGTCTCCAGTGCGAAGGGCACGAAGCGCGCCTGACGCACACCCACGCCGTCGGCCTGGGTCTGTTCCTTATTCTCGACGCCGAACGGGGCGGCCAGGTACAGCGCCGTGGGCTCGATGAGCTCGGTGACGTGCACCGCCACTGGCGCGGAAGCGTACTCGTTCTCGATGACCACCTCGTCGCCCTCGGCCACGCCCAGATCGGCTGCGGTCTCGGCGCTCATCCACAGGCGGTCGAGCGCGTACTGCTTCGCGATGGCCGCCAAGGGCGCCGCGTTCACCGTCTTCGCCGTGGTTTGCGTGGCGCCGTTGCCCGTGGTCAGGCGATAGAACTCGAAGCCCAGGGCGTCGGGACTCACCGTGGGGGCCGCCCAGCCGGGCAGCGCCGTCAGGCCGGCCTGGGCCGCCGCGTCGCTGGCACACTGGATCTTGCCCGAAGCCGTCGGCCACGCAGCCGTCTTCGCCGTCAGGATCGAAGACCCCACGGCCGCCGCTCCGGCCGCGGTGCAGCCGCAAGCCTGGCAATAGGCCTCGGTGGCCTCGGCCAGGGTGAAGGGGAAGGCGCTTTCCGTGCCCGTGGCCGCGGCCAGGCTCTCAACGATCTCGGGAATCGAGCGGGCCTGCTCCACCTGCGGCTCGATAACCTGCGAGGACACCACCAAGGTGGGATGAACTGCGCCGGATACCGTGGGCAGCTGGGCACTTTCGCTCCACACCTTCTCGGGGAGCACGAACGAGCAGCAGGCCGCCGTCTCGGTCATCTCGGGGGTGATGGCCACCGACAAGGTGCAGGCCTCGATGGCCTCCTTGATATAGGCGGGGTCGGGATACTCCGCCACCACGTTCGCATCGGCCAGAATGAGGCCCTCAAGGGCACCGTCGTGGGCCATGCGCAAAGCCTGGGGCGCCGATCCGCCGGCAGCCAGCGGGTAATCCGCCGCCGTCACATCCGCGGCCGTCACTGCCAGGGGGGCCAGCTTCGTGCCGGTCAAATCCACCGTGGTCGTTTCCGCATACACGCCGCCGGGCACGTTCCAGCTGCCGAGCATGGCGTTTACCAGCGCCGTGGCACGGGCCAGCTCGCCGGCATTGCCGTAGCCGCCGCCGAACAGGGCCAGCCACGAAAGATCGAGGGAGGCTGCCGGGGCAGCCGCGGCCAGCTCCAGGGCCAAGGTCTCGATGCGGTCGGCGGAAAGCCCGGTTATCTCAGCGGCCCACGAGGAGGTATAGGACGCCAGGGATGCCGTCCACTCCTCGTAGCCTTCCATGGCGGCCGCAGCCTCCTTGGCCACCTTGTTGCGCTCGACCAGCACATGGCCCAAAGCCAGTACCAAGGCCAGCTCGGTACCGGCGCGCACGGGCAGCCACTCGGTGGCCAGTGAGGCCGAGGCGGGCATGCGGGAGTCCACCATTACAATGGTGGCCCCGTTTTCCTTGGCCTTCTCAAGCCCGGCCACGGTACCCGGATCGGGCATCTCCACCACGCTCGCGTCCAGGATAACCACCATCTTGGCCTGGGCGTAATCCACCTCGCAGGCTTCATAGCCAGTCACCTGGGCCAAGCCCGACGCTACGGAAAGCGACGTCGTTGCCGCATCCACGTAGCTGTTGGCGCTGCCGAGGGCATTCATGAAGCGCGTCAGGTAGAAGTCGGCCGTGGAGGTGCCATCAGTGATGACCGCCAGGGCCTCGGGGCCCTTCTGGCCCTTGATATCGTTCAGCCCGCGAGCGATTTCCTCGAGGGCCACATCCCACTCGACAGGCTCATAGGTGCCGTCGTCCTTGCGGCGCTGCGGCTCGGTCAGTCGATCCTCGGAGGCGGCCACAGTGGCCGATCCGAAGCCGCGGGCGCACAGGGTGCCGGCGGCATGGGGGTTGGTGGCGTGGCCCACCACTTTGTCGATGGAACCATCGACCACGTAGGCGGCATAGCCGCATTGTTTCGCACAGGCGGTGCACTGCGTGTTGACCACTTCATCGGCATACGCCTGGTCAACGGCAGGGGTGGATGCGCAGCCCGTCAGCGTGGCGCCGGAGGCTGCTAAAGCAGCTCCTGCGGCACTGGCGGCCAGGAATCCTCGCCTGGTAATTGCCATCTCAGCCATTGCTCTATCCTCTCTACCAGAAGGCAGGTCGCGACGTTTCACCATCGAAGGCCCTAGGCCTCGACGATGGTCGCCGTGGAGACCACGCCTCCGTCGATAACTTTCTGCGCGATATCTTCCCAATCGATGAATTTGATGGCACCGTTGGGGCACTGCTCGGCGCAGCGGCCGCAGGAGACGCATTTAGTAGAGGTGCCCGTCTGAGCATTGACCTGAGGCATGTTCCAGGGGCAGGCCGCCGAGCACATGCCGCAGCCGATGCAGGCTTCCTCGTCCACCACGCGGGCGCCGGTTTCCTCGTCCGCCGAAATGGCGTGAACCGGGCAGTACTTCGCGCACTGAGGATCAGCGCATTGCTTGCAAGATTGAACGGTGAATTGGCAGTTGCCGAAGATACCATCGTTGGTATCGACGCCCGAACCGAAGTTGTAGTTGTCCCACACGCGCACGCGGGCGATGGACTGCTGGGCAGCTCCGTCGTTCTTCAGCGTGCACATCATCTCGCAGCGCTGGCAACCAGAGCAGCGAGCACGGTCCGTGACGATCATTTTCGCAGGAGTGGTGCGCAGTTCGATACGGCCCGAGGCAATGGACTGGGTGGTCACGCCCCACGAGGCCAGCGCGCCGCCGACCACGAGGCCGGCCACGCCGCAGCCGGCCATGGCCAGCACCGAACGGCGGTTGAAGGTTTTCGGCTTCGGCTCGGCGGCTGCCGGAGCGGAAGCGGGGCTGCCAGAAGCAGGAGTCTGCTGAGGGGCAGCGGGATCAAATTTCTGGGTGTCTGTCATTTTGAACTCCCCCTTGTATTAGTTCGCTTAGAGAGAACTCAAGATCGCAAACGCCGCGCAACACCGAGCATGCTAATCATGAATGGAGGGTTTGTGTACCCTCTTTGAGGGGCATTACCGAAAGTTTTTCTGGCGTTTTTCTTTTGTTAACCGCGCCGTCATCTTTCTGTCAAAAAATGTCCCCTCATTGAGGGTATTACCACAAAACCCCTGCATATATGCTTATTCCATCGATTACTCCAGATCGCGAAAAGCGTGCCGCGCAACAACAGCACACGAAGAGATTTGGAGCTTCATCATGGCAGACACAAAGCTTGATCCCGGAAAGTCCTACGGTTGGACCGGGAAAATCCTCCGCGTCAATCTGACGGATGGAACCATTTCGACGAGCCCCACCGATCCCTATAAAGCGTATGTGGGCGGCATGGGCATCGCCAACAAGATTATGTACGACGAGGTGCCCGCCGGCACCGACCCCCTCTCCCCGGAGAACAAGGTGGTCTTCGCCGTCGGCCCCCTCACCGCCACGGGCGTACCCCTGGCGGGCCGCACCACCATCGCCTCGCTTTCTACCTACACCAAAGACCATCAGGTTATCGACGCCCACACCGGCGGCATGATCGGCGCGGCCATCAAGAAGGCCGGCTGGGACGCCATCATC